>CAZRGL010000369.1:0-11266 GCA_964599485.1 uncultured Polyangiaceae bacterium
CCCAGCAGGCATCGGCATGTGTTGTGCAGTAGCCACCCCAAGACAACAACTCGAGCAAGGGAACGAACTGCACATGAACAATCAGCACAAACGAATGGGCAAACGACTCGGACTCGGCTTGGCCGCATCTTTGTTGCTTTGCGCGGGCGCAATCGGTTGCGGAGGTAGCGACGAGCTGGGACAAGAAGCTTCGGCCAGCTCATCGAGCACGAGCTCGGGCGAGGGTGGCGACGCGAGCGGTGGGGGCGGCCCCACTGGACAAGGCGGCGACAGCGCGGGTGGAGGCGGCACAGCTGAAGTTGATGTCGATCTCGGTCCCTTCGTGTACATCGGGCAGGACGAGCCCGGGTGGAGCGCGCAGCGCAAGCTCTTCGCGGACGCGGGCGACGGTCCCATCCAGCTCAGCGAGGCTGATCAAGAGGTCCCATACGGGGCCATGGCTTCCCCAAACAACAAATACGCTGCGTACAAGGCCGAGTCGAAAACCGGAAACAGCGGCACCTTCATCGCATCGACCGACGGCAATGAGCTCGTCAAGCTGAAGGAGTCGGGCGATTTCGTGTGGACACCTGACAGCTCACGACTGGTCTACAAGCCGCTGGGGTACACGCCGGCAAAGGACTCGCGGCTCTACTCGGTGCTGCCCGACGGTAGCGGCCGGACCCAGCTCGTCGAAGGCGCCGTCAGCCTGCCGAGCTTCTCCGCCGACTCGAAACACATGGCTTTCATGAAACAAGACGGTGTCTACGTAGGTGGCCCCGATGGCTCTTCGCCTCCGGTCAAGGTCGTCGAGCACAATGGAACCAATGCTTGGGTCCTTCGATGGTCACCCGATAGCAAGCGCCTCGCCGTTCAGATCGACGCTGATCCCAACGCTGCCGGCCAAGAGCTCTACACCGTCGACTCCGACGGCAGCAACCTCGCGCAGCTATCAAACGAAGACGTCAGGCGCTTTGTCTGGGCCTCCGATTCGTCGCGCATCGCCTTCACGACAGACGCCAACGCCGACGGCACGGGTGAGATGCGGGTGGCCGCCTCTGACGGAAGCGGCAAAGTGCTCGTCTCCGCGGCGGGCGACACCATCGACAAATACGAAAAGCCTTTCTGGTCGCCAAACAGCACTTGGATCGCTTATCGCACCGACGACAAGTCTCAGCTGCGGGTTGCCAAGGCCGATGGATCGGGGTCGACTCTGGTAAGCGGTGCGGCCAGCCTCCCAGGCGAGATCACGCGAGGTGTCTGGGCACCCAGCAAGCCGGCCATCGCCTTCCGCGCCGCCCACGAGACCGCCGATACCACAGAGCTGTACGTTGCCAGCGCCGACGGCACGTCAAAAACCAAAGCCTCCATCCCGCTCAGCCCGGGACAAGGCGTGGGCGGGTTCTTTTGGCAACACGATGAGCTGCTCCTCTATGCAGCCGAGGGCTCAATTCACGAACACGCCCAAATGAACTTCAAGAACGGAGGAATGTCGCTGCCCGAGCTCGTCGAAAGCCTGAAAGTTACGTCGAAAGTGTTGAAAGGTTTTCACCACGACGATGACGAAATCGAGAAGTGGCGAGAGTCGGAAACGAACTTTGCAATGGTCATATTCAAGAAAGACAAAGGCACTGAGGGGACCGAGCTCACGGGCAAATGCAGACTCAAGGAGACACTCCCCGGCTTCTGGGTCGTCGACATCTGCTCGATCCCCGGACTCATGTGGACCGAGGCAAGTAAGGACAAAAAGATCATCTCCGGGTTGTCGTCTTGGCCGTAGATCTCGTCTTGTCGAAGATGGGCTCGGGTGCACCTACACGCCGCCCTCGAGACAGTGGCTTTCGGAAAGCCCTAGCGTCCGACCGACCAGTCAGGTCTACGAGACCCAGCGGCGTCTGCCGAGCGCCCTTTGGTGCAAGGGAGTTGCAAGGGAGTTGCAATGGCCTATTCGGCGCGAATGGAGCGCGCTTCGGTCCACAGTCGCACGAAAGCCAAGCTGATCTCGGGGCGGGGAATCGCCGGACTGAGGGGCGCGTAGCCGTCGCACACACCGCTGATGTCCTCTTGCAGCTGCTCACACGCCGCAGCGCCAGGGCCATCAAGCCGAGCAGCATCCAACCCAGCTGGGCCGGACGGCGGTCGCCGAGACGGCCTGCCAGAGCGCAGCTCGTGTCGTCTTGTTCGGCGCCAGCTTCTTCCTGTTGGTGACACACTGGATCGCAGGCGCAGCCTTCGTCGCATTGATCGGTCAGATCGCAGGAGCAAGGGCATTGGTCGTCACAGGGGCAGTCTGGCTCGCAATAGGGATTGGCGTCGCAGGAGCAAACACATTGGGCTGCTCCCTCACCATCAACCTCGCAGATCTCGTCTTGCTCCTGGCAGTCGACGACGGTGAACTGCTGCCCATCGCAATTGACGAGGCTGTCTTGTTTGCAGGTTCCGCCAGCGCCAACGCTTCCGCACACGAGACTGGCATCGAGCACCTCATCGAAGAACCAATTGAGCGCATCGGCACGCCCCAGCCGCATCTTCTTGCCTGACTTGTAACCCACCGAGGCAATGCCGAGGGTGCGGATCGTTCCATCGGGGAATCGACGCAGGAGCCCAGTGCCCGAGTCGCCAGCGTTGGGGAAGCCATTGCCGGCTTCCACCACCACGAGCTCCTGTTCATGGACCTCCTGCATCTCCACGAGTGACCAATAGCGTATCGGTGAGGACCCACTGGGCGGATGGGTCGTGGAGCCGAACCCACCCAGAAGCAGCTGCTCACCGATCACGGTTTCGGGCAACGGATCATGGTTGATCCCAATGGGGATCACCTCGCTGCAGTTGTCGAGAACCGACTCGCTGAGGATGACGATGGCTACATCGGAGGGCGCGTCATAGCCCTTGGCCTGAGGATGCAAGTGAATCGTCTCGGCCAGCGCCAACCACAGCGGCTGCTCGGCGTTGTTGCCGATGCCGTACGCCCTGTCGGCGGGGCTGACAACCTGCGGAGCGGCCCCGCCCAGCCACGCCTTGTAGTTGGACACGACGCAGTGGGCAGCAGTCAGCACGACGCGATCGCCAACCAAGGTGCCGCTGCAGCTCTGGTACAGGAATTGGCCGCCCTTTCTGAACTGGGCCAGCACCGCGTTGCGCTGTCGCGGCCCAATGACGAATTCGAGCTCATCCGGCGACGCTACGCCTTCGACCACTTGGACGTTGCTTGGCGGCTGCAACGTCATCACTGCGGGCGCGTCGCCACAACCTAGGACACCAAGAGCGCCAAGCACGCCAAGGACCAGTCCGTACTTCCAGCTGCTCGCGTTCATCAGGTCACCTCCCCAGGACAAAGATCGACGGCGCAAATCGCGAATGATGTACAGAAGCTACGTGTCGCGTTTGGCCAGCTGCACTTATTTCTGGCCCGTGCGCCCTTACCTCGTCCTTACCCGTGTGCCCTCCGAGTTACGGCTGGCATAACTAGCATGTCACTGCGCTCAGCGAGCTGGCTGCGGCGCGTCGGTGCTATTTGCTTTGCGCTGCGTCATGGGCACTATCTTCATGCGGCCTTGCGAATCCAGGAGCAGACGCTCAGCTTTGGGAGGCTTGCCTCCCGGCGGCACGAGCTGCCATATCCTGCCGCCGAAGAACATCCAGGTGTGGCCCGCACCAACCACGACCGATCGCCGCGTCTCCCGCATGCGCAGCTCTGGCGCCGCACGAATTTCAATGCGCGTGTAACGCTTCCCGTCGTATCGGAGCAGCACGTCTGTGGGAACGTACATCGCGTTCAACCACACTTCGTTCGCGCTCTTTGCCAGAGCAATCCCGTCCAGGGTTGCGTGCTTTGGCAGGTCGATCTTCGTCAAGGTCTTTGGTGTGACGCGCCAAGCGGCCTTTTCCGCAAGCCAGGCGGTCCCGTCGGGTGCCGCCTCCAGGTGGATGAAATCGGGTCGGCCGTCATCATTGATGATCGTGTGCTGCGCCCATTTCTTGCCGTCGAAATGCCCGAGGTCGAGCCAGTGTCTTTTTCCGGGCAACGAGAAGCGCCCGCCGAGCACCCACACGCCACCGTCGTATGCAGCCAAACCGTGATAGCCGTGCAGCGGCGGGGGCGTTTTGAGTTTCTTCCACCAGTTGTTGCGGAACCGGTAGATATGACCAGTTGTGGACTGGTCGCCAATCGGCGCCTGCAAATGCCACAGTGCCGTGCTGGAGCCAGCGAACTTCCGGCCGTACAAGAAGCTGCCCACCGGATACCAGCGACGACCATCGAAACGCTGCAGGCGTTTTGCAGGCTCCCTTTTCGGACACGTGTCAGGGAACATGACCCACTCCTGTGAGTGCGCATACACCTCGCGTGCATGGCGGGCCCACACACCCCAAAAAGCAATTGGGCCACACTTGCCTGACACGTTCGGCGCTTGGGAGAACTTGCCCGCGCGATGGCGCAGCCGCAAACCACAGTTGCCGACGAACCACATCTCATCTTTGGTCTTGGGCACCGCTGCGGCAGCATTGATACCGTGCTCGCAGACGTAGCCGTCAGCCGTCGGAATACCCTCAATTTGAGCGCGGACGAAGAAGGTGCCCACGGTCGTATCGATCGGAGGCAGCTGAGGCTTGGCGGGTGGCTGGGCGGTCGGCGCGACCGTCGCAACAGGCGCGGACGTGGCGGAAGTGGCGGACGCGGCGGACGACGCGGACGAAGCGCTTGCTGTCGCTTTGGTGCCGCTCGGCGCGGGCCCGGGCTCTCGGGGGACGTGGCCGGCAGAACAGCCCGTGTTGAATGCGAGCACGAGCACGCTGACGAACAAGAGCCGAGACCCGTTGGAGCTCCAGGCGATCATCACGCAATCAGTCTAAGGCGGACTCGAAGCCGAGAGCAAACAGCCCGGCGCCCAACAGCCGCACCGGCCCTATGATGATGCGGGATCCTGCACAATCGTTCCATTACGCTGCATGCACGTCTGCAGCCTGATGCGTGTTAGCCTAAGCGCACACTTTGACCACCGACGCGCAACGAGACGAGCTCGCGATAGACCAGGTGTGAGGCGTGCCAATACCGAAGACTCGCTCCGAGCTGATTGAGCAACTGGAATCCACGTTCGGGAAGCTTCGCGCTGAAATCGAACGGGGGGGACCGCGGCTGGGATCTGCCCACTGTGTCGACGACTGGACTGTAAAGGAGCTGCTAGCAGTCCGCGCGTGGTGGACCGAAAACGTGGTCGAGTGGATCGAGATGGGACGAGACGGAAAGACCCCAGTAACGCCTGCCGAGGGTTACCTATGGAAGGAGACGCCGCGCCTCAACTCGGATGTTGCGCGCCGCGCCCGACGCGAATCCTACGCTTCGGTCTGCAACCGCCTAGAGAAAGGGTACGCTCGCGTCTTGGGACTCGTCGACGAGCTCAGCGATCATGAGCTGCTCGATGTTGGTGCTTTCGAATGGGCCGGCAAGTACCCAATTCGAAGGTGGCTCTCTCTGAACACGGTCAGACAGTACACGACAGCACGATCATTCATTCGACGGGCTGTGCGCGAGCGCCAAGCTTCCAACTAGCGCAGGTGTCTCGCCCACACTGGCGCGAGGGCGGGTCGGGCACGTACGGCGGCGGTGAGTGCTTCGGTTTTAGGCAGGTGCTCGCGCCGCCAGGCTTCGTCGAGCCACACGCTGAGCTTCGTGATGTACAGATCAGTAGCTGAGAAGCCGGCGGCGAGACAGTAGGGGGAGCCTGAAATATTGGCTTCGAGGACGCGCCAGCGCCTTCGCCAGATCTCTTCGGCCCGCTCACGCATCGCGGCGGCGCCGTCTGCACGAGGAGCGAAGCGCTCGGGGTAGTCGATGATCTCGACCATGGGATACAGCTCCGTGGCGAGGAACAGCATCCACCGCAGCGCTTGCGCCCGCTCCTCGGATCGGGGCGGCGGCAGCAAGCCCGCTTCGCGATGGCGCTCGTCGAGCGTGAGCAGGATCGCCACCGATTCGGTGATGATCTCGCCGCTGTCCACTTGCAGCGTCGGGATCTTGCGTTGCGGGTTGATGGTCGCGTACCCGTCACCCCGATGCTCGTCGTTCCTCGCATCGAGGTCGCGGATCTCGTACTCCACCCCGAGCTCTGCGCAAGCCGCCTCGACGATCCCGGACCCTGACCCAGGCGCGCCGTAGATGGTGTATTTCATGCGGCGATGCTACCTCGACTCGCCTAGAACACAGGCGCAGAGATCATTCTCTCGGACGCGAGCGCCTCACGCGGTGGAGTGCTCCGAGGAGCAACGCAAGCAGGCCGCCACCAAAACCGCGAGCCCCGCTCTCGCTGCTGCCTGCCGTCTGAGCCACGCTACAGCCGCCCGATGACGGGTCACTGTTCATATTCTTGACCTTGTAGGTAATGTCGATCGCGATGGCATCGTTGCCAAGGGTACCGTCATAGTGCAGCGGCTTGGCCCCGATGAAGTCGGGGTCGAAAACCAAGAAGCTCACCGACCTGCCAGCAGCGACCTTTTGACATTGCTTCTGGCCAGCGCAAGCGCCCGGATCCTTGGCGAGCGCGAACAAGCTCTTACACCCATTGTCAATCTTGACTCGGACCTTTTTGCAGTTGTCCAGCGAGCCCTGAAACTGTACGCCGAGGCACTTCGTCTTGGGTGTAACGGTGACCTGCACCTCGTGCGCCTCGTAGTGGTATGTCGGGCATACCGCGCGTGCTGGTGACGACAGAAGAAGAACAGCCAGTACGACGACTGCTGCGGCGCATCGTGAAGCGTTGGTCATCTGCATGCTTGTCTCCGGCAACTGATCGTAGCGGCTGCACACGAGCAACAGACTACATGCGTTGCAGGCTCAGTCCCACCGTGGGAGAAAAGTCGCGAGGGAGGGATCGATGTGGTGGAAAATCATTCTCGGCGTGGTGATCGGCCTGATCGTCGTGGTCGTGGTCGTCGAGCGCGTCCTTGCAGCAAAGAGGCGGGGACTGATCAAACAAGCCGGTCGAGCTCGTGAAGAAGGGCGGGTTGGGGAAGCCGTCCAGCTACTTCGGCAGGCCTACGATTCGACGTTCGGCTTCGTTCCGAAGGACTTGGAAATCCTCGAAGCCGTCGGCAATCACAATGCGTTGGTGGTGGACGAGCTGAAGGAGCTTTGTCGGGCAACCAGCACAACCTTCCCGGCAGAGGAGATTCGGAGGATTGCGATCGCCATCCACGATGCGAGCTTCGCCCGACGATATGCCAACCAGAAGTTCGTTCACGAGGGGGGCGTGCCCATTTCTTCAATGACGAACATGGATCCCCGTCGAGACATCGGCCCCGGGTCCATGGCAAAGCTCGAGGCTGGGGCTGTGGACTCGGCCGTGTTTCAGAATTACGTCGCGCGTTTCGAGGGAAACGTTACCGGCGACATGCAGGCCTGCCTCGCAGCCTTGATCCACTCCGACTTGGAAAAAACGATCATCCAAGAGGCCGCTGATCTGTTTGACGAGGTGCTCACCGAGATCGAAAACAAGGCAACCTGAGGCGCCACCCAGTGCGCCCTGCGAGTTACATCTGGCGTAACTGGCCTCCCGCAGCGCTTGCCGCCCTGCCCTGCAGACCGGACGACAGCCTCAGCAGCCTCAGCAGCCTCAGAACACCAGCGGCCCAAAATGGCCGTATGGAGAACATTTTGAGGCTGAGAGGGCTCTACAGCTCGAAAGTGTTCTCCATACGGTCAATTTACCCCTCTAGGCGGTATCAGATGACTCGGGACAGCGGACTACGCCCTCAGCGGTGCCATTGCGATTGACACTGCCGCGTGCGCCTCGTTCAGCAGCGGCTCGCCGTGGGCGCTTAGCAGGTGACGGAATGGCAGCGCCTGCAGTCGGTCGAAGTCGCTGGCTTGGGGTTTGCCGGTGTTGCGAAAACCAGGGCCGATGTTCACGCCGTGGTGCAAGCCCGCCGGACGCAACATCGCGGCTGTCTTGGCGTCGAAGTCACCGTAGCCTTCGAGTTACGTCTGGCGTAACTGGCGAACCACTGTACCCAGCGGGCTGCGCAGGGGCATGATGGAGGCACAATGGCATTCGACACGGCACCCGTCCTCGAGCGACTCGACCAGCTGATCGCTGATCAGCTCGGCGCGATTCTCCGTCACCCGTCGCTGCGTGAGCTCGAGCGCGCCTGGCGCAGCTTGTGGTTCGTGGTGGAGCGCGTCGACTTCACACAGACATCCAGGTGGAGCTGCTCGATTGCTCGAAGGACGAGCTCGTCGCCGACTTCGCCTCGAGCGCGAGCGTCCATGACAGTGGGCTGTATGGGATAGTGTGCGGGCCGTACACGGAACCTGGCGGCGAACCCTATGGGGTCATTGTTGGCGACTACGACTTTGGTCCAGAAGCCGAAGACGTGGCTCTGTTGCAGAGCTGTGCCGCCGTGGCCGCGATGGCGCTCGCCCCATTTGTCGCTGGCGCGAGCCCGCAGTTCTTTGGCTGCGATAGCCACCGGGAGGTCGTCTACTTGCCGGACCTGAGGGACTATCTCGCGCGGCTGCAGCAAACGCCTTGGAGCGATCACGTCTGGAAAAAGTGGGTGCTCGACCTCTTGTGCGAGGTCCGGCCGGAGGTCCGACTCGCCTTGACCGAAGATCTCGTGCGGCTCGTCAACTCCCAGTGATGCAGAACGCGCGGAAGGAGTGCCGGAGGCTGCCGCCGACGTACTCATTCTGGTGAGCTACAACGATGGCGCGGTCTAACGAGCTAGCGGTCATGGAGGCACGCTGCTGGAGCTGAGCAGCTGTGCGACCGCAATGATTTCGCGGAACTATCGAGCACTGGTAAAGGCTAGCGGTTTGCGCTTTACTTGTGAGCGAGGAGAGCCGCGGATCCTTTACTTCGAGATACTCGATCGCGATGCTGCCCAACAAGGAGCTGCGGGCTGACAATCACCTCCCTCGCAAGCTCGGTTGGGTGTCTTGCAGCGATCCGACCCATCAACGTAGACGTCGGTGTGGTCGCCACAATAGTGCCCGGCAAGTCACGTTCCCGTCCGCGCGGACCATTGGGAGCCAACGGGCGGGGGTAAACCGGGTAAACCCCCGCCCCTACCCGAGCCGGCACTGAAGAATGCGCGCACCCAGCGCGGGCGCGCAACAGCATGGCTCACTTCAGTCGGCTTGCTGATCGCGGCCAGCGCCGCGCAGTGGCTGCTGTTTTGATTGACTCCTTGGCGCTCTGGCTGGCGGCACTGACCGCCTGCAGCGACGACAACGCTCAAGTACAGCTCCCCGTACTTTACGGCTCAGCGCACCTAATTCGTTGGCAAATCGGAGCTGGCGGCGCGCTGGAGGGCAGCGGTGATTTCGCGGCTACCGAGCTTGAACGCCATCGCGACGATCAGTACCGCAACGAGTGTCAGGACTACGAGCGGGCCGAGCAGCGGAAACGCTCGAGTAGAGCTCCAGCTGACGCCCCAATCCACTCCAGCCGATAGCCACGACCAAACGATCACGCCAATGCAGGCTATGACCGCGCAATTGGCGACCTGCAATAGCCAGCGACCGGCGGTGCGGAGCTTCAAAAGCAGCGCGCCGCCCAACAGACCGCTCAAACCCGCCAGCAGCAGCAGTGCGGCTATGGTCTGGATGACCCAGAAACCAGCGAAGGGAGTCATGATGTCAGTGCGCACGGCAAGCAGCGCGTTGCGCCACAAAGTACGGCCGCCGCCACACGAACAGATCAGACCCAAAACGATCCAGATCCACGACATGACCGTGACGCTTGCGGGGCGCACTGCGCTCCTTGGACAGCCGGTGGCGTGATCGGACTCGCTCACGCGTCGAGTGTAGCGTGAAAGCCCTTGGCACTGCGTCGCTCCAATGGCGGGGCAGCCACTGGGACGTCCCATGGGCGCCTCAGGCTTTCGCGACCGCCAATGGTGCGACAACAGCTAGTAGCGGTGCGGCACAGAACTTGCGACGGCTTCTCTCAAAAAAGGAGAGCGAGATGAAGACTATCCGCACCACGATCCTGACCTTGTCCGCCATCGGCATCGCCATGTCGCTGAGCAGCGCGGCGCTGGCCGGTAGCAACTGCGACAAGCTGTACCATGTGGGGCCCTACTTCGGCGCCTCGGCCAAGACCGGCAAGGGCGCGGTCAACGAGCTGTTCGGCAGCAAACACGACAACCCGAAATACGAGGCGCCGGGAGAGCTCGACAGCTGTGATGGCAGCGAAGGCTGTCCTTTCGGCACCATTGGCGAAGCGCTGGCGCGAGCTAACAAGGAGCAAGCCTGCTCGGTGTGGGTGTTGGTCGATGCGGGGAGCTACAACGAGTCGCTATCCATCACCATGACGACGCGCATCACCGGAGCATTCGGTGGCGGCACCGTGCTGCTGGGCAACCTCACCAATAGCGGCCCCAACACGCTCAAAGTCGAGCGCTTGACCTTGCAGGACAGCGCAGCGCCGGCGGCCATTCGAGTCGATCATCCTAGCGCTGGGACGATTCTCACAGACGTGACAATCAACCGCGCGGCAGTAGCCGGCATCTGGCAAACCGGCGGATGGTTGAGGGCGAGCTCGCTCCGCGTGTCTTCAACCAGATCGCTTCCGAGCGCGCCACTGCAACAAGGCGCCGCCATCCACATCGAGGGCGCCGCTCAGGCGCGCCTCAGCAACGTCGCCCTAGTGGCCAACGAAGGCAACGGTTTGCTGGCAGAGGGCAACAGCACACGGGTGCACGCGTCGGCGATGACCGTGCGCGCGACGAGGCACAATCCGAATTACGCTGACCTCGAGACTGCCGTCCTCGCTGGCTACGGCTTTGCCGGGATCATGATTCACGACGAGGCCGAGCTCTACGGCCAAAACATCCTCGTCGAGGACAACGACGTGCTTGGTGTGCTCGTCCAGGACGGCGCGAATGCCCACCTGAGGGACATCGACGTGCGCCGAACGACGGTGGTGCAGAAGTTTGGAGGCTCCAACATCGCCGTGGACTCGGCTGGCCTCGAGCTGCACGATTTCACTTCGAGCCATGCGACCGTTGGGCTGGTGCTCGTCGACGCGCAGTTTCATGCCTACGACGGCGTAAGCCACAACAACTACTTTGGAGTCGCTTTCGTCCAGCTCACAACGGGTTCGTACTCGGACTACAAGTGTGCACAGAACGTCACGTTACAGGGCAATACCGAGCGCTACTCCTTCTGGGGATTCCTGCCGGTCCCAGAAATCTGCTTCGACGGGTTGGAAGCATGCACTCCGCCCCCGCCGGTATGCCACAGCGTGCCGTGGATCCCGTAGGTACTCGTCGACTGCGCTCTCGAGGA
>CAZRGL010000370.1:0-11223 GCA_964599485.1 uncultured Polyangiaceae bacterium
GCGAGCAGGCCGTGAAGACAGGCGGGACAGCGCTTGTCCCACGATGGGTGCTCCGAATTACTCCCGGACGGGTTGGGGGTTGGGCTGCTGGGCTGGTTGGGCTGCTCCGAATTACTCCCGGACGGGTTGGGCTGGGCTGAATTACTCCCGGACGGGTTGGGCTAGTGCAGTATGATGGCTCCCGTGTCGGATTTGCGGATGAAGTGGCTCGGTGCCGCGTGCTGGCTTCTCGAGTGGCAACAGACCAAAATTCTCCTCGATCCGTTCTTCCATCGTCCTCGCGATGCCAAGCCCGTCTTGCCCATCGGTCCTGCGGATCTGCCGCCGCTCGACTACCTCCTCGTGACCCATGCGCACTGGGATCACTTCGCCGACGCACCCGCGCTGGCCGTCGAAAACGCACGCCAGAGCTACTTGCCCAAAGCCGCGCTCGGCGATCTGGAACGCCGGCATCGACGCACCCGCACGGCTGACCGAAAACGCGGACCGAACGACTGGCACGGCGTCGTGGGTGGCGAGCGGATCGTGCTGGATGGCCTGACCATCGCCTTTCATCACATCGGCACCGAGCGGTTCGATCTCGCCACCATCTGGGATGCGACAAAGAAATTGCGCAAGGGCGGCAACCTCGAGAGCTTTCAGGGAGCCTATCGCTTTCTCAGTGGCCACCTGTACGGCGCCTGTTTCGCCATTTCCTTCGAGCTACACGAGCCAGCCCTGACGGTCGTCTTCTTTGGAAACCTGGCCATCGACGTCAGTGCGGTCCAGTTGGCTTGCCCCCAAATCGATCTCTGCGTGCTGCCCTATTGTCCAGCCAACACCGACTGGCTGCACGAGTCGGTCTGTGTGGCGAGCCGCCTCGATCCGAAGCTCGTCCTCGTGCACCATTTCGATCAGTTCTTCCCACCGGTGACGGTTGGCCTCGATGTTCCCGCCTATTTGGACGCCATCAAGCAGCTGACGGCCGTGCCAGCTACGCGGCTGGCGAAGTTTTGCACCGAAACCACCCTGAGCCAGCTTCTCGACGCCGCGGCCCGGCCCGCTGTGGCGCAACCGGCGGCCAAGGGCGGCAACTGACGTTGTAGGATCGCGCCATATGGTCATCGTCATCACAGGGTTCACCAAAGGACTGGGGCGTGCCCTCGCGCTCCGCATGGCAAAGAGCGGCCACACGATAGTGGGCTGTGGCCGAAGCGAGGCAGCCGTGCAGGAGCTCGGCGGCCGGCTCGGCGGGGACCATCGCTGCGAGGTCGTCGACGTTTCGGATTCAGCGGCCACGCAGCGGTGGGCGACCGCTAGCATCGAAGCGCTCGGCGCTCCCGATCTCGTCATCAACAACGCTGCCATCATCAATCGCAACGCGCCTCTTTGGGAGGTGGACGCGGCAGCCTTCGATCAGCTCATGCGCATCAACGTCACTGGTACGTTTCATGTCATCCAAGCATTCCTGCCGGCAATGATCGCGCGCGGCGAAGGCGTCATCGTCAACATGAGCTCTGGCTGGGGCCGGTCGACGTCGCCCGAAGTAGCGCCCTATTGCACCAGCAAATGGGCAATCGAAGGCATGACACGTGCGCTCGCACAAGAGCTGCCTGACGGGCTCGCTGCCGTCTCCGTCAACCCAGGCGTCATCGACACCGACATGCTCCGCAGCTGTTGGGGCGATCAAGCCGGCTCCTTCCCGGGCCCCAAACAATGGGTGGCCCAAGCTGCACCGTTCTTCGAGGGGCTGTCTGCGCGTGACAACGGTCGCGCCCTCAGCGTCTAGTAGTCGGCTGTCTTCGGGGGGCGGGTTGTCGTGTACACGACGCCCACGCCGCCGCGCCCAAGCTTCTGACTGAGCTGGTAGCGTCGATCGAACACGGTAGCGGCAATCGGCGCCAGTGCTCCGCCCGCTGCGTCCGCCGGGGTGGCAGAAGCTTGGAGGGACTCGACGGCAGTGAGCGTCCTGGCATCCTCATCACTGTCGAGTCTGCCCGTCGGTCCTGCCGTCCAGCTCAGACCATTACGCCGCGCCCTCTGTCGCTCAGTACGGCTGGCTGCTGACCTCGAGCTTGAATCCGCCGCGCTTGGCTTTGTTGGCACCTGCGACGCCAATGTAGAGGGTGTAGGCCTTGGTCGGAGCCGTCAGTACTACCGTCTCGGAATCGCCGGGGTTGAAGGGGTTGGAGTAGCTGTTGGACGCGTAGTCGGCCTCACAGCTGATGACGCTGGTGATGTCCGGCGGATAGGCGACGCCGCCTTGTCCCACCCGGATGGCGTAGAGGCTGATGTCGGTGGTCGACTTTTTGGGTGTGGCGGTGATGGTGAATTTGGTGTGGGCAGGCATCTCGACTTTGTAGAGCACGTGGCGGCCATCGAAGTGCTTGAACTGGGTGCCAGGGAAGCAGGCGACGCTGCTCTTTTCGGCCCATTTCAGATCGACGACCTGCCCTTTTTTGATGTTGCCCGAGATCTTTCCTTTGTTCTTCTTGATCGTAATGGTGGTCGCCTTGGTGATCTTGCCGGGGCTGTCCTTGCTGTTGCCGGCGTTGGCCGTCGCTAGCGAGCTGGCCATTACGGCCACGGCAAGAGCTGCGAGGCTGGCGCGGCCCACTCGTCGGAAATTGATGAAGGTATGGTCGTTGAGCTTGGTCATGTGTGATTCTCCACAGAAGGATTGCTGTCGGCTCGTTGGGGCCGACTGATGGGCACAACTGCAACGGCCGTGCCCGGCTCGGGCGACGGAATATCGAGAGCTTCCAGCTCGGGAGAGGCAGCGAGGGGATCTCATCGTGCCAGCGCGCGGATCAGTCTGATCCCCCAGCAAGCCGAGGGAGAGCGGCCCCGAATACGTCGTTCAGCGTATTGAAAACCCGTGGCGATAGGGTGTATCACTTCGTCGGGGCCACGAGCTGGCAGCGGTCTTCTTTGCAAGTCACCCCGCCGAGGAACCATCAAGGCAGATGCGCTATGAAATCGTCGTGCGTGATTAGGACGTTGCTGCTCATCCTGTTGGTCTTGGTGGCCTGTGAGCCGCGACTGCCGCGCGCTCCGCGAAAGAAGCTGCACCCGCCCTTGAGTGATCAAGCACTCAATGATCTGGTCAAGCGGGTCGTGGCGGCACGCAAAGTCGAGCTGGCACGACCGGTTCGCGTCGATCGGCTCGACGAGAAGGCTTTCGTCGCGGAGCTCCAGGCAGCCGAGGCTGACGACGAAGAGACCGAAGATGAGGATTCGGCCGCGCCGTTCCTGCTCGCTTTCGAGGTTCCAACAAGCGGCCCGAGCGCCGAGCGAATCGTCAACGAGGGCACCCTCGGTTTCTACGACATGCGTCGCAAGCGGGTCTTCTATCGTGCGCGGCCGCTAGCCAGCGCCGAGGACCGGCTCAAAGAGCGATTGGTACTGGCGCACGAGGTTCAGCACGCGCTTCAGGATCAACACCACAATCTGCGCGCGTTTCAAGACGTCGAGGGCGCTGATTCGTTTCTGGCGCGTCTCGCCTTGGTGGAAGGCGACGCCATGCTTTCCGTTGCCGCATACGTAGCGTCCAGCGAAGGCGTGTCGGTCGCGCGCCTGATTCACCACATCTTCGATCGCGTGGCGGTGGCGGACGTGGCCCATCAACGCGAGCGCAACGCCTTGGACGACGCCTCGCCGCTGATGAGGGCGCGATTCGAGTTTCCCTACAAAGACGGTCTACGTTTCGCAGCAGATCTATATCGCGCCGGGGGCTACGCGCTGCTCGAACGCAGCTTCGAGATGCCGCCCGAGTCGAGTGAGCACATCCTCCATCCGCAGAAGTACCTGGATGGCGACTTGCCGGTACCAGTCGAGCCTCCGCCGGCTCCCGACGGCTGGGAGATCCACAGTCAGGGCAGAATGGGCGAGCTGCTCACTGCCGTCATGTTGAGCAGCTGTCTGGGGGAAATTCCTTCGGCGAAGGCTGCCGCCGGCTGGGGCGGCGACAGCTACAGCGTGCTGACCGACGATGATGGCAACACGGCGCTCATTTGGGTCACCACTTGGGACGACGAGAGCGAGGCGCGTGAGTTCGAGAAGGCTGCCAACGGTGCTTCGCGCTGTTGGCGCAGCCGCAAGCTCACTGAAGACAAGACCCGTTTCGCGGTGGGCGCCTCCAAGCTGGTGCGCCGCGCGGGCAAGCGGGTTGTCGTGCTGCGGGGGTTTGAAGCAAGCAAGATGGCTCGACTGGCCAAGCAGTCTCTATCGTTGGTTGGCGCTGTTCCAGCCCGCCGGCCTGTTGCGACCGAGCGCGTTCCGGAATTGAAGAGCCTTCCGGAGCGCGTGCCCGGAACGGTGCAAGGAAATCGCTTCCGTAGCGAGTGGCTGGGGCTGTCAGGCTACGTCCCCAAGGGAATGACCTGGAAGATCGACGACACGAGCGAGCTGAGCGTCAATCGCAGAGGCGCGCTAGTCACCGGTAGCGTTTTGGTCCACGACCGGGTTCACAACGTCAGCTTCAACACCAAAGTGCTGGCCGAGCTCGCCAATGGATTTGCCCGCGGCATCGGCGTCGGGCACCTCCAGCCTGGGCGCATTACCAGCCGACGCTTGCACCTGGGTGATGGTATCGAAGCCACTTGGTATGTGCTGGGCACGTCGGCGCAGATCTCGGTCGTGCTGCTACCGATTTGCAACGAGCACGGCTCGTTGGTGTTCATCCGAGCCTATGGCGATGGATTCGCCAAACACGTGATGGATGGCTGGCTCAACACCTTCCGCTGGCTGCCGAAACAATCTCCTGGGGTATGTGGTCGCCTGAACCCGAAGTAGGCTCAGCCAGTAACCAATTGATATGACGCGTCTATTTGTCTGGCCGAGGCTTCACCGATATATGGGCCACTGTAGACCGTTGCATAAATAGTTGCACAGCTATCGAAGCGGCCACACATTGTGGGCATGCTTCATCAAAAGAGTTGGCGCGTCGCGCTTGGGCGTGGCGTTTGGTGCTGTGTGGTCTTGACCGCGGCAGGGCTTGCCCTTGCAACGGGTTGCAACACCCGGGATGTCGACGATGAGCCTGCCGCGGAGCTCGCAGAGGTTGCGAGCCCGATCGAAGACACCCGCTCAGCACCTGGCGAAAACACCTTCATCTATTGGGGGGACAACCACGTTCACACCCGCTTTTCACTCGACGCTTGGTCGGCCATGCACGGCACATCGATGATCAAGCGAGACTCCGATCCCTACCAGGCGTGTGAGTTCGCCAAGCACTGCTCTCGGTTGGATTTCTTCGTCAGCACCGAGCACGCAGAGTTTCTCTCCGACGACGTCTGGGACGAGGCCCGGCGCCAGATCGCCAATTGCCAAGCAGATCTCGATCCGGCCGAAACGTCGTTCGTCGCCTACCAGGGCTTCGAGTGGACGCAGATGCCCGTCTTCAAGGGCCACCGCAATTTCTACGGGCACAAGCTGCTGCACTTCTTGAACCTCGAAGATCCCGACAATCCGGCGACGGCCGGCGCCACCACCAAGCGGCCCATCGCTTCAGCGAGCTTCGTCGGCTCACCCGAGTACATCTATCAGTTCCTGAAGTCGCACAATCCCTACAAGCCCTCAAACCAGTATCCCGGAAGCGAGTTCGTCGAGATGCTGACCTATCCCCCGTGCGGTCCTGGCAGCGACCCGCGCGCGTGCAGCGATGTGGCCGTGACTGCTGAGGAGCTCTTCGCCAAGCTAGACGATTGGCGCAGTGTCGATCCCAAGTGGCGCCAAGCCTTGGTTGGATCGCACGGAACCGCGTGGGGAGTTGGAGCCGAAGCGCGTTGGCAAGAGGCTTACACCCAAGCCGACTACGCCCCCTACGATGCCAAGACCGGCGAGGGCTATGAGACCTACATCGAGGTCTACTCCAAGCACGGCAACTCGGAGCAGTACGTCGAGCTGCCAGCTGACTTCGTGATTCACAAGAAGGCCAATGGCAACCCGTCCATCCAGGGGGCGCCAACGGACGAGGAATGCAATCCCTACGGCGACGAGCCGGTGGCTGGGTGTCGTTGTCGTGCGCCTCAACAGGGCGACCGCTACGTGCCCTGCTGTTGGACCTGTTACGAGTGGATCGAAGAGGTCTACTGCAAGTTCCGTCCACTGAAGTGCAAGAAGAAGAAGGCCGAGGTCCTGACGGCCGGCACGCAGGTGTGTCGCTTGTTGGGCAAGATCGAAAAGGAGCTCCCGCGGCTCGACTGGGGTGAATGCGGGCAGTGCCCGGCTAGTGGGGCCGAGGTGCCTGGTGCACCCGAGCCGCTCTGCTTCAAGCCGGCAGCAAGTTACGAAGGGCGCGGCGCGGTGCAAGCTGCGCTGGCCCACCGCTTGCCGCCGGGATGTGCCAAATGGGTTGCTGGTTGTGACGCAACGATCCAGAGCTGTGTCTGCGAGATCGAGCAACCCGACGACCCCAAGCGGCACCATTACGAGCTGGGCTTCATTTCGGCGACCGACACCCACCACGTTGCTCCTGGATCGGTGCAGCAAGAAAAGGAGTTTGCCGAGATCGAGGCAGGTGGCTTGTGGAGCGCGATCACCTCGATGGGACAGGGCGAGCCGAGCCCGAAGGAGCTACAGCGCAGCTATTGGTACACGGGCGGTTTGGCTGCCGTGCACGTTCCGGCTGCCGATTCCAACTCGCTGCGTGAGGGGCTCTTCGAGGCGTTCCGGCGTCGCGAGATTTACGCCACCAGCGGACCGCGCATCAAGCTGTGGTTCTACTTGACCAATCCGAACGTGGGCGACGAGCTGCCGATGGGCTCGACGGCGCACGACTACAAGACCGCTCCCGAATTCCGCGTTCGTGCCGTGGGTGCCCTGAAAGAGACCGGCGATTGCAGCCACGTCAAAGCGACCCAAGGCTACGCTTTCGCCGCGCTCACCTGTCACGGCACTTGTTACGCGCCTGGCAAAGAGCGGCACGCCATCGAGCGTGTGGAGGTCATTCGTGTTGTCCGCGCCAACAGCAGCAATGCCGATCTCGGCACGCTCATCCAGGATCCGTACAAGACCCTCCCATGTGATCCAGCGACGGCGGCGAGCGAAGCCGGCTGCACCGTGACGTTCTCCGATCCGGACTACGCCAAGCTGGGCGCCGGAGTGGTCTATTACGTGCGCGCGATCCAAGAACAGACCCTCAGCGTCAACGGCGATACGGTTCGCTGCCAGGAGTACGAAAACGGTCGCTGCGTCAAGAGCCGTCCGTGCACCGACAGCAAGGATGACGACTGCAGCTCGCCGACCAATGAGCGCGCCTGGTCATCACCCATCTACCTCTATTCCGGGAGCCAGCCGTGAGCGCTCGTGAGCATGACGCCGAGCCATCCTCGACGCGGGCCACGCAGCCGCGCTCGTCCTGGTGGCTCATTCTGACGATGCTGACCGGGGCCGCTTGCTTGTTCGTTGGTCTGGCGGACGGCGGCAGCGAGCCGATGCCAGCCGGTGGGCTCGTGGCGGTCAACGGGGTGGTTCTTCCAGCGCAAGACGTTGCTGAACGAATCTCACCAGCGGTTCGCACTGACGGCAGCATCGATCATGAGGAAGCGAAGCGACTGCTCGAAGAGGTGGTGCTCGAGGAGATCGTCTTTCAACAAGGTGTGCGGCTCGGTCTTGCGCGCAGCGACGGCCTGTTGCGCGGTCGGGTGCTTCAAGTGATGCGTGATTTCGCGACCAGCGAAGCCCGCGTGGCCCAACCATCCGACGAGCAGCTGCGTGACTACTACGAGCAGCATCGGCGCAGCTTTCTCGGTGACTCGCAGGCTCGCGTCACGGAGCTGTTCCTCCCTGGCGCCGCGAGCAAAGCGACGGCTGAGCGCATTCATCAGCAGCTTGCCCAAGGGGCCGACTTCGACGCGCTCAGGACAGCGCATTCCCAAGCGCCGCCGTATGACTACAGCCTCCGGTTGCACCGCATCGGCGCCATCGAGGCAGCCATGGGCAAAGGCTACGGCCGCGCTGTGCGTGCAACAGCAATTGGGCGGACCAGCCCGCCGCTTCGTTCCCGTCACGGCTATCACATCGTGCGCATCGACGAGCGCAAGTTGGGCGCCCCCCTCGCCTTCGAGCAAGCCCGCCAAGCCGTGTTGATCCGCTACCGACGGCAGGCTTCGCGAGAGGCTCTGGATCGGTATCTCAAAGAGGCCCGCGAGCAAGCCGACGTGCAGGTTGCTGCCGATGCCGTGCAGCGTCTGCTGGTAGCTCTCGATTCACCGGCTGCGAAGCGGGCCGACAGAAAGGCGATGTGAGCCATGCAGCGCCGCCTGGTCATCGTCCTGATGCTCGTCGCTACTGTGCTGAGCCTGTCTTCAACAGCGGAAGCGCACTCGCGCAATGTATCCACCTCGACGTGGACATGGCGCGACAATCAGGCGCAGGTCCAGTTTCGCCTTCCGCAGACGGGTGTTGCGCAGCTCGTCGTCGGCATTGGGCTCGAAAAAGGATCCATCGGTCCGCGGGAGCTGCGGCAAATGCGCCAGCTCGCTCGCGAGCGGGTCGTCGAGGGCGTCGAAGTTTCGCAGGGTAAGGCCACCTGCGAGGCAAAAATCACCAACGGTCCGGCGCGCGTTGTTGGGCAATCGCTGGTTGTGACCGGCAGCTACCAGTGCCCCAAGGACGTCTCCAAAGCGGGCGTGCGCGCCCGGGTCGATCTGCTGCCGAAGCTCGGTATGGGACACACCCATTTGGCGCGCATGAAGATCACCGGTCAGTCAGCGGCCGAGCACAAGGCCTCGCTCAGCCCATTGCAACGTGAGCTGGTGATCGCAGGCGGCGAGCAGCAAACAGCGACGGCAACTTGGGCGACGTTCATCAAATCGGGTGTTAGTCACATTCTGGTCGGCTATGACCACTTGGCCTTCCTGTTCATGTTGGTGCTGGTGGTCTGGTACTCGGCTCGCCGTGACGAGCCTGCCAGCCGGGCGATGGTGCGCCCACTGCTATGGACCGCCACTGCGTTTACGATTGGCCATTCCGTTACACTCGCCTTGGCCGTCACCGGCGTGATGCGGCCCCCAGGCGCTACCATCGAATTGTTGATCGCCCTGTCGATTCTGGTGGTAGCGCTCGAAGGGGTGGTGGTGGCGGTTGGGTCCAAGACCAACCAAACGAAGCTGCGCGCAGCCCTGGCGTTGGTTTTGCTCTCCCTGCCCGCCGCCGCGCTGTGTGGATTGCTCGAGCACTCGGTGTGGGCCTTGCTCGGTTTGGCTTTGTTGTCACTGGGCTACCTCGAGGGGGTCGTTCGTGACCGAGTCAGCCCCGCAGCTCAAACCACCGCCCCGTGGGCTCCAAATGCGTGGCGCGCCAGTGTGGCTTTGCTGTTCGGCCTCGTGCACGGTTTTGGTTTTGCAGGCGTGCTGCTCGATGCGAATCTGTCCGGTAGCGATCTTCTGATGCCGCTGCTGTCGTTCAACCTCGGCGTCGAGCTCGGGCAGTTGACACTCATCCTCGTTCTGGGCTGGCTGCTATGGCAACTGAAGAGGGTAGGCCGGCCGCAGCTGATGCTCAGGCTCGGTACCATGGCCACAGTCGGCTTGGCTTGCTACTGGGTCGGCGCCCGTCTGCTCTGAGCGTCCGTGTGGCCGCATTCCGTCGCTCTGTCGGCGGGGGTGGTGACGGCAAGGCGAGCCGACTGCTCAACAGTCGAGCTCGAGCCGGAGCACCACCCGCCGATGCCAATAGTCGGTTGGCAGTGCCAAGCTGAGCTTGGCTCGGGGCGGGTCACTACCGCGCTTGATCTCGATTGCAGCCTCGAAGGGGGGCTGGTGGTGCGAGCGAACAGCAGCGCTGTTGAGCTGTTTGACCATTCGATCCGCTCGGTGGCCAAATCGCCGGTGGTTGGAACCACACCGTGAACTCCGCCTTTGAATACCGCGAACACGGTGTCGACCAAGGCGAGCTCACCTTGAGCGATCGGAGGTGCATGGTCGTCCCCAACTCTGGTGGCGTCACACACATGGTGGACAGATCGGGGATGCCCACGAGCAACCAGTCGCCCCAGCGGCGGTGGGCGGCTTCGAAAGCGCTTGGATCGAGAATCGCCAGCGCCGCGAAGTGCTTCATCAACATCAGCATGCCGCTCGACTCGACGTAGGCGGCGCCGAGCTTCTTGAACCAGTCCTCGAGGGCCTCACGCTCCACCTGCTGCGCCGACATTCCCCACTCACGCAGCTGGGCTTGACGCGCAAATTTCTTGCGGGGGGCGACCTGTCCCAAGATCGCCATGAAGGGCACCACTTTCTGATCGACGCCGGCAAACAGCGGCCGGCAAACCGAACAATCGGCGTCAATCCAGCCAGGTGGCATCAAGGTCGGGAGGATGATGGCCATGCGGTGATTCCCCCGGATGCTAGCTGACGCAAGCTAGGGCTCCAAGCGGGCGGACCGGGCCTCTTCGGGCCCCCAACGGTGCGCCCTCACGCGCTGCAGACGCCCGGCATCGAGCCAGCCTACAAGAGGTTCCATTCCCAGCCTGAGGCTAGGGCGAGGATGCTGTACTTGACGCCAATCATGTTGCTCGCTTCGGTGATGCCACCAGCGTGATTGAAGCAGAGCTTGGCGTCACGTTCGCTGACCGTGATTTTGGCTGGGACGCGCTCCTTTACGATCTTCGTCACGTCGTGGCACTTCTTCATGCCATCGACCTTCTTGCACTTGGGCACGACCTTCTTCTTCTTCACGGTCTTGTGGCCGTCGTAGGTCTTCTTGCGGATGTGGCTCGCCCAATTGACGGTAGGGCTGCTCGCCGCAAAGGCGGGGTTGCCATAGAGCGTCCAGTGCCATTTCTCGTGCTCGACCACGGAATCGGCGTTGTTCTGCGCCGTCGTCAACGTGATCTCGAAGCACACCGTCTTGTTGTCCAGCTCCACCAGCGACGCTTTCTCGGTGAGCACGCCACGCGGCAGTCCATGTCTCTTCTCGCGGGAATGCTGCGGGCTTCTGATGGTGTTGGAGGTAACCTTCCCGGTCCGCATCGGATGGGGGATGTCCTTGGTTCTGATGACCGTGCACCCTGTGGTGAGAGACGGCAGTGCGATGGCGACGGCGATGGCAATGGCGGTGGACTTGGTGTGCATCGCCCGAACTTACTCCCCCCGCCGCGTGGACGACAACATGAACGCCGCTCGAATGCACTCGACGCATGATCCGAGCGTTGCTCCTCTCCGAGGCCCATGATTCGGAATTTGCATAGAGTGCATTCGAGAGGCGACAATGAGATGTCGGGCTCGTGGGGGGCCCTTGCTT
>CAZRGL010000371.1:0-11206 GCA_964599485.1 uncultured Polyangiaceae bacterium
CGACTGGGTTTCGACGACTGGGTTTCGACGACTGGGTTTCGACGACTGGGTTTCGACGACTGGGTTTCGCCTAGGGACAGCGTGCCACCCAACCGACCGAGTTGGCGACGAGCTTCTGGATGTTGGCGTTGGTCCAGCCGTTGGGTGCGTAGTTACCAGCGTGTGCGATGTGCACCACCCGGCCGATGGGCGCGTCGCGCAGGGCAACGGCGTCGATGGCTTGGGTGCTGCCTGCCACGCGGGTGACGAACGGCGCAATCTTGGCCGTGCCGACGTTCGAGGTCGAAGCGAAAGCGAAGGATGCCGGCAACCCCACCCACAGCGGGTGGCTCGCAAAAGAGCCATCCACGGTGTAGGTCGTCTGACCACTGTAAGCGGCGGTTCGGGTGAGCAGCACCAATGGGTCGAGTGTTGCCCAGCGATTGAAGCTGCGTTGGTAGGCGGCCCATTCGGTCATCACCAAACCGTGTCCGCTGCTGGTCACGAACGACAGCAGCGCGTTCTGTCCCCCTGCCGGCATGTCCGTAGTGTAGGAGGTGGAGGCCGGTCCGCCGGCGAGCAACACCACGGAGCCGTAGGAAGACAGCGCGGGATTGGTGCCGTTGTACTGATAGGAGGGAACCGCTGTTTGGGTGGCGGTGAAGCCGGCTGCGCTCAGAGCGTTGGTCAGCACTTGACTGCCTGAGGCGCTGTCGTCCGCGATGACCAGCACGTTCTTGTTGCAAGCGCAGACGCCGCCCGAGCATGAGCCCGATCCGCATTTGATGCCGCAACCACCGCAGTTGTTCGGATCGGACAGGATGGCTTTTTCGCAGCCATCGCCCGGGTTGTTGTTGCAGTCGTCGTAGCCGCTGTTGCAGGTGCCCAATCCGCATGTGCCATTGGTGCACGCTGCGCTCGCATTGGACGGCGGCGTGCAGGGATTGCTGCAACTGCCGCAGTGGGAGATGTTGTTGTTGGTGTCGATCTCGCAGCCGCTGCCGACATTATTGTCGCAGTCAGCGTAGCCCGTGTCGCAGGAGCCGATGGCGCAAGAGCCATTGCTGCAGGACTTGGTGCCGTTGGCGACGTTGGCGCAAGGGGCCGAGCAGGCGCCGCAGTGACTGAGATCGGTCAGCAGATGGGTCTCACAGCCGTCGGCCGCGCCGCCATAGCAGTCGTCGTAGCCGTTGTTGCAGGAGCCGATACCGCAGGCGAAGCCGATGCAAGCTGGCGTGCCGTTGGCAACGGCGCCGCAGTTGTTGCCGCACGCGCCGCAGTTTTGCACGCTGGTTTTCAAATCAGTCTCGCAGCCGGTGCTGACCTTGTTGTCGCAGTCGGCCAAGCCCGCATCACAGCTGCCGACGACGCATTGGCTCATCACGCAGGAAGGAGCGCCGCCAGCCACGGGCATACAGGCCGCTTGGCAAGCGCCGCAGTGGGACGAATCGTTGGCCAAGTCTGACTCGCAACCGCTCCAAATTGAGTTGTCGCAATCGTCGTAGCCCATGTCGCAGGTGCCTACGCCGCAAGCGCCTTTGATGCAGGCGGGCTGGGCGTTGGCCGGTGCTGGGCAGAGGTTGTCGCACTTGCCGCAGTGCACGGCGTCGGTGAGCAAGTCGATCTCGCAGCCGTCGGCGTCGTCGAGGTTGCAGTCGCCGAAGCCCTCTTTGCAGTCGCCGGCGACGCAGGATCCGCCCAAGCACAAAGCTTCGCGGTTGGCAGGTGCAATGCAGACGTTGTCACAAGCGCTGCAGTGCTCGGGATCGGTGCCGACGTTGACTTCGCAGCCATCGGCGGGATCGCCGTTGCAGTCTGCGAAACCGATGGTGCACTCGGCGATTTCGCAGGTCCCCTGGTTACATTGGGGTGTAGCGTTGGCAAACAAGCAGATCTCGCCGCACTTGCCGCAGTTGTAGCGGTCGGTGAGCAAGTTGACCTCACAACCGTCGGCCTCGACGTTGTTGCAGTCGGTCATGGTGTCGTTGCAGGTCGACTCGCAGCTGCCTTCCTCGCAGGTGACCAGCGAGTTGGCCGGGATGGGGCAAATCCAGCCGCACTTACCGCAGTTCTTCAAACTGGTGTCGGTGTTGAAACAAAGCCCATCACAGCAGGTCTGGTCCGCGCTTGGACAATCGCTATCGAGTTGGCAACCGGTTGGTGGAGAGCCCCCCGTCGAGCCAGCATCAGGGTTGCAGTTGAAGCAGTAGGCCTCGTTTGAGCAAGAGGCCGGTACGAGCGCGAGGGCGAGCAGTGCTACCGCTACACCGGCCAAACGAAGTCGCAAGGCGTTCATTGCCCACCTCCTCGGCGGCCAACGGTGTCGACGGTGCGGCGTCGTTTGCGTCGGGCCAACAGCAACATGAGGCCGAATACCGCAACAATCCCTTCGCGGGAACGTGCGGGGGCCGGGGTGGAGCACAGACACGAGCCGCCGGTGGGCATGGCCCACTTGGGTCCTTGTCCGCCAGTTGTCACCGCGCCGCCAGCGCCTCCTGCAGCGCCACCTTCTCCCGAGCTAGCCGACGAGCCACCTTGTCCGCCCGGGCCGTTTCCGCCGGTTTGTCCGCCGCCGGTCTGTCCGCCGCCGCTGCCGCTACTGGTGCTTCCACCGCCGCCGCCACTGCCGTCGTCCTTACACAGCCCATTGACGCAGACCTTGCCGGCTGCGCAGATGACCTCGGCGCAGTCGGTGGGCATACACAAGTTGTTGATGCAGGTGAAGCCGTCGTCGCAGACGCCGAGCTCGCCCTCGCAGGGGCCGATGCAGAGCCCATCGATGCACAGCTTGCCTGATGGGCAAGGCGGCGGCGAGTCAGGCGTGCCGTCGCAGTTGTCGTCGATGTGGTTACACTTCTCGACCTCGGGATGAACCGCGCCTTGGCACTCGAACTTGCCGTTGACGCAAGCGAGCGCGCCAGCCTTGCAAGGTGGATGATCGTAGGGCGACACCGGCTCATCGCAGGGCTGTCCGATCTGTGGATCGTTGGGCTCGCAGCAACCTGGTGCGAGCAAGTTGACGCACACGCCGCCAGCGCCCGAGCAGGTATCGGTGGTGCACACGTTGTTGTCGTCGCACTCTGCATCGGTGTTGCAGCAGCCCGGCACCGTGACGTTGGCGCAGGTGTTGGTCTGCTGGTTGCAGGTGTCGGTGGTGCACAAGTCGTTGTCCGAGCAGTCTGCATCAGTGTTGCAGCAGCCGGGCACCATGCCGCCCTGGCAGAAGCCACCCGGCACGGGGCACTTGGCGCTGGAGCAGATGTTGCCCTTGGTGCAATCCAGGTCGGTCATGCAGCAGCCGTTGATCAACGGATGGCTGCAGGTGCCGCCGGGGCCAGAGCACAAGTCGACGGTGCACAAGTCGCCGTCAGTACAGTCGAGGTTGGAGTTGCAACAGCCGACGATCGGTGTGGCCTGACAGGTGCCGCCCGAGCAGGTGTCGGTGGTGCACAAGTCGCCATCGTCGCAATCGCCGTTGACCAGACAGCAGCTCGGCAGCAGCGCGTGGGCACACTTTCCTCCGGGTGTTGGGCAGGTGTCGGTCGTGCAGGGGTTGCCATCGTTGCAATCAGCCGCCTTGACGCAGCAATTCTCGCCCAAAGTGACACAAGGACCCGTGACGGTGATGTCGCTCATCACTGGGCTCAAGTAGCCCGGCCCCTTGAGCCCCGCGCGAATCTGCACGTAACGGCCGCTCACCGACGAAAGCGCCCCGCCGTTGGTGGCTTGGGTGTAAGCGCTCTGGCCGAGTGCAACCATCGAGTTGGCGGCCCGCACGCTCACGAGCAGCGAGGTGTCAGCCGGCACGGTCCCCTGAGGCTCGGTGTTCCAAGTCAGCTTCGCCCACGGGATGTTGTCTCCGCCTGCGTCGTAAATCGCGTCCCAACCGCCAACGTAGTCATACGGCGCTTGCCGGTGGACCTGCACGCCGGTGAAATCACTATAAAGGTAGGGGTCGCCGTTGGATACGCTGGCATGGCCGAGGGGATATGAGCCGATAATGGTGCCACTGGTGTTCATCTTCACGATCGTGTGACTGTGCGTGATGATCCAGATGTAGCCCTGAAAGTCGACTGAGAGGCCATGGGGGTTGTTGCCACCAGCCGGATAGGTGCCCAGCACCGTGCCCGCTTTGGTGATCTTGTGGACGGTGTGCGAGCCGTAGTTGGCGGCCCAGACGTTGCCGTCGAGATCGAGGGTCATGGCCGTGACACTGCCGCCGGGCGTGTTGATCTTCGTACAAGTGTTGGCTGCGAAGTCGGCGCGCCATACGCCGTTGCCGGAGAAGTAGCCACCGAACCAAGCGACGTTGCCACCCGGGTCGCCTACGACGCCATAGGTGCCACTGCCCATGCCGGAGCAGGAGACGTAGTCGACGGCGAAAGTGTCGATGTGTACCCGCGCTGGATGTTGGTACATCCGTGAGACGAACAGGTAGTCGCCGCCGGTAGCAAGCGAGTATGGGTTGCCTCCGGCATTGACCGAGCCCTCAAGCGCGACCGGCTCGTTGGGGTTGTAGCGGTAGACCATGCCATCACCCCAACTGCTTGCCCAGATCTTGCCCTTCTTGTCGACTGCGACTCCGCGTGTGTACTTGTTGTTGTTCCCAACAGGAATGGTGGCCAGGATGCACTCGTCATTCTGGCCGAAATACTCGGCTGGATCGTTGACATCGATTGATCCGTCGTTGTTGGCATCTTTGGAGGTGTCGATCTTGCCGTTGTTGTTGCGGTCGATGCAGTGCTCGAGCTGACCCGAGAATTTCGACAGGGTGCCTTGGTTGCCAAAAGCTCGATTGGCGATCCACACGTCACCGTTGGTGTCGACCGCGACGCGCCCGGGACAATTGCCTTTGTTGCTCCAGTTGCACATCTCTTGTGAGGGGCGCGCGCCCGTGGGGTTGCCGTTGATGAACTGAAGTGCGGCGTCAAAACGGCTGGTCTGCTTGCCCGTCGTCGAGTCGATGCGGACGACAAATCCCGGGTAGTAGTTGGTCGCCCACACCAGCTTGGTCTTGGAGACCTTGGTGGGTCCGAGCAAGATCTGATCGGACGGGTTGTGAACCACGTTGTCGAGCGTGCCGGTGTCGAAGTCAGCGTCAGTGGTATAGGTCTTGGTTTGAGCCGCCGCGGGCGCCGCGGTGAGCAGGAGCGCCAAAGGCAAAATGAGCTTGAGTCGAGCGTTCACGAAACCACCAACCTTCCTGTCGCTGTCGCCACCAGTTGCCCCAACAAAACAAGACCTTGAATCAACTTTCGACAACGACGCTCTCCTGAATGTGCGCGCGAAAAGCGCGGCGACGAGACAAACCCCAGCACAGAATACCCCCCTGTCCTGAGGGTGTCCATGAGCGTAGAAGCGAGGTGATGGCCGCGCTGCGTCCATCTCAACCGATGGCTACGGTGTGGTGGGTGGGCTATCCTGCGCGGCGTTTGAAGAACAAGTAGGCGATGACGGATTCGAACGCGTCCAAACCCAAGAAGCGCCCTGCTGCAAGAAGCTGGCGTCGGCTGCTGCCTTGGGTGCCGGCAGCGGTGGTGTTCGTAGTGTTCTTGGCGCGGGCCTGGACGATGCTGCGCGAGTCCTCAGATGATGTGGCTGGCACGATTGCCACGACTGCCCAATCAACCGGCTCGAGCGCGACCGGCTCAGGGGCGAGCGGCTCGACGGGATCGGCGGCCGAAGCAGGGCAGAAACCCACCGAGATAATGCGTCCGGTGATCGAGTCGGTCGCGCCGTTGCTCACCGGCATGGGGAAACGTCGCCGTGTGGCTGCCGTGTTGCACGCTGGCGAGCTGCTCATGTTCGTCGGGCAGCTGCCTGCGAGCAGCTGGCTCGGCACGCTCGGCACGCTGCCCATCGAGCGTGCCGAGCGGCAGGGGCTGCTGTTGCGGATGCGCCGGGCAGCTGGTGAGGCGCCCTACCTGGTATATGCGAGCGACCTTGGTCCAGCGGTCGAGGTCCCATCGGCTCACCGGATATGCGACCTGCTGGCCAAGCAGCCCACCATGTTGCCCGCAGGCCGCAAAACTTGCGTCGAGCGGCTGCGGCGGGCCCGTCTCGTCGATGGCCGTCTGTTGGTTTTTACGCCCTGCATGGGTCGGTGCCCCGTGGCGCTGCTCCGGGGCGACGATCTCTCGGCCATCCAGGTCGATGGAGTGGTGGACGGCCAGCTGCTCGAGGTGGAGAAGAAGCCTGTGCTCGCCCTCACGGCTCGCTCCAACCGAGCGAATGGCAAGCTGACTGCGGGGCGCTTGGCGCTCATCGCGTTTGGCGGCGAAGCGCCGGTTCGCGGCGGCACCATCGAGCTCGATCGGATCGACGCGCGTCATGACACAAAGGTCGCGAGCCGCGTCGGCACCGTCGAATTCCGGGGCAGTACGGTTCGCTTTGTCGGCGAGGAGAAAGTCATGGTGCGCGATTCTGCCAAAGTGCTGTCGCACAAGCCCTTCGACGAGCACTACCGCATCGGTCCCGACGCCAGCGCCACCAAGCAATAGTCTACGTTTTCGACGCAGCGGCTCGGCGAAGACGAACCCCCAATGGGTCGATGTATGCTCGGAGCTCTGCAACAGTCACTTGCGCGGTTGACAGCAAGGCGCCGAGACAGCACAGCAGAGCGCGGCTGATCGTTGGCATCTCCCCCTCTTCACTGCCGGCATGATAGCGCAAGGCGTCTACGCCAAGTAGATGCGCAACAGCGGTTCGGTGAACAGGGGCGAAGTGCCGAGCACGCACACCACGGTCCAGCTGTGCGCGGCAGCGGCGGGCCACTTGCGCACGCCGAGCTTGCGCTCGACCATCATCAGCACGCCTTGTACGGCGAAGAAGGCCGCCATCGACAACGCCATCCACCAGTTGTCGGCTGCCCACACCAGCCAAAAATGCAGCACCGCGCTGCCCACGAAGGCCGCCAGCATGCCCATCGCTTCCCGTCCTCGTCTGGCGAGCGGCTCGAAGCAATGACGGCGCAACATCTGGTGCACCACCAAGTTCCAGCGCTCGCCCCAGAAAGCACGAATGGTGCGTGCCAAGATGGGATTGAAATGAAAGCGTGGTACCTCGACGCCGCCGAGCCGGTACAGCGCACGCATGAGCGCCTCGAGGGCGTCGAACATGCAGTACGCGAACGTCGCGCCCATGAGCCACCGAAGCGCTAGCTCGCCAGCCTGGTTGGAGATCGGCGGCGGTCTCATCACCAGCCAAGCCGCTAGGGCACTGGGTACCGAGAAAGCGAGCGATCGACGAAGCGGGCAGCGCGGCTGTCGAACACCGAGATCATCAACCACGCACGACGAGCCGCGCTCCAGTCGCGCTCGTCCTGGGCCAAGTCGAGCGACCGAAATACCGCTGGTACGACCCCCACCGCCGCGAAAAAGCGCAGCAGCTTGAGCTCAGGCGCGATGAGAAAAGGCGGGATCAGTGTCAGCCAGCAGAGCACCAACGCAAGTCTGCGGCGCCAACGTGGCCCGCTGTTGAGCAAGCCGCAGCCGAGCGAAATCGCGAAAGACAGCGGCAAAGCCAGCAAGTTGCCGTAGGGGATGGCTCCGCCCACCGTTACTGTCTTCTTCGTTGCGGGGAGCCGCTTGCGTGTTTCGAGCTGAGTCGCATCACCATGGCCTCAACACCACATGTGGGGTCGCGCTGCGCAAGCTCAAGCCCGAATGATCCGGCGCGGCACGAGAAGCTCGATGGGCTGCTCGGTGCCTTTCTTGAGAATCAACAGTCGCACGACCGTGCCTTCCGGTCCGCGGATGCGTTGGATTGAAGGTCCGAAGCCCAGCTTGGCGACACTGACGCCTTCGATGGCGACGATGGCGTCTCCCTCGACCAAGCCGACCTCTGCGGCGCCCCCGCCTTCAATCGTGCCGCCGACGAGCAACACGTCGCCTTTGACCGAAAGTCGCGCACCGATGCCGCCGAGCTCGATGCGGGGCTTTTCTCCCTCTTTAGTCGGCGCCAGCAGAATCTCAATCTGTACGGTTTGCCCATCGGATAGCTCGATGCCGCCGCGAATGCGGCCGTGGTGACCAGAGGCTGCGGCAAGTAGTGACTGTTTGCCGGGGCCGATTCCGCGCAGCGTGAACGCGCCCTTGCTGTCCGTCAGCGCGCTGTTGATGTTGCCGAGTGGCACAGCGCCGGGAGCCTGACCTGAGCCCATGTAGCCTTCGAGCGATACACGTGCTCCTTGCAGGGCGCGCTTGTCCTTCTCGTCGAGGACGCGACCACGCACCGTGCCGCCGCGTCGCAAGCTGAAGTCCTGCTTGGCTTCGTCATCCTGCAGGCTGACCTTGTGCTCTTGGCTGGGCGCGTAGTCGTCGGCCGTCACCATCACCCGGTAGTCGCCTCGGGGCAAATTCGGGATGTCGTAGCGGCCCTCCGCGTCGAAGGTTGGCTCGACCACCACCACCTCACGCTGCAAGGCGCCGAGCATGCGAGCGACCACCACCGCAAAGGAGGCTACTGCCGCGCCGGTCTTGGCGTCGCGCACCTGACCGTAGAGTCGCCGACCGCGGCCGAGCTTCAGGCGCACGTTGTCCGAAGAGGCAAGCACCGAGCGCATCACGGCGGGCGCAAAATCACTGCGTGTCGCTATTACGGTGTACTTGCCTGCGTCCAAGCCGCTCAGCTCGAACTGTCCCTGTTCGTCGGTGGTGGCGCGAACCTCAGGTCGGAATCGCTGGGCGTCACTGGCGGGATTGTCTGCCTCGAAGCGCGCCACGACCAAGGCATCGTCGGTTGCCTTCCCGTCGGGCTCGAGCACCACGCCGCGGATCGATTCAGCCGACAGCGCCGCGCTGCCCTTGTCGCGTAAGCGGATGCGTAGCTGTTTGGACACTTGGGTGCTGAAGCCGACCCGCCCGCGGCCGGCCGCGTAGCTCGGGTGGGTGGCCTCGAGAATGGACTGATCGTGGGCGTGGAAATCGAAGCGTCCTTGCGCGTCGCTGACCCAGCTCTGATCTTCAGCGCCGCCCCGCAAACGTATCTTCGCCTTGGCGATGGGCTGCTTGCCATCGGGGCTGAGCACGATGCCGTGATAAGTCAGCGCTGGGGTCAGCTCGAGGCGCACGCCACGAATGCTCGTGGCTTCGGACACGGCAAACAGCACCGGGCTGTGTCCCCACTCGGGGGCGAAGGGTAAGAAGCCTTTGGCAGTGGCAAGCGCCAGCTCATACGTTCCCGGTCGGGGCGTGGCGAATCGAAATCGTCCCTGCGTGTCGGTCTGCACGGCATGCAAGCTGCCGGCGGAAAAGCTCACTGTGGCCCCGGCGATGCCCTTGTTGTCACCGCGCGAGATCACGATGCCCTCGATGGTTCCAGGCGCGCCTTTGGTGGTAGCGACGACCTTACCGCCGCCGAGCTGCAAGGGGCCGCGAGCACCAGCGCCGTAGCGAACAGCGCGCTTTGGGGCGTGGGCAGCGCTGGCAGTAGTTGCTGTCGTGTTCGCGCTTGCAGAGGGCGCGGCGGTGGGCGTAGGAGACATGAGCCGCTTGCCCAAGAAGACCAACAGAATCACGGCAGCGACGAGCACAGCCATCAGCAGCGTGCGCTTTTTGCTTGGTGGGTCTGGTTCTGCGCTCGTCATGGTTTTTCGGCCTCGTCGTCGGGTTTGGGCTCGGCGCTCGTAGCGGTAGGCGCAACAGCATCACCGCTCGGGCGCACCATGAGCAGCTCGCTGTCGAACAGCTCTTCCCAGGCCTTGGCTGCCCGGGCGCGCAGGGCGGCCTCGTCGAGCTTCAACAGCTCATCGAACAGCGCGCTCAATGCTTCGTCGTCGACTTCGCCCAGATCGTACAAGCGCTTGCCCGCGAGCGCGCCGAACAGCAGAACGCTGGCGTGATGGTAGGTGCCGCGCTTGTTCAACAGCGCAAAGCGGAGCGGCGTAACCAGCGCCAGCTTGGGAGGACCTTCGCCGTTGGCCAGCTCGGCCAGGTAGGCGGACAGCTCGCGATTGACGCGCTCTTGTGCCTCATCGGTGTAGGAGGCCAGCTTGTGCATGACCGGCTCGGCCAAGGTCAGCAGTGGGCCGTCGATTTGGTGTTGTAGCTCGTGCCGCGCTGTGTTGTGCGCCTCGGCTTCGGCAAGCTTTTCGCCCAAGGCTTGATTGATGCTGGCGAGCATCGTGCCACAGCGCAGCAGCATGTCGCGGCGGCGCGGTAGAAAGGACGTGCCACAGCTGGGCGGGTCAGCGCTGGCGTAGCCGCGCAGATCTTTGGTGTGCGAATCAATGGTGTCGAGCACGACCAAAGCGAAGGGTTGGGTGTCGCGCGAGAAGCCCAAGTAGCCGAGGCGGTGGCCGGCGTGCAGCTTGCCCAAGCTACGCACATAGAGGGTGGCGTAGGGCTCATCGTTAGCAGCGAAATTGCGCACCCGCACCACGCGCAAGCTGCCGACCCGCAAGTGGCGTCGCAGACCCTCTTTGGTGTGACGGATGCTCACTTGCGGATCCAAGTAGTAGGGCAGCTTGGCAGCGCGACAAGCGCTGTTGACCTCGGCGACGAGCCGGTACCAGCCTCGTGCCGACACGTCCAAACGGGTGGCTGCTCGGGCGAGCGCCCGCAGCGTTTTGCCCAGCTGCGGGTCGAGCTTTTCGGCCGCGCTGATCATGTCGCGGCCACGTGACTTGACCTCGAGCAACGCGGCGGCGCTGCTGTCCTCGCGCACCCGCATGTCCCACCACCACCGTCCGCTGCTCCAGCGGGGGATGAGCTTGCCGAACAGCTCGTCGGCGGCTTGCGACGATGCGCCGAGGGACCACTTGATGCCTTTGGGTGGCGGCCGGGCCAGCCACCATTGCAGCGTGCTCAACAGAACAATGGCGCCAACAGCAACGCCTGCGGCGCGACTCGGCGGCCATCCAACCCTGCCGTGCATGCCGAACCCAGCCTGACCAGCCCAGCACGGAGCGAGGCCAAATTGAAAAGTCACCCCAACCCCCAAAAACCATCCGCAGCGGCCCAACCGCAGAGAGGCTGTGAGCCGGACCTGCACGGAGCGTGCCCAAAAGTCACCCCAACCCTCCAAAAACCCCAACGCTCTAATGCCGACATCTGAAGCCAGGCCAGCTACTTGTCGCGTGTCCAGCGCGCCGCGAACTTTGGAACGTCAAGAATGATCGATACCGCGCAGGGGCGCACTATGCTGCGCGGAAGGTCATAAAGTTCCGCGCACACCGCTACAGCGGCCTCAGGTCTCGGAAACCCTGCCGGACGGCGCGGTAGGAAAA
>CAZRGL010000372.1:0-11203 GCA_964599485.1 uncultured Polyangiaceae bacterium
CCGCGTTCATCGGGGCGGAAGCTGGTACTACGACAATGCCAACTTCCTGCGGGCTTCGAATCGGTTCAACTACAGGCCCGTCAGCCGGCGCGGCGACCTGGGGTTCCGGTGCGCGCGCCCCGCGCGTTGAGTCTTGAAACTTGAATGATTGTGGGGGTCTGGGGGTCCGCCCCCAGCGGGACAAAATTGTCACGCAGGTGACAAATCTGACCAAAAGAGTGACAATTGTCGACAAAACGCCTCTCTCAAGCCTCTCATCGAGCGACAAGTTGCGACAGGATGACAAGATTTGCTCGGTAATTTCCACCTGTTGTCGCTTGTCACCCAACATTCGGCGCAAGCTCGTGGACAATGCCGAACCAAAATCGCGACAAACAGCGACAAACAGCGACAAGGCGTGACATATCGGCGTCCCGGAGCCATCAACGCGACACCGTGGGCCACTGCGTCAAGACCAACTTCTGAGCCGAGGATCTGACATGGACCTCTCTCTTCGTGAAGCCGCCCAGCTGATGGGAAAGACGGCAAGGCAGATGCGCTACCTGATCCGCACCGGGCGGCTGAATGCACGCAAAGACGGGGCACGTTGGGTCATCGCGCGCGAAACGCTGCCTCTCGGCCCCGCTCAAATCGAGCGAGGTTTGAGGGAGCAGGCGCGATTGCGCGAGGTCGTCGAGACGGCTCTCGGCACAGCCGCGGCAGGAGAAAAGAAACGGCGCTACTCCGTCACGGATCTGAAGCCATTTCAGGCCGGCCAGCGCATCCTGCCTCAGATCCGGCAGGCGCTCGGCGCCGACTCGGTGGCGGCCCGCAGGCTCACCGAGGCGCTGTCGTTAATCGCCTGCGGCTGCCATAGCTTCCACCGCCGCGACAAGGTGCTCTATCTCGGCCGAGCCCGCGAGCATGCCTGCCACGCGCTCACCGCGCTGCTCCTGTCCGACAGCGAGCAGGCACCAGCGCTCGCAGCCGCCATCGAGACGGAGCTGCTGCCCACCCTCGGCGGCATGCTGCGCTCAGCGGAGCGCCGGCGATGAGCGCGCGAGCAAGTCAGCCCAAGAGCCAGGGCCGCCGATGAGGAGCGAGGCCCCGCTGTTTACCAAGACCTACGATCTGGTGCTGTGGCTGATGGCCCGCACGCAGTCGTTTCCCAAGAGCCAGCGCTTCGTGCTCGGCGCCCGCGTCATGGACCACGCCTTTGAGGTCCTCGAGGCGATCAGCCTGGCGCTGCGGGGCTTCGACCGAGCCGACAACGTGGCGCGGGCAGACTCGGCGCTCGCGCTGCTGCGTGTGTACCTTCGACTGGCAGCAGACTCGGCGCTGCTTAGGCGGCGCCAGCTGGTCTTCGCCACCGAACGAATCGAGGAGCTCGGCAAGATGGTCGGCGGCTGGCAGAAGCGGCTATGATGCGCGGCGGCGGAGCCGACGAAAACGGGCGGCTCGAACCGCGTCAATCGGGGCGGAAGCTGGAACAACGACAATGCCAACAACCTGCGGGCTTCGAATCGGAACAACAACAGGCCCGACAACCGGAACAACAACCTGGGGTTCCGGTGCGCGCGCCCCGCGCGTCCAACACACCGACCGGCCAGATTGGGCTGGTGTCCACCTCGGCCACCGCGCTCGCGTTGCCGGTCGCTGTGCAGGCTCCGTCAGCCGGCCTGCTGCTGGCGAGCACGAGGCCCGGCCGTTCTGGTAGGTCACTGACCGAACGTCCGGCCGGGCCGTTTTTCCTTCTTTCTGCTGGCTGCGCGAGGGCACCGGCAGAGCAACGCCCCCAGCGGAGCTGCTACAGCATGAAGAGCTATCGCGACCTGTTCGTGCGCATCGCGTCGGCTGAGAACCTCTACGAAGCCTGGCGGGCGGCGCGCCGAGGCAAGCGCTACCGGGCTCGAGCGGCACGTTTCGAGTTGTGCGTCGATGCCAACTTGTTGCGCCTCGGCGCCGAGCTACACAACGGCAGCTACCGGCCCGGCGGCTACCGCATCATGTTCATCCGCGAGCCGAAGCGGCGCGCCATCGCGGCAGCTCCGTTCCGTGATCGGGTCGTGCACCACGCCATCTGCCGAGTGCTGATGCCGCTGCTTTCCGCCTCGTTCATTCACGACAGCTACGCTTGCCTGCCGGGCAAGGGCACCCACCGCGCGGTGATCCGGCACCTCGAGCGAATGCGCCGCTACCGCTATCGCTGCCACCTCGATGTGCGCGCCTTCTTTCCCTCGGTGAACGTAGACCGGTTGCTTGCCGTCGTTGCACGGCGCGTGCGCGACGAGCGTGCGCTGTCGCTGCTCGAGCTCATCCTCGACAGCGGGCCGGCGATCTACCTGCAAGCCGATGTTCGCTCCTACCTCGGCATCACCACTGCGCCCCATAAGCGCTGCGGCTTGCCCATCGGCAACCTCACCAGCCAGCATCTCGCCAACGTCTTCCTCGACGGCCTCGATCACCACGCCAAGCGCCGCTGCAAGCTGCAGGGTTATCAGCGGTACATGGACGACATGACGCTCTTCGGCGACGATCGCGCTCTCCTGCTGTCAGCAGCGAACAGCTGCGCGGCGTTCCTGCGGGTGGAGCGTGGCCTGCAGCTCAAGCACGCGCCCCGCGTGACATCGACGCGCGTGGCGGTGCGCTATCTGGGCTGCCAGGTCAGCCGCGCAGGGATCGCGCTCCACCCCGCGACGCTCGAGAAGATTGGCCGCAATGCTGGAGCGCTGCGCTCCGCAGATCCGGAGCGGCTGCGTCGCGCGCTCGCGAGCTGGCGCGGGCTCGTCTGGGGCTAGCCGTCATGCCGTCCCAACCGCAACGCCTCGGGTGCCCCGCCCCCGCCGCGCAATGGTCCACGCCCTCGGAAGCTGCAGCCCGCAGCCCGCCAGCCAAAAGCTGCGGCAAGCCGCAAGGGCCTCACGGTGTCGGCCTCGGTCATGCTACAATTACCTACATTGTAGCAGGGTGACATCATGAGCTCTTCCGTCTCCTTTCAGCGGATCAACGAGCGCACGCGCGTCGTGCCCCCCTCGCTAGAGCTCATCGAGGCGCCTTGGAGCACCGAGCGGCTCTTTCGGCATCACTTTGTTCGCCTGCGTGAGCTCTATAGCGACGCGGTCTCCGGCTACATCGTGGCAAGCGTGTTCGCCAACCGCACCTTCTCCGGCGGCTGGATCGTCCCGGTCGACGGTCACGCGGTTGTGGGTCGCCACTCACAGGCTGACGTCTCGCTCGGCTCGGACCCGGGGGCGGCGCTGCGTCACCTTCTGGTCAGAGTGCGCGAGTCGAACGAAGGGGCAATCGCCCAGCTTTTCGATCTGCGCACCGAAGCCAAGCTGGACATTGACGGGCTGGGCAAGTGCGAAGCCGCTATTACCGATGGTGATGTATTGATCCGAATTGGCCGGCACTCGGTTCTGCTGCTCAAGGTGCTCGAGGGCGGCGAGCCTTGGAGCTGGGATGGCGAGGCGGCTTGGAGTGAGCGGCCTCGCACGGAGGTCGTCGAGCCTGAGCTGCCCGGGCCTCGGCCAATCGAGGCCTCCAGGCGCAATCGGACCCATCGGCCTCGGGTTGGCCACCAGCAGGTGAGCCGAGTGGTTCGCATGCCCGGCGTCGCGAGGAGCTGCCCCGTTGCTGATGGCGAGCCGCCGCCACCGAGCGCCGTCGCCACGATGAGGTTTCTGCTCAAAGACGGCGACGAGATGATCTTTGGCATTACGGCGGCTGCCTTGCGCCGCGGTGTGCTGCTGGGCCGCTATCCGCGTTGCGAGATCAAAGTGCAGGATCTGTGGCGCAACGACTTCGTGTCCCGCGTACACGCCCTCATCATCGGTGACGAGCGCGAGGTGGTCATTGTGGATACGGCATCCTCGGGTGGGACCTACGTCGACTGCAACCCAGTCAGGTCGGCCGTGTTGGGCCGGTCGAGCCTTATCGAGCTGAGCCGGGGAAACGAAATCATGTGGCGCTTGTTGGGCGATGGCCACCATCGGCGACCGATAACGCCGGAAGAATGACCTCGATAACACAACGGGAACCCGCTTCCGCTCTGGCGCTGGCGCGGGCGGAGTTCGAGTTGAAGTGGTCGCTGATAGATCATGCCAACTTGTGCGCGCCGGACTCGCATTGCGCCGCCGCCGCAGCGGCCTGCACGTTGTGGGAGCTGGTTCCAGAGCTCAATCGACGAGCAGGCAGGGCACCCGATACGCTGCTTGCGCACTTCAGAGGATTGCGGCGCGAACAAGTCGATGCAGCGGCGCCAGACCAAGTGGTAGCCGATGTGGTGGCCAAACAGCTCGAGTCGTTGAACGAAGTCGCTAGCCGATACCAGCTGTCGAGCAGGCAGATATTCGTGCACCTCAAGTGGTCCTGTCGCGGCGCGGAGCGGTGGCTGGAAAAGCTGGCCGGGGCCGCCGCGGCGAACGAGCCGGCCCCCGCCCCGTGGGCCAGTAGCGAGGAGGCCATCGAGCATGTGGTGAGCGAGTGGCGCAAGGAGGTCCGGCGTTTCGTAGACGCCAACGCCGCGTCACGCAAATCGTACATGCGGCTGGTGGGCCGGCTCGAATTGGCCGATGAACGAGAGTACGCCTACGACGCGCAGCAACTGCACCAGCTCGAGCAGTTGTTTCGGGATCTCGTTGGGCAGCGATTCTCTTCACCCGAGGCGCTGTTCGCCGCAGCACGGGAGCAGATCGAAGCAACCATTCGCGCGCGGCCCAACGCGGGCAGCCACAACAACGCCCTACAGATCGGCTTGGCAATCGTCGCGGGAGATCCACGGCCGATGTACACGCGGTTTCACATCTGCTCGAGCGGATACAAGCCAGTGCCGTGAGCGACTGACATGCCGGCGAAACGGGGACGACGCCCCAAGCGTCTCACCACGCAGACCAGATTGGCTTTGGTCCGTTTGTCCAGAAAATGAAACGCACGGCGAGTGGACTGCTGATGCATCGAGCGGCCTGTCGCTCTATCGTTTGATGGTGCGCCGCTACCACATCATCGGCGACGTGCACGGCAACCTCGCCCAGCTTCGACAGTTGCTCGTTGCGCTCGACTACCGGCAGCCCGATCCCGAGGCCGACGAGTTCCTGTGGCTCGCCCCAGCCGGCTGGCAGCTCGTTTCCGTCGGTGACGTGGTCGACCGCGGACCTGACAGCCTGGGCTGTCTTCGCACCCTCGTCCGCATGGTGGAGGCCGGACAGGCGCACTTCGTGCTCGGCAACCACGAGTGGCGACTCCGTCACATGCTGCGCTACCAGCTTGGCCTCGAGCCGGTCGACATTCGCCGCTCCGCCGGCCGATTGATGAGCCATCTGCAGGTTCTCGGTTTGAGCGACTCTGACAAGATGGGGCTTGTGGACTTTATCGAGAGCGCCCCTGCCTTCGTCGAGCTAGACGACGGGCGGCTGATTGTCACCCACGCACGCTTCGAACCGAGGTTTCGCTCGCTTCCGCGCACAGAAAGGGTACTTGCTTGTGCGTTCGGGAAACCTGATGGAGCGGTCGGCGACGACGACCCCGAAGATATCGAGGGCCAAACCGACGTCCAAGCGGGTGCCCTCGTCGACGCACCCCGTACAACGGCGTTGCCTCGCCGGGCCCGATGGGTACGCCAATGGCGAGGCCGCCAGACCGTAGTCTGGGGACATCAAGTGATCACACCAGGAGCCGTGACCCGGATCGGCAACGTCATCAACGTCGAGTCGGGCTGCTATCAGGGCCACGCGCTGTCGGCCTATCTCTACCCCGAAGCCGCCGTCGTGCAAGCGTGGGGCGGAGCCCATTGGAAGAAGCTCCTGGCGCGATATCGACGCGTCGAAAGAGTGCTGTTTCCCACCGCACTCGATGAAGTACGTTCCACCATCGCCGAAGAGCGTCTGAGAAACGCCGACGACTACATCGCCTGGCTCGAGCTCGCGCTCGAACGGGGCAGCGCGCCGCCGCCAATTCCTGCGTTCGTGGCCGCCCACCGGGCGCTGTGGGAGCGTTGCGCTAGTCGCGGAGAAACGGAGGGGATTGACGGATGACCGGCGGGGCAATTTCGACGTGGTGCTTTTCGGTGGCAATCGTGCGCCGCGGATGTGAGTTCCTGCTCGTCCACGAGCGCAAACACGGCCAGGGGTGGTATCTGCCTGCAGGCCGAGTCGAGCCTGGCGAGACCTTCGCCGAAGCTGCAGTGCGCGAGACGCTCGAGGAGACCGGCGTGCCTGTGCTCTTGAAGGGCATCTTTCGCGTTGAGCACACTCCCCAACCGCATGGGCAAGCGCGCTGTCGGGTGATCTTCCTAGCGGAGCCCTCCGACGGGACGCCGCCAAAGAGCAAGCCTGACGAGGAGTCGCTCGGGGCAGCTTGGGTTTCGGTCAACGACGCGGCCGCGCTGCCTCTCCGTGACGACGAGCAGGTTTTGCGGATGCTGCGCGACGTCGAGCGAGGGGCGCCACTTTTCCCTCTGACGATGGTGCAAGTCGAGGGATTGCCGCTGCTCGACGACGACAACTGAGCAGAAGATCCAACACGCTGTGGGGAGCGGCGCACGGGCGCAGTTTGGAGGATCTGCTGGACGAACATCGACAGCTGCGGTTCGATGAGCCATGTCGCTTTTGGATTTGGACTTGGACTGCGGCGTTTCGATCCGCTTGCGAACGCTTCATCAAACAGAGACATACCTGGGTCTTGTCGAGGGCCGGCCACGGCGCAAGCTCAACGACGAGCTGCTCGAGCGGCTACCCGCCCAGGCGAAGGAGCTCTTGTACGGGGGTCCAACTTTGCTGATCGATCCCGAGCGGCGGGTGCATTCGGGGCGAACAAGTGCGTGGGGACCACCCGAGGAGCTTCCTGCAGTGATCTGTTTTGCGCAGGCCGAGGCCTTCCAGCCAGCGCGCGATTCGAGTGCTGACATGTCATCGATGATCCTCATCTGGCTACAACCGCGGCTTGCACCGCCCATCGACGACACGGTGTTGCCAAAGCTGAAGGCGATCGATTGGCGTGCGCATGCGCGCGATGGCAATTGTTGACCACTCGTGATGGCTCCCGCCACCCTATGGACCCCATCGAAACACTGCTCGCAAAGGCCAAGGAGTTGCCGCTAGGCACCGGCAAGGTCGAGCTGCTCGAGCAAGCGGTCGATGTTGCCGATCGGAAGCGAGATCTTCGCCATAGCTACCTGGCGCGCCTCCACCTCTGCGAAGCCGCCGGCGAGCTGTGCCTGGGCAACCGGGTTCTGACGGCCTTGGCCTGGCTCCTCGCCCACGAGAGCGAGCTCGACGCAATGCCTCCGCTCGACGTCGAGCCCAGCTACTATGCCTACCCGTCCGGTCTGCTGCTGTGGAGCAGGGGCGTTTCGCCTGACTTGGCATCGTTTCATGAGCTCACGCGCACTCAAATCGATGGCATCCTCGAGCAGCTTGCGGCGCTATTCCGAAAACACGGCGCCAGCCCCAAGCACATCCATTTCGCCCGAGCCCGTGCGGGCATACAGATGGGCGCATCGGTCGAGTGCGTGCAGCAGCATTTTCAGCTGCAACAACAAGCGCAACACGACCGTCATTCCTGCCCCGGTTGCGACATCGACTTGGCAGTCGAATTCGCACTATACCGGGGCGACATCGACACAGCCCGCCACTGCGTCAGCGAACGCTCACCGGTCGCACCCGCCTGCAAAACCTCTAAGCACACGACGCCGAACCGGCTACTGCGTGCGCTGCTGGTGACCGGCCACGAAGATGTCGCGGCGCAGCTGTTCCGCCAACACTACCCCCACTGTCGCGGAAAGAGCGCATTCACTCAGACGGTCGGACGAATGCTACTATATGCCAATCGCACCGGAAGGGTCGACTCGGCCCGTGACATCGTCGAGCAGCACCTCGGCTTCATATTCGCGAATCAGGCAGCGTGGGCGCGGCTTCGTTTCTTCATAGGAACGGCCGCGTTTCTGCGCAATCTCTCACGCCAGCAAAGCAACGCCTCTCTTCAGCTACCTCAAGATCTGCCGTTGTGGCGCGAGGACGGATTGTACGATCTGGCGGCCTTGGCGAACTGGTTCGAGGATGAGAGCCGGCGCCTGTCTCGGCTGCTCGACGAGCGCAACGGCAACTCGAGGTGCACCGATCAGTTCCTGGTGGATCCGCCGCTCTGGTATTGACTGCCGTCGACTGGACTGACCGCCCCAGACGGTGACTCACCGCTCATCCACTCGCGGCCGCGCCGCTCAGCGCAGCATGAGGTAGGCGACACTCGCTAGGACGACCACCACGGCAAGCACAATCCACAGCGCGACCGAGCGCATCACCGCTGTCCAGCTCCGCTGCACTACGCGCGCCGGCTGCATGAAGAAATGAAAGGTGTGGTTACGAACGTTGACTTCGCCCTCCGAGTAGTCCCACAGCGCCACGCGATGGAAATGCACGCCGCGGCGAGACGCCTTCTTCGCTCGCCCCTCGAGCGCATCGAGCTCGAAGACCCCGTCCTCGAGCCTCACTTGACCGACCATGCCTTTGAGAACATTGAGGTGATAGACGCCGCCGATCAGCGCGAAAAGGCGGAACTTGGCCGGAATATCTGCCTTTGGCACAACCAGCATGGCCGGACGGGCTGGGCCGATGGTGACGTGTTGGCGCGGTTCCACCACGAACTCTCGCGAGGCAGATGGCGTGACCACGTGCATGCTCACGGTCCTCGGTCCCGGTGGCGCCGCGCGATCAGCTCCCCACTCCTTGCGCCATTCGCTCTGATCTTCGACGATTCTTCCGTCACGGAAGCGTACATAGGTGCGAGGCGATAGCCGCAAGGACATCCGCGTTCGTATGACCAGCCAGAAGTCGCCGGTCAACCTCTCGGCGACCCGTTCGATTCGTTCCTCTCGGGGCAACGGACCCCTGCAGTAGTCGTAGCCCACCAGCTCGAGGCCACCTTCAGCGTCGAGCCTGAGCACCGATACATGCCCTCGCAACAGCGCCGTACAATAGCCCTTCATCGGGGACTTGGGCGGTGTGGCGAAAACGTACGGATCACCCCAGCCGTGGTTCGCGCGGTAGTCGCCCCGAATGACTCTGTGCAGTTGCCGCCTGCCAAAATCGATGCGCGGGTGCTCGTTGATCAGCTCATCCGACCCCTGTACGGTCATGGATAATACTCGGTTCTGGGCCGCTCCTCAGGTCGAGCGAATTCGACCATTCGTGACACCGTGATCCCGAACGCCTAGACGCCATAATGAGCGTGGGCGTGTCCGAAATCAAGGCGTGGCCAACGTTCGCGTGCCAAGACCTGAGCCGATCACTGACTGGCCCTGTTTTGGGTCTCGACAGGGCACGAAAAGGCAGGTGGCGTCGTGGCAAGTGGTAGGCTGGAGCCTCGGCCCGGTGGAGCAAAGAAAGAACCCGTCTCCTCCACCGTTTCGCGGCTGAATGACGAAAAGCCCGATGAACATATCCTGGTCCCATAACTACGCGCGGCACGGCGGCCGCGCGCTATCCGCCGTGCTGGTCACGCTGCTCTTGTCGTCGTGTTCGGGCGGCACGATGCCAGGTCTCGAGACCAAAGTACTCGAGCCGGTGCCTCTGGCTCAGAACCCCCAGCGCCAGCCCCTGCCATGTGAGGTCGCTGCCAAGGAGCGGACTCGCCTGGCCGGTCTGCTCGAGCTGGGCAAGCTCGATCGCGCCCTGAGAGTGATCCGTCGAGCCAACGGCCTCTGCCCGGAACAAGCGCCGAATAGCTGGGCCGAAAAGGTACGTACGCTGTCCGAGCTGGGTCTTTGGCAGCCCACGCGCGCACTTGCCACCACGATCAAGACAAATCCAAAGGCGAGCACCGAAGCAAAGAAAGCGGCGGGCGCGGCGCTCAAACTCGCTGAGTTGCTCGACAAGCGGTTCGACGACACGCCGAAAGCCAAAGCGATGATGCGACAAGTGTACTCGGAGGCTAGGACCGCGGAGATGCAGGGTAGCCATGCACTTGCCAAACGCATGTTCCTATCCGCCTGGAAGCTGTGGCGCCCCAACGGTCAGGCGCTCCTCGCAGCCGGCGAGCTGGCCGAAAAGATGGGTGAGCACGCCGAGGCGCAGCGTCTTTTTGACCGTGGCATCTTGGAGCTCGAGTCATTGACCGGCAAGACGGTCAAGCTAGAAACGCCGAATGGATTGCCCCGAACCGTAGCCCACGTGGCCTGGCATCATCCTTCGGGCTTGCTCGCCATCTCCCACGGACCCACCATATCCATCATCCACCAGGACAGGTTCGACAAGGAAACGTCGCGTATCCACCATCGCGGGTGGCGGCTTGCTTTTTCCCCGGATGGCACAACGCTCGCGGTGGGCGGTTCACCCGCGTTGGCCATTTTCGATGTTTCGAGCGGCGCACAACGCGCAAACTTGAAGGGCCATACGGATGACGTTCTGGCGGTAGCTTTCGCGCCGGATGGCAAGGTGATCGCTTCTGGCTCAGCCGATGGCACCGTGCGCGTCTGGAAACTCGACGAACAAACAGAGCAAGCCAAGCTGGCATTGCCTTCTCGGGGTTCCGCGGGATCGGACAATGGGGTGTCGGCGGTCGCTTTCTCGCCCGACGGCAAGACACTCGCCTCGGGATCAGGTGACAAGACGATCAGGTTATGGAACGTGGCCACGAAACGCTTGGTAGCCACCCTCAAGGGCCATACTGCGGGAGTCCGTTCCATCGCGTTCTCGCCAGACGGTCAGATACTCGCTTCTGGGTCAGCCGACGGGACCATCCGCATTTGGGACGTCAAAACCAGGCGACAACGTAAGAAGTTGTACCTCCTCGAACGTTCCGCAATGGGAATCGTCTATGACGTAGCCTTCTCGCCGAATGGCAAATGGCTCGCATCGGGCTCCGAGGACGGGCGGGTTTCTTTGTGGAACCACGAGACGAGTGTGCGGGTGGCTCGTTCTGATGTGTTGATGGCGAAGGTCTACTCCGTCGCATTCTCGCCCGACGGAGAGACCATCGCCGCCGCTTCACCCGACCCCGGCGCCGTTCATATCTTGAGACATGACCGCGGCAACCGCGGTCTGCGGTCGAAGGACCACTTATGCGGATTGAGGCTCAAGGCAGTCAAGAGCTGGGAGGCGCATGCTGGGTGGGCGAGCAAATTGGTCATTTCTCCAAACGGCCGAGTCGTTGCATGGAGATCCTCATTCCCCTGGGCAAAAGACTGGTGGGACATCGTTCAACTGAAGAAGAACGAGCTGGTCAGACCCAA
>CAZRGL010000373.1:0-11194 GCA_964599485.1 uncultured Polyangiaceae bacterium
CACCTTGCTCTATTCGCTGAAGATGTCGCATTTGGCGGTGACCGTAATCCACGTCATAGCCTTCTTCGGCAAGACCCTCTTGCTCACCTGGCTGCAGGTGTTCATCCGCTGGACCTTGCCGCGCTTCCGCTACGACCAGGTCATGAAGCTGGGCTGGACCAAGCTGCTGCCGTTGGCGCTTGCGAACATCCTTTTGACTGGCTTGGTGCTTCTGGGCATCGACTCGGCGGGTCCCGCCGTCCAGTCGGCGCTCGCGTTTGCGGCCGACATCAGCCAGGCCTTGGTTGCAGTGGGCGCGCTGGTCGCCGCCGTAGCTTTCGTCACCTGGCTGCTCGAGCCCACCAAGTTCCGGCGCGTGGTACGTAGCAGCGCGGCGCGATACACCGCGGCCAAAGGCGGCATCAAACCCACCGAGATGCAGGCGTAGAGGACATGGGCAACAAGCAAGACACAATGACCTCGTGGACCAAACCCGCGGTTCGAGGCGTCGAAGGCGCGGTCATTCCGCGCCCCGAACGTTCAGCCCAGGTGCAGATCTATCTGGCCGAGTGGATCAAGGGCACGGGCGTGACCATGCGCCACTTCTTCGGAAACGTAAAAGAGCGCCTGCTGGGACAGAAGCGTGACCCCGTGCTCGAGGACTTCGATGGCGGGGTTACCACCATCGAGTACCCCGAAGAGCGCCGCCCCTATCCCACGCGGTTCCGGGGCCTGCATCGCCTGGCGGTCCGACAGGACGGTTCGCCGCGCTGTGTGGCCTGCCTCTGTTGCTCCACAGCATGTCCTGCTCAATGCATCCATATCGAGCCAGCCGAATACCCCGAAGGTGACGAACGGCACGGCTACGAGCGTTATCCCGCTGAGTTCGTCATCGATGAGCTGCGCTGTGTTTTCTGTGGCTACTGCGTCGAAGCCTGCCCCTGTGATGCCATTCGCATGGATAGCGGACACCATGCGTCGTCTTATGATTCCCGTGAGCAGTTCATTTTCGACAAGGAGACCCTGATACAATTGTCAGGCCGAGACTGCTCCCACGAGACGGACAATCCGCGCCACGAGCCTGGCGATCCGACCTATCCAGGGGTGACGCGAGAGCACGAGCACTGAGTCCGCGTCCGGGTCCGCATCCGAGCAGGAGTTACTGAAATCCAAGTTTGCGGCGACGCAGACCCAGGAGTGCCAGCAGACCCACTAGGCTGAGCCAACCGTGGGGCTCCGATCTGCTCACATTGGCGGCGCAGTACAAACAAGAGCGGCCGACGATCAGCACGTGGGTGGGCTCGGGTTCGGCGCCGCCACTGCCACCTGCACCGGCATCGGCTGGTACGAGGAGGTGCACCCGTACGCCATCGCTCATGGTGTCGGGCGAAACCTGCCCAGCTTCGACGGCGCGAACTGTGATGAAGTAGCGCTTGCCGTCCGCAAGCGACAACGGTCCGATGGCAGCGCTCGGCTCTGGGCCCACCGCAGTCCAGCCCTGCAAGAAACCACCGCCATCGAGCGCGTCACGAACTACCGCCAGCTCGTAACCATCCGCTCCAGCCACAGCAGTCCAGCTCGCGTAGAGCGTGTCGAAGGTCTCGATTTCGTCGACGTCCTCACTCGTGATTCCGCTCGGCGGATCGGTGTCGAAAACCTCAGCCACGGCTTGCACATGCGTTTGCTTCAGGCCGTAGAGATAGCCATCCGCAACGCTCGCCACGATCTCGTCTAGGCCGTCTCCATCGGTGTCACCAAAAACCACTGAACCAACCGGTGAGCCGAAATTCACCGTGAAGGCCAGCTCGGGCGGTGAGCTGCACGGATCCAAGCCATAGAGCCAGCCATCGGTGGAGCCAACCAACAGCTTGGCACGACCGTCACCCTTCAAATTGCTGTGCACAACGGGCGAAGACAATGCTCCAGGCTGTGCTTGGGCTTGCTCGGCTGCCGCTTCGTCGAGATACATCGCGCCACCAGCGAGCACCCGAAAAATTTCGCTACCGGCGGTGGCGCCAGCTGTGGCGATGAAACGTATCCTGGCTGGCTGACTCAACGAGCTGCCCACCAACAGCTGCGGCAGGCCTGGGCACGCAACCAAAGCACCGTAGGGCATCGGCCGGTCGGCGCCATCGCCGATCCACAGGATGCTCTGTAAATCGTGGCTCAGCGTCCGCGGAGCACCGAGCCCGCCGAAGAGCGTCACCTCGTCGACGTTGTCGGCATCGACGTCAGCGACAATGGGCATGAAATAGGTGGGGCCAGCAGGGCTCGAAAGCAACTCGTTGCCAGAAGCACCACTAATGACCCTGGTGGCGTCCTGCTGAAAGACGAGATCGTCCGATCCGTCGCCGTCCCAATCGGCTACCGCAGCGCCAGCCGGCTGACGATTGCCGGGACCGTAGGGCGTCGCTTCCCACAACGTCTGCCCCGCCCCGCCCGAGAGAGCGCGTGTGCGCAACATGGTGTCGTTCGGATCTCCATATTGGACATATGCAACCGGATCCCCATTCACCTTACCCCAGAGCACGTCCGTCAGCGCAACGCCCGGCAGCGGCGCAACCCAAAGCGTTTGGCCGCTGGCGCTCAAGGCCACCACATCTTGTTGGTTGCCCGAGCTCGCTGTTTCCAGCGCCAATAGCCCACTTGCACCGGCGTTGAGACCAGGCACGATCAACGCGCCCGACGTTCGAGGTCGCGACCAGACGGTCGCGGGTCCCTGCGACAGACTGGCCGAGCTCGCGTCCAAGCGAAGCAGAGCACCAGAGCTGTTCGACACCAATAGGCCAGGTGCGCCCAGATCGATGATGCCCAAGAGCGGCGTTGTGGAAAGCTGGCGAAAACCCCCGGTGCTGTAGAAACCGCCAAATGAGGCGCCTATCGTTTTGTCGCCACTAGCGGGCTGCAGCATGCTGTCGAGCAGGTGCATGTTGCCGTCACTCTGCGCGACGACCAAACCGAGCCCCCCACCTTGAGGTGGAAAGTGCCAAGCGGTGAGCAGCGTCGTGTCAACCGGTGCCTGGTAGATGCCGAGTTGCTCTGGGAAACCATTGCTGGTTCGACTCAAGGTCAGATCTGCAGATGACTCACGGGCCATGGTGACCAACTCGTCAATCCCGTCCTGGTCGAAATCGAGGCTCAACACCTCCTGCCTCAGGAAGCTCCGTTGACTCCGTTGCAAATCCTCTACGACCACCGCCTTTCGACCCGGCAAGGACCAGAGCGGCACCATCGACGGCGTGTTGTTGACTGCCAACCTCCACCCGAACAGCTCGCCATCTTTTTCAGTCAACACCACGGAGCGACCGCTCGGCACGATTGGAGCGGTACCCACGACCTGGTGCCCCTCGACGCTGCCGAGCTTCGTTCCAAAGCGAGCGTCGAGCACCTGCGTCGTCCAGCTGTCGTCGGCGTTCTTGCCCGCGACCACGACCTCGGGCGTTCCGTCTGCGTCGAGATCAGCGACCCAAGACGGGGGGAGGTTGACCTGTCCATCCTGCACGCCAACGAGCACCTGCCAGTCAATTTGGAGCTTGGGCACCGGATTCTGAACGTAGCGAACCAAGAAGACGCGCCGACCGTTGTTGGGTGGACCTATTTGCCCAACCAATCCGCAGAGCAATTCTTCGGTTGGCGTATCGTCGACATTGACTGCTTGGCAACGACTGAGCTGAACGCTCTTGCCAAAATTGCCCGTCGTCGCCACGACCTTGCCATGGGTCCCACTGACCAGCTGTAGCTCGGTGTCGACGCCAAGCACCACATCGGCCGCGCTGGTGGACCGCATGCGCGCCAGAGTTGCCGCTCGCGTTCCACCACATGCGACCACGGGCAGGGTCCACAGTAGCTTTGGCGCGGCCAAGCTCGCACCGCCGCCGCTGAACTTGTACGCGAACCCAGTGTTGCCACTGTTCACGCCGCAGCAACCACATTCTTGAATGAGGATGTCGGACCGCTGGTCGCCGTCGAGATCGCCGACTCGAACACCACCCGAGCCAATGGTACCCATTTCGCCCATCGGCTCGCCCCAGTGCGTAGTGCCGTCGCTGACGCGCAGCACGAAAACCCGGTTTTCCGATCGCACCACGAGCTCATCTTCGCCGTCACCATCCAAATCGGACACGCCGACAAGCTCGTGACAATCGGTCCCCGTGTTCTGCCAAACGACATCGTTTGTAGCGGGACGCTTGGCGATGACGCGCCGCGCTGAGCACATCACCAGCTCTTGCTTGCCGTCGCCGTCCACGTCCAAGGCAACCACCCCGCTCGAGCCGATCACGCCGCCGGCGAAAAAACGCCAGAAGGTTGCCGGCTGGCTGATGTCGCTCAGACCTTGGGCGACAGCGGTGCGGCGCGCATTCTGGCGCGGCATCGGCCAGTCGGCAGCCGCGTCGAAGCAAAACGATACGCCGGCTACGAAACCGAGACAGGCGAAGAAGGTATCGTGTTTCATCCCCCCTATGGTGACGATGATCGGTGCTGCGTTCAATACTGACGGCGTAATCGCGCGATTCGGCAGCCGATGGGCAAATCCCGGCAGATCGAGCGACTCGTCAGAAGCGGTCCCGCAGCGCGGCTAGGGAGGGCATCTTCGCTTCGACCTCTGGGTCGCGCTCCATGAGCCAACCGAACGCGTCTTTGCGTGGTTCCCAAAGCCGTTTGAGGATGCGTTGGTCGGCTTGCAAGATGAGCTCAGCCAGCGAGGTCTCCCGCTCCCCCCACGCAGCTCCACCCTCACGAGCTTGGGCGGCGGCATCGAGTAGCGGGGCGCGGGCGTCAATCAGCACTTTGAGCTCTTCGGGCTCCACGACGCGCTCGGCCAGTTGCTCCGTCATGCGCAGGGCTTCAACCAGGCAATTCTCGATGTCAGCCATGGTCCCCTCAGAGGTCAGGGTGCGGCTGCAGCTTCGCCTCACCTGTCTGTACTTGGCGCACTGCTTCCTTGAAAGCACCGCGAAGCGGCTCGAGGATGCGAACGATCTCGCGCACCTTCTCGGGATCCTGCTCCACGTTGGCCGTCACGATGTGGCCCATGCAGAATATGTAAACGCCCTCCAAGTTGTCGCACAGCTCTGGCCAAACATCGCGCCTGAGGGTGCTGGCAAACTCGCTGATGATGGCGTACGCGCGGTCAAGACGCTCGCCAGCGCGCGCGCGGTGGCCTTCCTCCATTGCTGCAATTGCTTCGTTCAAGAAACGAATGCAACCATCGTAGAGCAGGCTGAGCAGCTCTCCCGGCGAGGAGGTCTTCACCTGCACTGATTTGTAACGGTTGATGGCTGGATTGCGCATGAGAGTTGCTGGAGCTTAGGTACAGGTTAGCGCATTGAGAGCTTCATGGCCGCTTAGCTTGCGGCTCCACCAAAGCCGGGCAGGTTGGCCAACCCGGCAACGGCGTTTCCTTGGCCTTGGATGGAGCTGACGAGGATCTCCAAGTCTGTGAACTTCTTGCGTAGACGGGTTTCGTAATCGTCGAGCCGGCGCTCGAGGTCGAGCTCATGCTCCTCTAGTCTAGTGATCTGGTCCGTGAAGGCGTCGATGCGATTGTTGATGATCGAATCGGTGTCCTCAGCCGTCCGCTCGACCGCTTCGACCAACAGCTCCATGACGCCTGTGACGCTCGCGTCTGGGTCGCCGACGAAGACCTTGGCGACAGCTTGGGGATCGTCATCGAGCGCAGCCTGCAGCACCGCCTTGTCGATCTCCATCGAGCCACCCTGCGTCATGTTGACGCCTACGGCGGCCAACATGTTGTACTTCCCGCTCAGTCCGGACAACGACTGGGTGACCGTCTTGGCGAGGGTATCGAGCGTGGTGCGAACTGCGCTGTCACCAGCAAGGTTGGAGTTGGTCGCGGTGACCGAACCCCAACCCGAGGCCAAGTGTCCGCCTGAAACCGCCGCGTTGTAAGCGTCGACCAGGGTCTGCAACTTGGTTTCTTGAGCGTCGGCGTCAGGATCGACAGTCACAGTGATAGCGCTCGTCGTCGTCTCGACAGCGGTCAGGGTCAACCCTGGGATCACGTCGGAAAATGCATTGGTCGCGCGCGTAATCGTAAACTGCGAATCGATCTGGATCTGGGCGTCCTGGGCATTCTGATAGGTGTTTGCGGGATCAGACACGGTATCGACCCCCAGATTGACCGAGCCCGTCTCGTTGTAAGTCACATCGTTGACGGCGCCGGTATCATCGCCGCGGATCAACAAGCGGTGGTTGGAGCCGTCGTAGATGACCGAGGCGTTGACCCGCGCATCGCTGCTGTTGATCTTGGTGGCGACATCGGCGAGCGAATCACCTGCCACGATGCTCACCGCGACCATCGGCGAGCCTCCGACGGTAATCTCGAGGTCACCCGAATCGCCCAGCGCCGTGGTCGCGCTGGCAAACGGATCGCTCTTGGTTCGCGTTTCGAGCGCAAGAAAGTCGACGTCGACTTGGTAGCTGCCAGACTGAGCGGAGCCCGTCACTGTGGTGACGAGCTTGTCGGTGTCGCTCGAAGTGGCAGCGAAAGAGGCGAACTCCGACTCCGTATCGAGCCCCTCAGCAGCCGTCTTGATGGCAACGACGCTGTTCAGAAAACTGCTGAGGGTGCTCTTTGCGGAGGTAAGTGAGGATTGTTTTGCCTGGTTACGCGCCAGCGGAATGCCCTCGACCGCCATTAACCCGTCGATAAGGGCATTGGTGTCGAGACCCGTTGCTAGGCCGCCAAACGTAATACTCATTGGAATTTAACCAGCTTTTTGAACCGGCGGGTAAGCGAGGGCTCACCCACCGACCAAATTACATGCGATTTGCGTGCCAATAAGCGGACACAATCCTCCTCTTCTGTGAACGGACAAACGCTCCGTTTACTTGAGCAAAAAAGTAGCTGAGACGACGCGCCTGAGTAGGTCCGCGCTGCGCTTACTTATTGCTCTGGTGTCGCCGAGAACGCTTATCGCGAGGTTATCGCAACAGCGAAAGCGCCAAGTTCGGCGACTGGTTGGCTTGCGCCAGCACCGAGGTGCCTGCTTGGAGCAACACCTGCGAACGGGCCAACACGGAGGTTTCCTCAGTGATGTCCACGTCGCGGATGGCGCTGTTGGCAGCCTTGAGGTTGGTGCGGATGGTTTGTGAGTTGGCAACAGCGATTTGGAGTCGGTTGGTCGCAGAACCGAAACGGGCGCGGGCTGTAGTGACCGAAGTCAAAGCCCCGTCGATGGCGCCGAGTGCAGCCTGTGCGTTGGTGGCGGTGGAGCCACCGACGCCGATACCACTCAGACCCATGCCGCTGATGGACATTCCGCCGAAGTCGACGGAGATGCTGTCGAATGAAGTGGTGTTGATACCGACCTGGAACGACACCGATGCAGCGGTGCCGGCGAGAAGCTCATTACCGTTGAACTCCGTTGCTTCTGACAGACGCGTGATTTCGTCCTTGAGAAGCTGGAACTCGGTATCCAGATAGCTTCGGTCGGTCGAGGTCAAGTCGCCGTTGGCGCTCTGCACCGCCAGCTCACGCATACGAATGACGATGCCGCTGATCTCGTTTAGACCGCCCTCAGCGGTGTTTGCCATGCTGATGGCGTTTCTGGTATTTCGTTCGGCGACGGTGAAGGAGCGAATGCGAGCTTTGAGTGACTCGCTGACGCCCATGCCGGCTGCGTCGTCGGACGCGGTGTTGATGCGGAAACCGCTGGAGAGTCGTTGAAACGATTTTTGTAGGGTTGCTTGAGAACGATTGAGGTTCTTCTGCGCTTCGAGTGACGAAACGTTGGTGTTGATGACTAACGGCATTACTCGGATTCCTTCCTTTAATTGCCGCCCTTGTGGGATGAGCGTGGCGCGTATTCGCTACGTTCGGCACGGTCTTCCTTGACCGTGCAACTTCCCAGACTCGGGATGAGAGCCTGGAAAAAAAGGGGCGTTTGAAGGGCCCCGCCAAGAACCCTTCAAGTCCATCGAACGGCAAATCCCTGGATTTCTTGAGCCCTTTTTTTCCAAACGCTGGCGCACGGTGGGGCAAGCACGGTGGCCGCAGCGCACTTGTCGACCAGGGGTGAAGGACGACGAGAACTGCTTCTAGCCGTCAGCTGGATCCTGCGATGGATCCGTGGGACTGCCGATTCGGGCCGTAAGCGAGCTCATCGCCCCGAGCACCCGTGCGACCTCTACCGATGTCGGCAGGCCGAGCCCATCACCCTCGAGGCGCATGCCCTCACTAGCCAGCTCAGCACCATATAGATAGCGGCCACCCTGCTTGATTTGGTCGTACGCTGGCCCCCGGCCCGACGTCCCTTCGCGCACATGCGCGTGCATGGCCTTGTTGTAGGCTTCGAGCGGGGCTGTGAAGTAGCGGCTCTTCTTCAGCTTCTCGGTGAAGCCGTCGACGTCTCCCTCAGCGGCGCGATCGAGCGCTGCGCCGAAACGCCGGTCCATCAGCTGCAGATAATCGACCGCACCCTCGTCAAGCGTTCTGTAGGCGCGAAAACCATCGACGATGCTCTTTTTTGACCCATCGAGAAACTCGGTTGTCTGGTAGCGAGCCGTCAGTCCGCTGGGCCCTGCCCCCTTCATGCCACCAAAATTGAAGTTGAACATTCGCTGGCCGCGAGCAGTCTCGTGCGCCACGTGCGCGGTGAGAATGTCGAGCAAGGCTGCTGGTGCTGGCTGGCCATGCAAGCGCCGATGCGCCGCCGCAAGTGACCTGCGCACGTGCGACATCGAGACTGGTGTGCGATGGGGGGCAACCGTGCGGGCCACGCGTTTTCCATTTGCGGCGCGCCCCGAAGCGACTCGTCCGCTGGCCGGACCGCGCAACGCGGGAAGAGCTGAAAGAGCTACTGATGGACTGAACGCCACGCGCAGGTACGTCGCAAGGAGCGTGCCGCGACACAGCAAGGTCACCTGCCCGCGAAGCGACCGAAAGGACGAGCATCACCTCGCAGCTGAGCCCGACTCAGGCCGCCCACATGTCAGCGGACCGACACCTACACGTCAAGGTGTCGGCACTTCGACGCACAAGGGTGCCATTACTTTGACACCCACCAGAATCTTCACCCTTCGCAGCCGCCGTGTCACGATGAAGGTGTTTGTGGGACATCACGTTCGAGCTCACATGAGACGTTGGCAAGCAAACACCCGTGTTCGCTATAGCAATTGCCTCTGGCGTTGCAGCTGCCTGGACTCGATTTGGGCCTCCGCCACCGCGGTGACACCGAACGGCAAGGTTTTGGCATCAACCTTGAATACGAACACTTCGCCCTCGGAGCAAAGGGCAAGGGTGGCAACGACGCCAAATGTGCTACAGCCGCCCACAAAAGGGGCAGTCATCGCCCCTTTGGTGCCAATGTAAGTAATCAGAATAAAACGGTTTTTCAGGCCTGATTCGTTGACAGAGCCTCCCAACCCACCTTACTCTTTCAAAGTAGCACCAGTAGCTCCGAAATACGCCAGGGGGATTGACGGGAGGAATGGATGGAGCAAAGCGCGACCAACGAAGAAGGTAGGGCACGGCTAACATTGAGGCCCACCTCACGCGGCAAGATTGTCGGGCAGAGCGCCAAGATCAAAGCGCTCATGCACACCGTCGACCGCATTGCGAAATCCAGCTGCAACGTCCTCATCACGGGCGAGAGCGGCACCGGTAAGGAGTCTTTCGTTGCCGCAATTCACGATGCGAGCAAACGCTGTGACGAAGCGCTCGTGACTGTGAACTGTGGTGCATTGCCCGAAGCGCTCATGGAGAGTGAGCTGTTCGGCCATGCGCGCGGAGCCTTCACCGGCGCCCACGTCACGCGACAAGGACGGGTCGCTCAGGCGGAGAACGGAACGCTGTTCCTCGATGAAATCGGGGAGCTGCCCATGAACCTCCAAGCCAAGCTGCTGCGCCTGTTGCAACAACGCGAGTACACCCCCGTCGGCGACAATCGCACAATCAACTGCAACATCCGGATCATCGCAGCGACCAACAAGGTCCTCGCCGAAGAAGTTGCAAAAGGGAACTTCCGCGAAGATCTCTACTACCGCCTCAACGTGATCGAGATCCATTTGCCGCCGCTTCGTGAGCGCATGGAAGACTTCGACTTGTTGGTTGCCCACTTCTACCGCGAGTCGCTCGAGATGGCGGGTCGCGACGATCTCGAGGGTTTCTGCCCCGAGGCGATCGAGGCGCTCAAAGCCCACGATTGGCCAGGCAACATCCGCGAGGTGGAGAACGTCGTGCAGCGCGCCGTGCTCCTCTCACCCGGTCCGAAAATTACCCGCGAGGACATCCCGGCGAATCTACGCGGCCTTGCCGAGGCGCCCACTTCGGGTCCAGTATCGCTATTGCCCGACGATGGCATCAACCTGCGCGCCGTCATCGAAGAGTACGAGAGCAACCTCGTTCGACAAGCGCTCGACCGCACCAAGTGGAACAAGAATCGTGCAGCCAAACTGCTTGGCATGAACCGCACCACACTGGTCGAAATGGTCAAGCGCAAGAAGCTCGAGTCAGCCTAGCCGAAGCTTCACGCAAGAAAGCTGTTGCCTGAACGACCGCTGCCTGAGCGACTGCTGCCTGAACGACGGGGAGCCTCAAAAAGACTGTCGGCACGCCGTCTCGCGCTGCTCGGCGCTGTTGGGGCTGCCGTCGGCACATTGGCGGAGATGGCCCATCAGCACGCCAGCGTTTGGGTGCTGCCCGCCCGAGCTCGGGTGCCGTGGTGGATTGCGGTCGTCTACTTTTGCGGGCTGACAGTAGCGGGCGCCATTTTCTTTCGCGTCGAACACCGCCTCGGCTTTGTGCTCGATCGGTCGGCGGCAGCTTTGGGCATCGAGGCGACACTGCTGCTCTTGTGGTTCCTGGCGCCGGTGATTCTTCACCCTCACGAAGTGCTCTTCACGCTGTTGACGCTTGGCTACCTCAGCCTTCGTCTGTTCCTGTGGCGGGCCCCGGGCGACATCGCCATCGTCTTGATCGCTGTTGGGCTCGATCTGGTCATCGAGCTGAGCCTGATCGCGGCGGGTCTCTTCCACTACAGCAACGCCCGCTGGTTGCCGGTGCCGCTTTGGTTGGCGCCGCTGTGGGGCGGCATGGCCCTCGGGTTGAGGCGTGTCTTCTTCGTGGCGCTTTCCCCCACCGAGCGACGAAGCTGAGAGCACGGTTTCGACAGTCGTCTTGGGTTCTCTGGCCGTTTGACGATGTACGATCGCTTCACGAACCTCAAATGAAGCTGCTGCTCCTGAAGATCAC
>CAZRGL010000374.1:0-11185 GCA_964599485.1 uncultured Polyangiaceae bacterium
ACGAACGCTACGGCAACGACATCGTCCCTTGGCTGGGAAGCTTCTTGCAGCCCGACGGCGTGCTCGTCAACGTGCCCTGGTGTGTTGTCGCCCACCTGCTAGCGGTAGGCACCGAAGAGGCGTTCGAGATTGTGTGGCAAGTGCGCGCAATCGATGAGCGCGTCGATCCCACAGCTTGGCCAGGTCCGTTTGCGGTCGATAGCCCGGGCGACATCGACGCCACAGAGCAGACGCCCGAGCCGGTCCAGGCGCCCGAAGGCTACACGCGGGAAGCCATGGTCTTGCTGTTGACCTGGCTCGATCGTCACGCGAGCTTGGGTTTCGCATTGCTTGCAGACAAGGCCCACGACGGTGACGAACGCGGCGCCAAAGTTCTCAAAGCGATGGCGCAAGGAAATCCCGGTGAGATATTCGACCTGGTGGCGAGCGCCCGTGGCGAGACGTGGACCCGAGAGGTGTTCGCGCAGATTGGGGCTGCTGCCGAGCTCGACGCCGCGGCCATTTTGGCGCAGCTCGATGGCGCAGAGCAGTGGCCCGAGCTGTGCTCGTCGGCTGGACAGCCTGCTTATTTGGGCATACGCCTGAGCGCGCTAAGGGCGAGCGGCGACGATTGGGCCATCATGTTCGAACGCATCGAAGGCAGCGACGCGGAGAACCTCGCCGTTCAGCTCTTCGCCTATGGCTCACGGGTCGCGCCGGGCCGAGTGCCAAATGGTCACCGCAGCTTGGGCCTCTCTTTCGAGCGACAAGCCGACGGCGAAATGCGCGTAGTGGGTCCAGCCGGAGAGGTGTGTCTTTCGGCCAGCCAAATTGCCGACCAGAAGCTCGATGCTTCACTGGCTTGCGCCAACAGCGGATCGCCTCCCGAAGCCACGCTGGCCGCTCGCGCTTATCTCGATGCCCACCCCGGCGCCTTCTGGCACGACGGCCAGGCGCTTCGTGAAGCTGCCGGCATGGCCGAAGCCGAGCTGATGGTCTGTTGCGATTCCTTCGAGCACGTCGTGCGCATGGCCGCGCCGGGCGAGCGCTGGCGTGGCAAGCCGAGCGAGTCGGCGGTGTTTGGGTCACTGGCCGCAGCGCTCGTCGCACGCGACGCCTCTCTCTTCGCGCCGGGGCGCGCCAACCTGGACTGGCGCGCGCACTGTGAGCCGGCTGGCCAGGACGGCTGACACAGCTGACACGCCGGCAGCGCTGGACTAAAGCTGCTGGCCATGGCCACGAGCAAGACCAAGAAACGAGCCCCTGAAAAGACTGCTGCAAAGGCCGACAGCGGCGCCTTGAAGCATGGCGCCAAAGCCGCTGGCGCCGCTCAGCTCGAGAAGGGCTTCGCGCACACCGCCGAGCAAGATTTGCTCTTCGCGCTCGGTTGGCCCCACATGGTTCTGTTGCAGGACGACGCCGAGGGAGCTGACCCGTTGGCCGCCGCTGACGCCATCGTCCTCGAGTACCCCGAGCCCAGCCAACGAGTGTGGCCGCGCGAGGTCGCCAATCGGGTCGTGCGCGCATTGGCGGGCGGCTGGGACCACCCCGGTCAAATGAGCAAGGTCGCCCGCCAGGGTATCGAGACGGCCGGCCCCGTCTCAAAAGCAGAGGGTAGCAAGCTGCTCGAGACCTTCTTGTCGATGCGCTCTGTCTTCATGCGCTACCCAGGGCTGTTTCCGCTGTTGCTCGAGGCGGTATGCGGCACCGAGCTCGTCATCGAGGGGCTGACCGCCGACTTCGAGAACAACACAGAGAACTGGACCAAGCACGACATCCCGCGCTGCGACATCGTCAACCAGATCGGCTTCTTGCTCTTGCGCTTGCCCAAGAGCCAAGCAGCCAAGTACCGCAAGCGGCTCAGCGCGGTGCTCGACGGCTTCGCCAAGACGCGCCCCGATGGAATTGCGTCCGTCGGCGCGACCTACCCGATCAAGTGGCTCGATCCGGTGCTCAACGGCAAGGCCGGCGCCGAGCGTAGTGGCTACGCCCCGGGCGGCAAGCTGAGCCCAGTGAGCCTGGTTCACGTGTGCGATGACCCCGCCTTCGTTCTCGCCTCGGTCAAGGCCTCGGGCCCGCCGGATGCATCGGGCGAGGTCGACGCACGATTGACATTCCTCGGCGGCCAGGGAGTGCTCGATCTCGAAGTATCATGGTGGAAGAAGTACAAGCGCGGCCCCAAGCCTGCAGCCGCCCACGCTCGCGTGGTCCAGCAACTCGGCGCGATAAGCTCGGACAAGATCCCACCGCTGATGCTCGACATGGCGCTGGCGTCCAAAGCGAAGAAGGCAGCGAGCGACTGGTTCGTCGAACACGCCGATTTCGCACGCCCGTTCTTGGAACAAGCTGCTGCCGGGGCTGGTAAGCCCGCCGCGCTTGCCACCAAGCTCCTCAAGAAGCTGAAATAGACCGTTCCGTCAGAATCCGCCGAGCACCGCCAATCCACGGGACACGCGATCTGCGTGAGGCATCTGCGACATGACGCCACCTTGGCGGCTCGCGCAGTTCCTACAGTGTGGATAGAGGCGCACGTTGCCGCTGCTGCTTGCAGCGCGCGATGCATCCCGAGATGATGAGTCACTCGTTCTCGAAGCCGTCGAGCTGCTGTAGGTCGTGCGCGGCGGCTGATGGTCGCAGCACCAGTGGGCGGCATTCGAGTAGCCAGATGCCTTGGAGCCGCAAGAGTGACAACCGTGCGACGCGCCAGCGCGATCCACAACGGACTGGGCGCTGTTCGGGTTGTTGGTGCTGCCGAAGCCGCTACCGCGATCGAGCGCGGTCTCGGGACACTCCGCGTAGCCGGCATCCGCTGAGTGTGGCGCTGTGTTGTTGGCCCAGTGGCCTGGGCCAGACAGGTACTCGCCCGTGAGCCCTTCCGGTCTGCCTCGTGCGTCCGAAGTGGTCGCTGGTGCTGCGGTGACCGGGCTCGAGGGACTGGCGTGGTGGGTGTCCGAGTCCGTGCCGTCGCCGACGCCAGGGTGTGGCATCAGTCCAGTGGGATCGCATTGCCAGGTGGGGTTCTGGACATAGTCCCGCGGGTTGAGCGTTCCGGCTAGGTGCCATGGATCCGGCGAAACATAAACGCCGAGCCGCGCGTCGTACCAGCGGTGGCGGTTGTAGACCATGCCCACGTCAGCGTCGTAGAACTGGTTGGGAAAGCGCGCGGTGACATCGACCGTTTCGATCGTTGGCTGAGCATGCCCATAGACTGTCCGATCGGCCTGCCAGACCACAGTGCCGCGCTCGTCTACGGCGTGGTCCACACCGCCCGCTGTGTCGTGCACGTAATAGGTGGCAGTCTGCTCGCTGCCACGCACATCGATATGGCCCAGATATGACCACGAATGAGGTTTGCGCAGATAGGTGCGCGTCGAGCCATCGAGCTCGTTTACCTCGTGCGAGATGGTGTTGTTGCTCCAAACGTAGGCAGTACGCTGGGTAAGCTCACCCTGGCGAAGCACGCGCTTGCGCATACGTCGACCGCGCGCGTCGTAGTCCATCTCGACCACATGACCCGGTGCCTCTACCCGAATGAGCTGGTCGAGACTGTTCCAGTGGTAGCGCCAGGTCCCTGCGTCGGTGAGGCGCTCGACGAGTCGTCCGGCGTCGTCGTAGCTGAAGCTCTCGTTGTGCAGCTTGTTGGGCCGCATCAACGCATCGTAATGAGCGCCCGCCATCATCGGCGTTCCGGCCGGGTCGTAGGCAATGCGCTCCTCGTCGAGCAAGCGGCCGTCTTTCCAAATCCGTCGTTCGGCGATTTGGCCCGCTGCAGTGAGGCTGTACTCGACGGCGCGGTCGTCCGAGTGGCGTTCGCCAACCAGCTGATCGGCGTCGTTGTAGCTGTAGCTCGACCACTGCAGGACGTTGTCATCCTTGCTGGTGCCAGCAAGCTCCTTGGGCACGGCAGGGTCATAGCGGGTCAGCGTACGCTGTAGCAGCCGCCCGGCGACGCTGTACTTGCAGCGCAGCATCAGCTTGTCGTCGAAGTAGCTGAGTCGATCGCTACCCTGGGGATGGTCGGTGTGGACCATGGTGCTGCCCGCGCTGACGGATTCGAGCTCGCCACCCAAATCGCGGCGATAGCTCAACGGCAAACCCGTGCTGGACGCCGCCTTGGCAATCCGCCCGCCATGCCAACCTACCGCGGTTTCGTAGCTACCTTGCTGGTCGCGGATCACGCGGCCCATGGGATCGTGATCGAAGGTCGTCTTGACCACCCCGTTGTCGATGCCGTGAAGCTGGCCCGCGACATAGTCGAAAGTGAGCGTGTCCTCGGCGGTTTCCATGGCTGAGAGCCGCCCGTGCTCATCATGGGTGAGCACGATGCGCTCGTCGGGCCCGTCGAGCCAGGTCTGCACTCCGTTGCCATCGCGTCCGACTTCGATACGGCGGCCCTCGAAGGTATCGGCGCCCATCTTCTGACCCATGGCATCGAAGCGCTGGCGAAAGGTCTGCCCACGGGCGTTCGTCACAGCCACAGTGTTGCCCTGCACGTCGTAGCGAAAGGTGGTGACCATTCCCCCAGGATCGGTGCGCTGGGTGAGCCAACCCATGCCGCCATATTCGAATTCGGTGGTCCGCCCGGCGTCCACCACGCGAACGGGATCGCGATTGGCGTTGCGGCTCACGTGAATCTCGGCTCCTGAGGGCAGCTTCTTGCGCACAATCTCGCTACGCCGATCCCAACCCCACTCAGTGCGCCTGCCGATGGTATCGACGTGGGCCACGCGCCTGCCGAGGTAGTCGTACTCGTCGTGCTCGCTGGGCCCGTCCGAAAAGTCGACGCGCACGCAGTTGCCCATCACATCATGGTGATAGGTCCGCCTGACGCCCAGCGGGTCGACGTGGAAACGCAGCAGACCCCGTTCGTCGTAGGCCGACTCTTGGACCGTGTCGTCGGCGTGTCGAACGAACACCAAATTGCCACGCTCATCGAAGCGCCGCTCAGTGATGCCCGTCTCGGTATGCTCGACGTGCAGACCCTCGTCGGTAATGAAGGACGTGTTGCCGGCCCCACCGCTTTGACGATTGCCCGCCGGGTCACCAGCTGCATCGTAGTCGATCACGCGAGCGCGCTGCTCCGGATCGACCTCCACGGTCATACCCCCATGCGCCGGATCGAAGCTTCGGTCGGTCACGCCGCCGTTGGCGTCGATGATGCGCACAGCGCGCCCCTGGGCGTCACCGAAGTAGCGGGTGATCCCCAGACCGTTGTCGACCTCACTGTAGCGGTCCGCCTTGCTGTAGCTGAGGCCAGCGTAGTGGATTCCTTTCACCCGTCGGCTGTCGCGCTGGCCGGCTGGCGCCGACGCAATTGGCTCCTCGAGAGCGGTGTCGACGCGGCCTGGATACTCGCCCCAGGTCTCGACGCAGTAGGCCTTCTGATCGCGGCCGTCATAGCGATAGAAATACGACAGACCGATCGGGGTCTGGTGTTCGATGATCAGGTGGTTGTCATAGACATAGCGCCCCCGAAAACCTTCAGCATCGGTGGCGCAGCCGAGATCGCCGCGGTCGTCGTAGTCGTAGCGTACTACTTCCATCCAGTTGTTGTGCTGGGGGTTGGTCGCCACCTGTACCCGAGTGATCCGGCCCTCTTTGTCGGAGTCGACCCGGTAGGGCCGCCCCGCCGAATCGGTCATCGTCACGATGACGCCCCGCTCGTCGCGCTCGATCTGCGTGGCGTTGCCATGACGATCGCGCACCCTCACCAAATGGTGGTAGCCGTCGCTGCAGAGCGGACCAAAATCATAGGTCAGCCCCTCCAGCGGAACGCGCAGCTCGATGCCCTCGGCGGCGCGACGCAAACGCCAGCCTAGCTCGTTGAAGATCGGACCGGAGCGCTCGGGCAAGGCATCGAAGCGCTGCAGCCGGTTCTGCTCGTCAAACACTTCGGTATGACGGCGCCGGATGCGGATGCGCCAACCAAAAGAATGGGTCCAGCCGAAGCCCAGCTGCGTGGGTCGATTCGAGGTGCGCGAGTTGTAGAAGCGCTCCCAGCGCAGCGGCATGGGTCCGCCGAAGCCGAAGTCGTAGATCTGCACGAACATGCGGCCGGTGATGGGGCAGACCGGATCGCCCTCGGCGCAGCCGCCCGTGCGCCCATCGCCGCTGGCGTCGCCCGCGCCTCCTTCACCCCCCTCGCCAACGCTGCCGTCACCGGAGCCGGCGCCTTTTCCGCCCTTTCCGCCAGAGCCGGCCCCCCCGGCCAGAACACACAAGCCTGGGCACATGCCCGGAATTGCTGGGATGTTGGGAATCGGAGCTGTCCGCGCCATGTTACAAGGTTTACCGACCAGGACCGCCTTGGCGCAAGCGGAGAAAGCGCCACGGTCGGGCTACAGGCCGAATGCTCGGGAAATCGGCCCTACTTGATGAGCGCGCAATGCCCTTTGCGACACTCGCTACCGACCAGCTTGGTAGGCATCAGGGGGCAGCGGGCGCGGCAATTGGCGCCCGGCCCATCGGGAGCGATGCAGTGGGAATATCGAGAGGTCACGGCGCTGTAGTGCTCTTCGCAGCAGCCGCGGGTGGTAACGACGGAGCACTCGCTGTTGTCTTTGCAAGCGGTATAGACGGCGGGCGCCGTCTTGGATTTGTCGCCGACGTGCTTTCCCTCTGTGCAGGCAGCAGGTCCGGCCTCGGCGGTAGCGGTTGCGGTCGACGTCGAAGTCGCTGTCTCAGATGCGACGGCTGCAGATGTCGATACCGGCGAAACCGTTGCGGTGGGTGTAGCCGTTTCCGCAGTTGGGTCTGGCGTGGTGGCAGCGGGGGGGTTGCAGGCGAGCGCCAACACGGCCGTGAGAGCGACAAGCCAGGCTGTTCTTTCCTTCATGCGGTGATCGTAGTGCCGACCCGGGGCAGGACGGCAAGCTTGATCGACCGTCGCTGAAGTGATGGCGTATCATTGAGCTCATGAGCCGCGCCGCGGTGAACATCTTGCTGCTCTTTGCCTTGCCGCTGATGGCAGCCGCTTGTCTGGATGGAAACGAAGACGCCAACGCCAGCACGGGCGCAACAGGCCTTGCTCCGTGTACGGAGACCCACGGCATTCTGCAGGGCGATCTGTACATGTGGGCGCTGCCGGGCGACCCGATGAGCGTGCCTGCTGCCAACGCCTTCGTGACCTTGCGGCAGACCACGCAGGAGCAGCCTATCCTCGCCGACAGTGATGACAAGGGACACTTCTTCATCCCGCTCGAGGCCGGAACCTGGCTGGTTGGCGCACAAGACAGCTCCGGCTGCACCACGATGGCCGAGGAGACGATCGAGCTCGAAGAGTGCATGTCGATGACCAAGGACATGCTGATCGAGGCTTGCTACGACGGCTGAGCCCGACTGCCTTCAGCAGACTTCCGCCTCAGCAGACTTCCGCCAGAGCGCGTCCCGAATGCCGGAGGCGCGCTCGACTCTGCGGCTCAGCGCCTCGCGCAGGAGTCGCTCGCTGCCGAACAGATCGACCCGGCTACGGGCGCGACTGACGCCGGTATAGATGAGCTCGCGGGTCAGGATGGGTGAGCTGCTGCTGGGCATGAGCAAGGCAACGCGGTCGAGCTCGGAGCCCTGGCTCTTGTGCACACTCATGGCATAGACCGTCTCATGGGGTGGCATTCGGCCGGCCGCCACGCTCCGCGGCGGCCCGTCGGGGCTGTCGAAGAAAACCCGCGCGCGACCATGAGTGTCGATGACGACGACGCCCACATCCCCGTTGAAGAGTCCCAGCTGGTAGTCGTTCTGAGTAACCAGAATGGGCCGGCCGTCGTAGTGCAGCGCGTTGGTTCGAATGCCCAACTTCTCGCGCAAGTGGTGCTCGACACGCTGATTGAGCGCCACCACCCCGAACGGTCCTTGCCGGTGGGCACACAAGATGCGGAAGCGTGACAAGCAAGCCAGGCGCTCTGCTGGATCGTCGAGCGAGAACCAGCCGCCAAAGCCGGCCCGCACCGCCACCCCGAGAGGGCCGTCGAGGGGCGCTTGCTCGTCGAGCTCGGCCAATACCACATCGCCGTAGGGCATACCGACTTCATCGCGCAACACCCGTAGCGCGGCATCGGCGTCCCCCGACTTGATGGCGCGAGCGAGCGCTCCAATCCCGCTGCGATGATCGTAGCGATAACTTCGGGTCAGCTCGACCACACAGCTGGCCATGGGGCTGGGCGGTGCGGCCTGACCCGATGGCAACGAATCGCCTGAGTAGATGTCGCCCAAGACCGCACCGACTTGCACCGACACCAGCTGATCCTTGTCGCCCAACAAGATGAGCCGCGCCTCGGGGGGAACAGCATCGACCAGCTTGGCCATCAGGGGTAGATCGATCATCGACGCCTCGTCGGCGACGACGACGTCCGCCGGGAGGGGGCGCTGAGCGCAGTGCCGAAAGCGGCTGGGCGATCGCGATTGATAGCCGAGCGCGCGGTGCAGCGTTGCGGCGCTGCGGGGCAAAGAAGCGATAATGGCCTGGCTACAGTCGAGCTTGTCGAGCTGCTCGACGATGGAGGTCGCCAGACGCTGGGTAGCCTTTCCGGTCGGGGCCACCAGCATCACCCGCAGCGGCGCGCCACGCAACGCGAGCGCTTGCTCTTGCAGCAACGCGAGCAGCCGCGCGACGGTTGTGGTCTTGCCTGTCCCCGGCCCGCCCGACACGACGCACAAACGCCGCGTGACGGCCACCCGCGCCGCCTCCCTCTGCATGTCGATCGACTTGGGGTCGACGGCGGTGAAAAGGCGATCGAGTCCCTCGGTCAGCAGCGCCTCGTCCACCGGTTCTGCGGCCGCGCTGCGCCGCAACAAGTCTTGGACCAGAGCATTTTGGTAGGCCGCGTAGCGGTGCAAATAGAGCCGCCCTGCATCATCGAGCACCAGCGGGCGCATGGCTTCAGTGGGCGTCGAAGCCACCAGAGCGCTGCGGCGGAGCTGAGCCAACCACTGATCGAGGGGCGGAGTCGGAAGGTCGAGCATTGTCGCGCCATCGGCATCGAGCAAAGGACCACGACTGAGACGGGGTAAATCGATACAAATGTGCCCCTGCTGCACGGCGCGACTCGCAAGTGCTGCTGCGAGCAGAATCGGCCCACAATCTTGCTCGCCAGTGAGCGTGGCGATGGTGCGGGCAAACTGTACGTCGAGGGGCGCGAGCAGCCCACGCCGATCCCAGATGCGGAGCAAATCGCCACTCATCGTCCAGCCCTCCGCGGACGACTGCGGGCTGGAGGTCGACTGGGGTGATCGAGCAATGCCGACAGCGCCTCGATGCGCCGACGCGGCGGGCGCTCGAAAAACACCCCGTTGCCGTCAGCCGCGGACCCGCCCGGCGGCCTCATTCCCTTGATGAACAAGTAGAAGACACCACCGAAGTGCTTTTCGTAGCGGTAGCCCCGCACGCGTGCCGCTAGATGCCGATGCAGTGCGAGCACATAGAGGTGGTACTGCAGGTAGTAGTGGCTGTGGGCCATCGCTTCGGTCAGCTGCTGCTCATCGTAGGACGACAGCACGTCACCGAGATGGTTGCTCTTGTAGTCGGCGAGGTACCAGCGGCCGCGCTGACAGAAGACCAGATCGATGAAGCCTTTGAGGAACCCTCTCAGAGGCGAAAAGCCCAGCCGCGCGACACGATCAGCATAGTCCGGGCGCAATGCTTCGCTGGGATGGTCGGCGAACACCGCGGCAAGCTCTCGCCTCGTCAACAGACCCTCAGCGGCATCGGCAGGCGGCCCAAAGCACAGCTCGAGCTGACGTCCGATCGGCTGAGCGCTCCGACGGTGCGCGGCGGCGATGGGAACGTGGAAGCCCAACTCGTCGAGGCGCTGCTCCGGTTGGATGTCGCGCAAGCAGAACCCATATCGCCCGCTCTTGAGCTTCGTCGTGAGTTGCTCCTCGAGCGCTTGGCAGACGATTGCTCGATACTCATCAACGCCATAACCATGGGCGCGCAGCTTCTGACCCACCAGCTGCGCGCGCGCTTCAGCGCCAGCCGTGAAGTCGAGGTGCTCGAACAAATCGTGGAAGAAATTGCCCGCCTTGGCGCCACGTGGAAAGCGCAACAGGGTCACCGGCTCGCCCGCGTGGGCAAGCGAAATAGTTGCCGTCGTCCCGTGCTGATCCCGATCGCGTCCATCGCTGTGATCGATGCTGTTCGCATCGGCACCGCTCGGCTCGCTACGGTTCGACTCGTCCTCGCGCAGGTTTGCGCCGCTGCGGCTTGCTCCGCTTTGCTCCGTCGGACCGACGGCGGCGGCCAGCTGAGAGAAGCTGCTCACGGTCCAGCTGCGATCGATTAAGCGAGCCACTTGCTTGCAGCTCAGCGCGGCATGGCCCTCGGCCTGCTGCGGCAAGAGCGGCTGACGCTGGTGTAGATCGAGCTCACGCAGCCCCACCGCCCCATCCGAGTCTGCAACGAGCTGCGCGATGTCGGCGAGCCGCTGCTCGTCATCGAGTGCCCCTAGCTGGGCTTTGAGCTGTTCGACACTCAGCTCTTCCAAAGGCGACGATGCGCGTCCGTGCAGCAGGTAGCCGAGCGCCGAGCTGTGATGGTTGCGCAGCGCGCCCCAAACCACGAAGCAGCGATGGCGCGCTCGGGTGAGCGCCACATAGAGCAAGCGCAAGCTCTCGGCCAAGCGTTCGCGCCGCAGCTGTCGATACGCGGGCATCGCCGCCAAACGATCCTTGTCCTCGTTACCGCTCAGCAGCTGCAAGCTGAGCGCTTGATTGGCTGGGTCATGGAACAGCAGCTGGTGCTGCTCGCCTTTCTTGAGAAGCGTGCCGTCCCACAAGAAGGGGCAGAACACCACTGGGTATTCCAGCCCTTTGCTCTTGTGGATGGTGGTCAGTCGGACCGCTTGCTCGTCGCTCTCGAGCCGGAGTTGACTCGCTTCGTTGCTGGTCGTGGCGGCGCTACGCTGCGTCGATAGCCAATGCAGCAGTCCGGCTGGCCCCAGATGCTCGGTGCTGGCCGCGCCGTGCAACAGCTCGACCAAATGGCGCAGATTGGTCACGCGCCGTTCGCCATCGGGCATGGCGAGCAATCGTTGTTCAATCTCGAGCTCGGTGGAGAGGGCTCGGAACATCTGCACGAAGCCTCGCCGTGTCCAAACAGCGTGCCAATACCGGAAGCGTTGAACCCAGCTCTGCCAACCACCGCCCTCGGCGAGCGGCACGTCCTGCCGCATGAGCGCGAGCACATTGGCGCTCAGCCCGATCAACTCCGTAC
>CAZRGL010000375.1:0-4011 GCA_964599485.1 uncultured Polyangiaceae bacterium
CGCAGCGCGAGCGCAACGATTTGACGCTATGGAGAACATTTTGGGGCTGTGGCCGCTCTACAGCTCGAAAATGTTCTCCATTCGACCAATTCTTCCAGCTTAGCCTTGCGGCCTCCCAACGCGGTCATTGAATTGCCAAGAGGGCAGCCATGTGCCGTCGGCCTACGGTGGGCGACTGTAGCTCGCGGAAACCACTGGCCCGACAGCAGCTCAGCTCGGCGGCGAAGTGCTCGGGTTTGACGTGGCCTTTGGGCTCCACCACCAACAGCCGCCCTGTCGGCTTCAAGAGCGTTTTCACCTGGCTCAAAAAGCCGGGCAGATCTTCGAGCTCGTGCAGCGTGTGCATGACCGTCACCAGATCCACACGACCCGCATAATCGCCGAAGCCCACGTCCCGCGGCTCGCACGGCCGGGTGTCGATTCGATCCGCTAGGCCGGCCCGTCGGGCGCGGCGCTGCAGACGGGCGATGGCTCTCGGCTCCACGTCGGCGCAGAGGACGCGCCCCTCGGCTCCCACCATCCGGGCTAGCGGAAGGCTGAAGAAGCCAAAGCCACAACCCATATCGAGCACCGTCATGTCCGGCTCGACGTGGGGACCCAACAGCTCGTCGGGCGGCTCGAGGAATCGTCGCAGGGGATTGATCAACAGGTACTGCACCCACCAAGGACACGTGTGAGGCTCCGGCAAGCCATCCACATCGCTGCTGTTGTCTGAGCTGACTGGGCTGGCTGAAACGACTGGGCTGGCTGAAGCGATTGGGCTGGCTGAAGCGATTGGGCTGGCTGAGGCGATTGGGCTGGCTGTAACGACTGGGCTGGATGGCTGAGGGCTCATCGCAATCTCCTTGCTGTTGTTGCTATTGCGAGCAACGACTCGCATTTGTATGATGCGAATGATTGCTCGCGTTGTCTACTCGCGGCAGTCGGCGCCTCGTGCGTTTTCGATGCGGGAGGTCAAATGCGAGTAATTTCAAACAAATGAGCTCACCCAAACTGACCCCTCGACCGCTAGCCGCGGGCAGCGCTGCTCGCGTTTGCGGCCCTCCCACCAAGCCCTTGAGCGCCCGAAAACGGCCGCGCCAGCTGCGCTCCAAGCAGATGGTGGCGGCGATCGTTCAGGCTGCCGCCGAGATCTTTGCAGAGCTCGGCTACGCCGGGGCGACGACCAACAAGATCGCCCAGCGAGCTGGTGTGTCGGTCGGTTCCCTCTATCAGTACTTTCCCAACAAGGACTGCCTGCTCGCCACGCTGCTCGAGCAACACCATGGCGAGGTCCACGCGGTCATCGACGCGGCCATCGACACCCTGTCGGATCCGGCCACGCCGCTCCACGACGGCCTGCATCAGCTGCTGTCGGATCTGCTGGCGCTGCACCGGGCCAATCCCGCGCTGACCAAAGCGCTGTCGGCCGCGGTGCTGCGCGAGTCCCCAGCCGGTAACGCTGCCGAAAAAGACGCCCACCACGGCGCGAGCCAAGCGAGCCGCGTCAGTGCGCTGCTGACGGGCAGAGCCGACGTGCGCAGCGGCGACCACACTGCAATGGCTGCCGTCCTCGGCCAGACCACCGCACAGCTCACGCGCTGGTTGGTTCACGACGCCCCACCAGGCCTCAGCCAGGACGCCCTCCTAGAGGAGGTGGTTCAGCTCTTGGTACGCTACCTGCGCACCGAACCGACATCATGAGGTGAGAGGCGAGTAACGTGCGCCTCGGTACATCACGGCGGTGTTCAAACCGCTGCTACGTCTACATCTCCAGGGCGAGCCATTCAGGCGCTGTTGCAGGGCGCCACGGGTTCATGTTGGCTGGCCACTCGAGCTTCTTTCCGAAAACGAGCGCATCATAGGGCTTGCGGACGAACCGTCGCTCTTCACGAGAGAGCACGACCCCGAACCCGAGCGTGACATTGCCATCGGCATCGCGAAAGGCAAGGCGGTGAATCACCTTTCGTGAGACGTTCATCGTGTTGTACCCCGAACCGAAATTGCTGCGCACACGACCGGCATTTCGCACGGTGTGGCTCTCGCTAGCGAGCTTGACGCTCGCAGTGTCGCCTCGATGACAGCGCACTCGCAATCCAGCAATGAAACGCTCCAGTCGCCACGCGGTCGGCGTAACCACGAAACGCGTCCTGCCCGCAAAATAGATCAGCGCAAGGAAGGGCAGCGACACCACGATCAAGCCCACACACGTAACCCCCGCCGCCCCGGCTCCCGCGATGACCGCGCTCAGAACGCGCAGCCACATTGCGTTGCTGAACTCGACCACGAAGTGCAGATACAAGAAAGCACCCACCATGAATGGCAATAGCAGCACCAGCAGCAAGCGTGACGCCACCCTTTGGGCGAACCAGCGCAAGTGAGCGTCTCCGCGCCACTCGAAAGCGTAGAGCCCTGGACCGGCCCACGCGACGACTTGCCCGAATGATGTCTTGTGCACCGCTTACCGACTTTCTCTTGAGCGCCACGGACAGTCAACCACCCACGACCCACAGGGTACTTTTGGGAGCGTGATTGAGATTCCGTGCCTCCTCAGCATGACCAGGTTATGAGGAGCAGTTGTGGTAGAGCAAAGCGCCTTCGCCAGCGAGACGATCGGTGAGTGCACGGTCGTATTTGTCCGTGGCAGCGAGGCGATGAACAGCCTGCCCTCGATCGAGCTAGGAGTGCTCAGCGCCGACGCTGAGATCGATCTCGAAGCCGCGGTCGGCAGCATCGGATTGCTGACGCTTGGCGACGGTGCCGGTGGCGTCCGCTCACTCGATCTGCTCATCACAGACGCCCAGTACGCCGGCGCTCCGCCAGGGGGGGGGGCATGCTTATGAGCTAACGCTGTCGGCCAACACCTGGCTGCTGACCTTGCGCCACGGCTACCGCATCTTTCAACGCCTCAGTGTCCATGGAATCGTCTCGCAAGTGCTTCAGGGCGCCGGCGTACAGGACAGCCAGATCGAATGGCGTCTGGCCCACCAGCTCCATGAGCGCGAGCAATGTGTGCAGTACGACGAGAGCGACTGGAGCTACATCGAGCGACTGCTCGCCGACGAAGGTATCAACTACTGGTTCGAGTCCGACGACGCCGGGCTGTGCAAGCTGATCTTCGGTGATTCTCCCCAGGCCCATGAACCCATCGATGGCGAGCCAACGCTGGAGTTTGAAGACGGCAGCGGCCTAGCCCACACCGCCGCAAGCGTGTTCGAGCTCACGTGCAACAAGCAGGTCGGCTACGAATCTGTGCACCTTCGCGATTACGACTACTACAAGCCCGATGTGCTCGTGGAAGGGAAAGCCGGCGATGGGCCTCTCGAGCACTTCGAGTACCCCGCCTGGGTGCCCGACGCCGACACCGCCAAGCGGCGAGCAAAGGTGCGCCTCGAGCAGCTCCAACGCCACAAACGCTTCGCCGAAGCCAGCAGCCATTGCGTGCGTCTGCAGCCGGGGCGAGTCGTCACAATCGGGGGAATCGCCGACGACGACCTCAATGGTCATTATCTCGTCGAGAGCGTCACTCATGCGCTCGAGCAGACCACCACGATGCACAGTGAGGGCCGCCAGTACGTCAATCAATGCCGGCTCATCCCCCAGGACGGACAGACTACCTACCGACCGGAATTGCCGAGAAACCCGCCGCGAGTCGACGGGTTGGAGACGGCCATCGTGCGTGGAGCCGGCGGCGAAGAGATCGACGTCGACGGCCTCGGCCGCATCATCGTGAGCCACCCCTGGGATCGGTCGGGACTCGACGACGACAAGGCCGGGCGGCGCGTACGCAGCATGCAGATGAACATGGGGGCCTCGATGTTGCTCCCGCGCGTGGATTGGGAAGTGCCCATCGCCTATCGCGACGGATGCCCAGACGAACCCCGCTGTCTCGGCAAGGTCTACAACGCCACCGCAACAGTGCCCTACCCATTGCCGGCCAAGAAGGCCACGGCTTCCTTGCAGAGCGCCACGACGCCGGGTGGCGGCAGCACCAACGAGTGTGTTTGCAACCCCAAGCGGAAGAACAGGTGG
>CAZRGL010000375.1:4021-11184 GCA_964599485.1 uncultured Polyangiaceae bacterium
GCACCAACGAGATCCGCTTGACTGACGACAAGGGCAAACAAGAGATGATGGTCCATGCGAGTGGCCATCAGCAAGTCAACGTCGGCGGCAACCAGACCACCGAAGTGTCGTCGAAGAACACTCACAACGTGGGTGGCAACTTCAACGAGCATATCGTAGGCGCGCAGTCCGTCTCGATAACTGCTTCGCAGACGGTGGGCGTCGGCGGACCCTCCTCGAGCAAGATCAAGGGTGCACGCACCATCATCTGTGGCAGCGAGAAGATCGGCGTCGACAAGAACCGTACCGTCCAATCGGGCCCGTACATCGACTTGGTCGGCGGCTTGCACTTCATTCGTTGCAATCAACACAACGAGGCTTGCGCCGGATCGTTCATCCAATCAGTGGGTGGCCTGATGGGTGTTACCGCTGGCTGTGGCCTCAACGAGTCCGTTGTCGGCGCTCGCATCGAGCTTTGCAGTGCACGCAATGTCGTCACCGGCTCCTTCGAGGACAAGGCGCTAGCGGCCAAGATCATCACCGCCGGCGCCACCAGCATAATCGCAGGGCCCATCAAGACCGCGTGCAAGTCGGCGGCCACTGTCACGGCCGCAGCGACATCGTGGATGGCCGGCGGAACGCTCGTGATCAGCGGCACAAACGTGACGATAAATGCAGCGTCTCTAGCGCGCGGTAGTTACACCGCCGCCGGCAGTCACACGGCGTCAGCCAAAGTCGTGCACAAAGGCGCAAAAGCCACCCACACGAGCTCAACGAAGGCCAAGAGCTGATGACCGTCGCGGCCTTCTACAACTTGTCGGTGGACGGCGCCGAAGCCGAGCTGCAGGTTCGTAACGTGCGCGTAGCCGAAACGATGCACGCGCCGTTTCGCATCAGGGTGCTCACGGCAGCAGTAGGCGAGGACGGCCGCCCGGCGCAGCTGGATCCCGAGGCGTTGCTTGGCGGGAAGGCGAAGCTGAGCTTTTCTACCGGTGGGCACTCGCGCACGCTTGCAGGCGTATTGGTAGCGGTCGAGCGCGAAGACAACGGCACGCTCTTCGTCCTGTCACATCCTGTTGATGCACTTGCCGACACACTCGATCACCGTCTCTTCCTCGATCAGGATAGCGTCGAGATCGCCAAGCAAGTGCTGAGCGAGCACGCCATCGAGGTCGACGTTCGTGTTCAGCGCGCACTCGAAAAGCGGCCCCAATGCGTTCAGGCGTTCGAGAGCGACCTCGACTTCGTCTCACGCGTGCTGTCAGAGGACGGCGTGTGCTGGCATGTCGATCAGCGGGACGGCGAGGCGAAGCTCGTCTTCGCGGACAATCCCTCCGCCTACGATCCCATCGACGCCGACGACACGCTGGCCTTCGGCACCGGCGAGGCCGCCGGCATGCGCGCCAACGAGGAGGTTGTCTTCGATGGCAAGCTCGCCAAGCGCTTGCGGCACGACAAAGTTACGCTGCGAGATTGGGATTTCGAGCACCCTGACAACGATCTGACCGCCGCGGCGAGCCACGGCGATCAGCCGGTGCTGGAACGGTATGAATACCCCGGCGCTGGTCGCTACGTCGATAAAGGCTACGGCGAAGAGTTGGCGACCCTCCGACTCGATCAGCTACGGCGCTCGGCAACCGAGCTATCAGGCCGTTCGACCTGCGGAAGACTCGCCGTGGGGCGCATCTTCACTCTGAAGGACGCCCCACGACAGGACATGAACGGTCGCTGGTTGGTGGTGAAGCTCGAGGCCGAAGGTATGGACTATCTGGGCGGCGAAGAAGAGCGGCGCTTCGTGGCTTCTTTCGTGGCGACTCCCGCTGATGAGCCATTTCGACCCAACCCGCCCAAGCCACCGAGCCTTGGCGGTGTGCAGAACGCCACCGTCACAGGCCCAGGCGGTGAGGAAATCCACACGGATGAATATGGCCGCGTCAGAACACTGTTTCGCTGGGACCGCCGCGGCAAAGCTGACGAGACGAGCTCCCATTGGATGCGCCCCATTCATCCACCGACATCCGGAGGCTTCATGCTCCCGCGTGTTGGCTGGGAGGTTTTGATGGGCTTCTCGGGGCCGAGCGGCGACCGGCCTTATGTCCTCGGCCGACTCGACAACGGTGCCGCCCCGCCCGCCGAGAACCTGCCAGCCAAGAAGGTGCGCTCCAACTTCGGCACGCCAACCACTCCGGGCGGTGGCTCGGGTCACATGCTCCGCACTGACGACACTGCTGGCAAATCGGTGATGACGGTAGATGCGAGCAAGAACTACAACGAGAAAACGACCAAGAACAAGAAGACCAGCATTGACGGCATCGACAAGCGTACCGCTTCTTCCGAGGAGCTCATTTTCGATTCGAGCCGAACTCAAAAAGTCGATAGTGCCCAGTCAATCAGTGTGGGCGCGGCCCGCAAGTTCAGCGCCGATGGCGGGATGGTGATCAACGCTGGTTCTGAGTTGGTAGCTGTTGGGGGCACCCGCGAGTTGACTGTGCTCGGAGACTACGCGTGCAACATCGGAGGCCCGCTGGTGCGCTGTGTAGGCGCGGCCAAAGTGATTACCGCCGTGGCCGCCAACAATCGCCACGTGAACGCGGCGTCGACGGTGGTGGTCGGCGGCGCTTGGCTCGAGGCTGGCGCCAACTCTGCAGTGAACGTCATGGGCCCCAGCAACCTCACCAGCGGAGCCACCAACATCAAGACCGGCAAGTACGAGCTCGACACCTCGTTCTTGAATGAAACGAACGCTGCCCGTACCGAAAAGGGCGCGAACATCACGCTCAATGCCTCGGTTGTCACCATGACACTCGGCGCCACCACCATTCGCGCCAGCAATGCCTTCATCGTGGGCAAGAGTAGCGTCACCATCAACGCTGGAGGCGCCATCCTCGAGATCAAGCCTGGCTCGGTCACCGTCACCGGATCGGTGAGCGCTGGAAGCGATGCGGTGACCAACGGGAAGGCGGAGCACGAATGAGCGGCGAGCTGCAAGTGTTGTTCGCCTATGAGGGGCAATCCGTCGAGTTGCACCCCCGAGCGCTGCGCAGCGTGGAGAAGCTGGGCGCGCATTCCCGCTTCGAGCTGGACTGTGTTGCTGAGGAAACGATGACTGCAGAGGACATCCTCGCATGCCCCTGCACCATTTCGCTGTCCTTGCCAGACGTGCAAGCTGCTCGGGTGATTCGCGGCGTGGTCACGCGCTTCGGTGCGGTGGCAACGGCCCAGACCACGGCCGCTCGTCGCTACCGCCTCGTCATCACGTCCAGCTCGTTTGTGCTCACGTTGCGGCGCCGTTCGCGGATCTTCCGCGAGATGACCATCCCCGACATCATCGCGCAGATCCTCGAGGAGAGCGGGCTGTGCACCGAGCCATTGAAGCGAGAGCTCGCCGGCTCCTATCAGCCACATGCCCACGTCACCCAATACGGCGAGACGGAAGCGGTGTTCGTGCAGCGGCTTTGTGAGGAGGAGGGATTGTGGCTGCGCTTCGAGTCCAGCGAGCAGTCCGAGGTTTTGGTGCTCTGCGACAATGTCGCCGCCGCCCCCGAGCCGCTGGCCGACCCGCTGCCATTGACCGAAGAGGCGGGGCTGCGCGCCCCGAAACAGCGGGCCTGGAATTGTCGATTGCTGCGAAGCCGGGCGAGCGGTTGGGTCACCGAGCGCGATTACAACCACGAGCAGCCGGCCGTCAACATCGAGGGCGAGGCGAAGGGCGGCGTCGACCACGAACAGCGACAGGAGGTGTATCGGGCGCCTGATCACGCGGCCGAGCTGCCCGTCGCCAAACAGCGCTCTCAGTTGCTTCTGGAAGGGCTTCGCGCCAAAGCGACCTCGCTCAACATCCAGACCGATGCACTGGCCCTATTTCCAGGCGTGCGCGTACGGCTGACGCCCGCCGCCGACTACTTCGGGCACGTGCCGGCGGACGAGAATCTGTTCGTCGTCGAAACGCGCCATGAGTGGTCCTTTCGCCAATCCTATCGCCACGAGGTGCGAGCCACCCCGGCAGCGATACCGTTCCGTCTAGCCCAGCGGTCACCGAAGCCCAAGATCCACGGCCTGCAATCGGCGATTGTAACTGGGCCGCCCGGCGAGGAGATTCACCCCGACGAGCTAGGCCGAGTTCGCGTTCGCTTCATGTGGGACCGCGACGGCCCCACCGACGACAAGAGCAGCCTACCGGTTCGTGTGCTGCAGCCCAATCTGGCTGGCTCGATGCTGCTTCCCCGTATCGGTTGGGAGGTATGGACGGCCTTCGAGGATGGCGATCCGGATCGCCCGTATGTGCTCGGCCGCGCCTACACGGCCAAGCAACCACCACCACTCGGTCTGCCGGGTAACAAGACGATGACCAGCCTGGCCACACCAACTAGCCCCGGCTCCAAGTGCGTCAACTCGATTCAATATCAAGACGCCGCCAACAAGCAGGGTATGAACTGGAAGGCCTGCACCGATTTGGTGCGCTCCGTTGGCGACAACATGAAGACGGTCACCGTGGGCGGCGAGACCTATTGGGTGGGAGGCGCTCAGCTCGTGACCGTCAAGGGCTCCCAGAAAGAGTCGGTGCAAGCGGTTCGCGTCATGAGCGCCGACACGCAGCTAATCGACGTTGGCGGTCGGCAGACGCTATCAACGCCCCAGGGAATGGACGTCAAGGTCGGCAGCGAGACAGTCGCACAAGCAAACTTGATGGAGTACGTCGGCAATCCTGCCAACGCGGTGAGCGACCTGCTCGCCACCGTGGTGTTCACAGGCGCTGGCTTCTTTCTCAACAGCAAAGGTGCGCAGTTCGCGCTCGGCTTGGTAAAAGCCGCCCACGCTGGCTTCAAGGAAGGCGTGGCGAAAGGCGGCGTGTCGGGGGCCATTGCCGTCGGCAAGGAACTTGTCGGCATGCTACCGGTAGTCGGAGGGCTCTTCGGAATCGGAGCCGACGTGGCCGAAGGCGCCGAGGTGGCGCCTTGGCAAGGCGGCAAGAAGCCCTGGCAGCTCGATCCGAAGACGCTAGCCGCCGCCGACAAGGCGGCCAACGCGGAGGTCAACAGCACGGTCGGAGGTGTCGCGGGCTCAGGTGCGCCGGCGCCTGGCGCGGCAGGCCCTGGCCACCGCATCCACAAGGTCGCCGGAGTCACCGTCGAGACCATAGGTGGCGCCTTCGTCATCGCCACTCCGGGTCCCAGCAAATGGACCACGCTCGGCGCCTCGAGCTTTGTGGTGGGTGGCTCTCATGGCACCGCAGCTGGGAAGACCAATTGGATGTCGGTGGGACTCGGTCGAATCAGCACCGGCGCGTTCAGCATCAAAGCGGCGAGCGTAAAACGCGACCTGCGCGGGCTGACCGCTACCTACGGCCCCTGGCGTGCAACCTCGAGCGGGACCTTTTCCATCAAATCCAAAGGGGCCGTGACGCTGAACACCGGCGCAATGACCGTCTCTTGCAAGCTCACCGTGCGTTGCGGCGGCACCAAGGTGGTGATCGACGGCGGCACGGTTACGGTCAAGGCCGCCAAGGTCACCTTCAATGACACCGTCAATTCATCGGGGGCGCACCGCGGATGAGCGCGCTCGATCTTCAAGTAGTGGGTATGGGACTGGTCTCGCCCACCGGCCTGCGCCCCGAAGACCATGCCTTCTTCGTACGTGCTGGTAGCACCCTAAACGGCCCACAAGTGTTCGAGTCTGAGACGGGGGAGCCCATCGAGCTTGCCCACTGCCCGTGGCTTGGTGCAGAAATGCCGCTACGGGAGCGCACGATTGCGCTGGCCATCCAGGCGGCCCAGCACGCGATCGCACCATGGGCCGCGCAACAGGAGCAATCAGGCCAATCGCTGGCAGCGGTGCTTACCTGCCCTGCTCCCTGCGGGCTGTTCTCCGAGGGCGACGCGTCGGCAATCGAGGCTGAGCTGACTGCGCGGCTGGGCCTGCGTTTCGCTGCGCGCGCGACCGGCGCCGCCGGTTTTTTTACGGCTTTGCAGTCAGCGGCGCATTGGCTGGCGTCCGGCGCGGAGCAGGCGGTCTTGCTTGTGGCGGTCGACTCCTTTGTGAGCCCCGTGCTGCTCGCCGAACGTGGCCATGTGTGGTCACGATGGCTGCGCAATTCGCCGCCGCTAGCCGAGGCTGCCGCGGCAGTCGTCGTGTCTACGCCCGCCGCCGCCCAGGATCTCGGACTGGACTCACTTGGACGAATCGTGTTCTCCGGTGCCGACCGCGAGCCCGCTTGCGACGACAACGACATCCCGGTCGATGGTTCCGCGATGACGCGCTTGTTGCGGAATGCCGCCACCATTGATGGCACGGTCACGCAATCGTTCGGCCCGCACAACATCGACCGTTTGCGACAGCAGTCCTTTGACTACGCGGTCAGCCGCAACCCGGGCTCCGTGGCTAGCGAATGTCGCTTGGTGTGCGTTGAGGACGATATCGGTTGCACCGGTGCGGCCTCTGGTGGCGTGCACCTAGTCTATGGCCTTGCTGTCGAGCTGCACCGCACCGCGCCATTCGGCGCCGGCGGACCGCTGGCGGCCTGGTCGATATCCCGCGACGGCACGCGTGGCTTGTGCATTGCCAAGGGAGCATGGGGTGACTGAGGGCAAGGCACAGACACTCGAAGAAGTTCCAGCAGCGGCCGCACAAGCTGGTCCGCGAAACGCCTCGACACAGCCGCTGATGGTCAACCTCGCAACAGGCTGGCCAAGCGGTGATTTTCTTGCCGGTTCGCTGGCTCCCTCCACGCCCGCCCCCACTACAGCGGCCGAGCCCGAGCCCGCATCCGAACCGCCCGCGGAAGCTCCTACCTTCGAGGCAATCGTCACTGAGTCCGTCCGCCGCCAGTTCAACTTGATCGAGCAACCTGCGGAAACGCCCGAAGGCGATCCCGAGCTCGATGCGTTGCTCGCAGACGAAGAAGCGGAGGACGGTGGCTTGTTTCCCGATCCACGCGCTGACGATTCGACCGCGGCGTTGGACATCGTACTCGATCCCACCTGGGCGGCCCCCGTCGCCAAGACTGCATTCTACGGCAGTGTCGGCGTCGATTGCATCGAGCGGATGGCCACTCTGGCGCGCAATGGTTTCTTCCGCCCGCTCGCCGACAAAGCCGCTAGCGAAGCGCGCATTGTCCAACAATTGGACGCCATTGTGTGTGCGGCGCCTGATTCGCTGAGCGCCATGGTCGAATGGCACAGCGACAC
>CAZRGL010000376.1:0-11183 GCA_964599485.1 uncultured Polyangiaceae bacterium
AGCACATCCGGCTTGAGCTTGATGATTTTGTCCCGAGCCACGAACGGATCCGGCGCTGTGCCCACGACCTCGATGTCAGGATCTTCAGCGAGCTGTCGCGACAGCACCGTGCGGACGACAGCAGAGTCATCGACCACGAGTACTTTGATTCTCTTGCTCATGACCCTCGTTCAGATGATCGCCGCGAATGCGATACGGTGTGTCTCGTCAGCCACCACAGTGACCGAGCAAGCAGCCTGTTGCAGTAGCGCTTCGTGAGTTGAAACGTCCGAGTGGGAGATTTTGGGAAGCCCGAAGGAACAGCCTTTTGGACCGAAGAGCTCCGCGGTGAGCACCCCGGTGACGATGTTGAGCACTTCGCCGAGGGCGTCATCCGCTTGCTGAGCGCCGTCGAGCTCTCCTGCGCACATGTTTTCGGCCATCACCCGTGCGCAGGCTTTGGTAGTGGCGAGCAGAAGCCTGCCGTCGCCGTCCGCAGCGCTGAAACCCAGAATGGCTTGCATCACGGGCTCTTGCCAGGCGGGGGGGCGCGCGGTCGCATCAATCAACACGAAGGAAGCGTCTTGTAGGACTTCGGTCAAGATCTGCGTGATGCGGTGGGCGTCGATCTCAATTGCTGCCATCTTCGGGCTCCGACGCGAAGGTGAACAAATCGCAGAGTACTGAGCGTATGTCTTCAGGACGAAATGGTTTGCGCACAAAACCCTGAGCGCCCGCATCTCGCAACGCTTCGAGCAGATCCTCGCTGCGGTCGGAGCTGACCACTACTACTTTGGTTTTGGCGAGCATGCCGGCGCTTGCCATGGCTGCTATCAGCTCCGCGCCGCCCATGACCGGCATATGCACGTCAGCCAGCACGAGATCGATCGGTTCCTTCTCGAGAAGCACTAGTGCTTCGGCCCCGTTCGAGGCTTCGTGCACGGGGTCGAAAGGCAGTCCACTCATCAGCAAGCAGCGCTTGATGGCAAGCCGTGTAGTGGAGGAGTCGTCCACGATGAGGGCGCTGTGGCTCATGATCGTCTGCAGCTCATGAGGGTTGGGTGGTCTGGGTGAAGAGCTGGGTCATCTCGTGGATTTGGTCGAGCGCCTCGGAGGCAACCTCCTCGAGCGCTTCCACCCTGACGTTGAGCCGATCGGCGGCGTCATTGTCGATCCCCTTGTGGAGGCCGCCCACGTCGAGGCCCATACCCATCATCGTGGCCAAGGCATCGGCAACGTGGATGAGATCGATCAGGGCGCGGTTGGCGCCCTCGGGGGCTTGCCCGGGATGGTGATGATAACGAATCGGCTCGAGCAAGGAGGCAGGCAGATTCCAGCTCTTGCAAATGAGCGCGCCGACCTCCGGATGGTCGATTCCCAACACCTTGCGCTCCGCGTCCACAAACGCGACCTCGCCAGATTCTAATTCCTCGAGCACACGCTCAGCTTTGCTCTCGAGCGCCACACAGATGGCCAGCTTACCGACGTCGTGCAACAAGCCGGCTGTGAACGTCAGGTCGGGGATGGCCACCCCGAGGCGCTCAGCGAGACGCTCACCCATTACCGCCACAGCGATTCCGTGCTGCCAATAGCTTGCTGCGCTCAAGCCATAACCCGCGAGCTGCTGCGGGATGATCCTGCTGAAGGCCTCGGTCGTGACCACCTCGAAGAGTCGTTTGGTACCCATCAAAGTGATGGCATGCCGCACGCTGACCTGCTGGCGCAGAGCAAAACCCGCGCTGTTGCAATAACGAAGCAAGTTGGCGGTCAGCGCCAAGTCCGGTCTGATGACCGCTTCGAGCTCGTCGGTGGTGCACTCCTTCTTTCCCAGTAGCGCAGCCAATCGCGCTGCCGACGGCGACATGGTTGGGAGCGTCTCGACTTGGCGAAGGATGGTTTGTCGTTGGCTCATAGCGTGCTCTTCTCACCGTAGCTGCGCACGAGCACGCGCCCGCTGTCTACCAGTAGCGATACGGTTCTCGACCTGTTGCCACCGACATCCTCTGCGGCGATTGTGATGGCGTTCTTCCAGAAGATCTTCCGCAGCATCGTGTAGTTGCGCCGCCCGATGTCGAACATGCCCCCCACGTTGTAGAGTCGTGCGCCCCCGGCTACTTTTACCACCAAACTCTCCTTGTCGCTGCCGAGCTCGTACATCTGCCGAAACAACAGCGGCACGCCCGTGTCGGCGAACATGGCCGGGGTGGCCTCGGCTTTCTTGGGAGCGGTTGAAGCGGCCGGCAGCATGAAGTGAATCATGCCGCCCATCTTGCGGACGCGATCGTGCACAATCACCGCGAGGCAAGAACCAAGCGCATGGGTGATCAGTGCTGCGCCAGGGTCGTCGCTCACCTTCAGGTCAGAGATCCCCACGGTCAGAACCCGACGCGAGGAAGACGACGGCGGACCATTCGACGTTTTGTGGGTTGCGGCTATCACGTGGGTCCTGCAGCGCGAAGGATCTGGCTGGCGTCGTCGGCGCTTATGACCTTGGCGATGTCGAGCAAAAAGATTACGCGGCTGCCAGACTTGCCGATTCCGAGGAGAAATGCTGTTTCGCCTGCGGTGTTGCCCATGGTGGGAGCTGGCTCGATTTGGCTTTCTGCCACGTCCAGGACCTCGACTACCTCGTCCACCATCACGCCCATGGTGATGTTCTGGCCGGCGACGACCTGTTGCACGACGATGATCACGGTCTGATCGGTAGGCTCAGCGGCGTCCATGCCGAACTTCAGTCGCAGATCGATGACCGCATGAACTTTGCCGCGCAGGTTGATCACGCCTCGGATGAACGGGGGGGTCCGCGGTACGCGCGTGATGTCCATCAGCTCGATGATTTCGCGAACGCTGAGGATCTCGATCCCGTATTCCGCGTCGGCGAGCTTGAAGGTCATGTACTTGCCGGCCAGCTCAATCGCCAGCTCGGCATTGGCACTACTCTTGGGGGCGCTCGTGCTCTCGGTCATGACTTCTCTTGGGTCCTCCGTGCTGCTTTCCTATCGCCTTATGGTCAACGCGTGGCGCGCACTCCGCCGTTGGAGCTTGCGATCCGGCGAACGCGTGTCATGTCCACGAGCTGTCCGAGCTCGTCGACGTTTAGAATCAGGCCAACCCGACCGTCGGACAAGATGGCAGCTCCCGACACGAACTCAATCTGCTCGAGCCCCGTGCCCATGCTCTTGATGACGACCTGTTGTTGGGTAACCACGTCGTCGACCAAGAGCCCCATCCTGCGACCCTGTCCCTCGACCACCACCACCAGCGCCTCGGTGGGAACCGTTTTGGCGCCCTCGATGGCGAGCAGTTGTCCCAAACGAAGCAGCGGCAACATCTCGCCTCGCAGATTGATGAGCTCGAGCTCGTCCGCGAAGGTCACCAGCATCTCGGGCTCGGGCTGGACCGACTCGATGATGGTCAGGGTTGGGATGATGTATCGCTCTTGGCCGCACGCCACCAACATGCCGTCGATGATCGCCAGGGTGAGCGGCAACATGAGCTTGAAAGCGGTGCCCTTGCCTGGCGTCGACGTAATACTCACCCGCCCACGCATGGCTTCGATGTTCTTCCGAACGACATCCATGCCTACGCCACGGCCGGATAGCTCGGTGACCTTCTTGGCTGTCGAGAAGCCTGGATGAAAGATGAGGTCGAGGATCTCGGAGTCGCTCAACGCCACGTCATCGCCGATGAGGCCTTGTCGCTTGGCCTTGTTCAGCAAAGCTTCACGCTGAAGGCCTTTGCCGTCGTCGCTGAGCTCGATGACCACGCTGCCGCCTTCATGGTAGGCGCTCAACGTGATGGTGCCGCAGGCCGGTTTGCCAGCGGCGGCACGCCCTTCGCTGTCCTCGATGCCATGATCGACCGCGTTGCGGATCATATGCACCAAAGGGTCGGCCAATTGCTCGACCATGCTGCGGTCCATCTCGGTCCACTCGCCTGCTTGGTCGAGCCGAACCGTCTTGCCACTCTTGCGTGACAGATCGCGCACCATGCGTGCCATTTTCTGAAAGAGGCTACGGACGGGGACCATCCGCATGCGCGTGCCCAGACCTTGCAAGTTGCGTGTAATCTTGCTCAGTTGGCCCAAGTAGTTGCGCGCCCGCGACGAAGTGATCCCGAGGATCTCAGGCGTGTTGACGACCATCGACTCGACGATCACCAGCTCACCGATCATTTCGACGAGCTGATCGACGCGTTCGAGGTCGACCTTGATCGTCCCCTTTATCTTGGAGCCAGCTTGGCCAGCGGCTCTCGCCTGGCCTGCGCCAGCAGCGGCTCGGGCGGGCGCAGCGGCCGCTTCTGGAGATGCCGGCGGCTCGATGGCTGGCGGCTCGATGGCTGGCGGCTCGATGGCTGGCGGCTCGACGTCCGCCGGCGCCTCGGCAATCTCGGGGGCAGGTTGCGTGGGCGGCGCTGCGGGGCGCGGCACCGCGGCAGGGACCTTGGCAGCGCTTGGATCGATGACGGCTTCGAGCTTGCTGAGCAATGCGCCGAGCTGGGGTACTGCGGGAACGGTTGTGGATGCGTCAACCGCAGCCCGCACTTCGTTCATGAGCTGGCGCATCAACGAGGTCGCATCGAACACCAAATTGAGCGCGTCGCCACTGAGCTCGAGTTGATCCTGCCGGACCATGTTGAGCATGGTCTCGGTCGTGTGCGCGAGGGCAGTGACCTCATCGAGCTCGAGGAACCCGGCCACCCCTTTGATGGTGTGAAAGACGCGGAACAAGCCATTGACTGCTTCGCTGACCTCCACCCCTTGCTCCACATTCATCAGCAAGCGGTCCGCCTCGACTAGCCCGTCGTCTGCCTCCTGTAGAAACTCGCCGAATAGCTCGATGGTGTCTGCATCTCGCTCTGTGGGAACGGGGGCTGCTGCCGGCGCCGGCGCGGCAGCTTCTGGCTCGGCAACAGCTGCAGCGGGTTGTGCAGGTTCTGCGGGAGCGGGCGCCGCGCTGCGGCCTGCGAGCCTGGCGACCAGCTCCTCGGGAACGGGTGGAGGAAGCTCGAGTCCGCCGTAGGCTTGCAGCGCTGTGATGGTCCAATCCTTCACGGCCAGCACGGCGTCAGTAGCGTCTTCGGCGGGCGTGTCGTCCACGAGGTAGTCCTCGAGCTCGTGGCAGAGCTCTTGAAGTCGCTCGAGCCCGAGCACCCCGGATTCGCCTTTGAGCGTGTGAATGCGCCTGCGGATGGCTGCCAGGTCGCCGCCGCCCTCGAGCGCGAGCGCGTCAGCTTCGAGGTCGTCCAGAACGGTCTTCTGGCTGTCGACGAACTCGCGCAACAACTCTTCGTCGACCCAGGGCGGCAGCACCAGGCCACCGGTTGCCTCTTCTGCCGGCGCCGGCGCGCTCCTATCCTCTCCTCTGAAGGTCGCGGCGAGGTTCTCGATTCGTGCGTTGAGGCTATCGAGCGTGACCTCGGGGTGCTTGGCGCTGCCCTTGATCAAGCGCGTGAGATCGGCCAGGCATTGGGAGATGGCCTTCTTGCTACCAGCCGGAGGTTTAGCAGGGAGCGCTGCTTTGAGCTGTTCGAGCTGTTCGCGCAGCTCGGTGAGTGCATCAGTGTCCGACAGCTCCACCAAGATCAGCTCGGCGGCAATGTCGTCCAGTATGTCCAACGCTTGTTTGGTCATCAGAGTTCGTCTTTTCCTGCAATAGATGACATCAAAATGGCCTCAGCCTGGCAACACGAACACGGATGGGCGCACCATTTTCAGCCGCACCTGAAGACCGTTCAACGTTTCGGTGTGGCCGATTGCCAAAAAACCGCCCGGTCGGAGCAGATCTTCGATGGCGGAAACCAAACGTTGGCGCGTGGGCGCGTCGAAGTAGATCATCACGTTACGGCAGAATACCGCATCGAGGGGTCCTTGCATGGGAAAGGGTGGGGTGGCGAGATTGAGCCGCTTGAACACCACCACATCGCGCACGCTCTGCTTGACCGTCAGCCTATCGGCGGTGCTCACCGTGCCCCGATTGGCATCGAAGTATTTGATGCGTAGCGGCCTCGGCACCGGCTCGACGCGTTCGGCGGCGTAGCAGCCCTCTTTTGCCTTCGCCAACACCTGCGTGTTGATATCCGTGGCCAAGATCCGGTAGTCGATGCGTGGCTTGCTCTTGAAGGCCTCGGCCAAGGTGATGGCCATGCTGTAGGGCTCCTCACCTGTCGATGAGGCGGCGGACCAAAAACGAAACTTACGCTGACCGCGTGCTAGCTGTGCGCTGACTTGTTTGCCCAGAAGCTCGAAATGGTCGGGCTCACGAAAGAAGCTGGTGACGTTGGTCGAGATCGCGTCGAGGAAGGCGACGACCTCCTCACCGCTGTCGTCCGCTCGTAGCACTTTGACGTATTGGCGTGCGTCGGCGATGCCGAGCGCGCGCATGCGCTTGCTGATGCGCGAGCTGACAAGCGACTCCTTGCCAGCGCGCAAGTGAATGCCGCCTTTCTCATAGGCGATGGCGCAGAATTCGCGGAAAAGGCTTTTGCTGAGCTCCGTCATCAGACGAACCTGGTGGCCCTCTGATATGCAAGTGCAGCGCCAAGATCGAACGCGGGGTAGCTGCTGGTAGTCACTGGGAACACAGGTTGGTCGGCCCCGCACCGTTGCCGCTGATCATGTTCTCGCCGACGGTCACCGTGTTGGTCGGGCCCGTGCAGAATTCGCGGATGCCGTAGAGCAGGTTCTCGGTCAGCTTGTTGTCGCTGATCTGCCCTGTCGCTCCGTCCAAGAAAACGATGCCGTTGGTAGCGTTGTCGAACACGTTGTTGTCGGTGACCTTTACGTCGGCACCCTGCCCGAATGCGATTCCGTCGCCAAGCCCTTCGGCTGACACGAAGCGGGTTTCGGAGATGTTGTTGTTTTCGACGTCCGCTTCGGCCAGAAGCACCAGCACACCGGCGGCTCGCGCCTTGACGATCGTGTTGCCCTTGACCAGCGCGCGTTGAGGGGCCTTCTCGATGACGCTTATCCCCACACTTTCGAGTGGCCCGATGATGTTGCCTTCAATCGTGCCGTAACCGCGGATCAGAGCGATGGCGTTTCCATCGGTATCGCTGACGGTGTTCTTCGAGACCGTTGCCGATGCGTCGAGTAGCGAGATCCCGTCCGCGATCTCCTTGAATATCGGATCGGGCGTGATGTTCTTGATCGTGTTGCCTTCGACCACGGCCCCGTCGAGGGCGCTGAGGTTGATGCCGCCGCCGGCGCAGCCATTGACCACATTGTCGCGAATGATGACCTCGCCGTCCGTCTGCGCCACGGACACGCACGAGTTGTTGGCAGCACTGAGGAGCTTGTTGCGCTCCAGCGTGAGCGAAGAGCCTTGAGCGATTACGGAGACGTGCCCTTCGGGGCAATCGCTGAGTGTCGAGTCGGTCAGGGTGGTCTTGGAGTCTGCCGAAGCCAGCAAGCCGGCGGTGCTGGCGTTGCTGATGGTCGCGTTGCTGAGCACGAGCGAGGCGTCGTCTACGAACACGGCGATGCGTGACTTGTCGATGGTGATGCTGTTGGCTGTGACCGTTGCTTTGGCGCTGACGGTCAGTGGTGCCCGGTCCGTGCTGGTCAGGTTCAAGCTCTCGAGGGTGGCCGTGGTGGTGCGCAGCACCAGTGCCCGATCAGGCGTGGCTGATACGCTGCCCCCATCCCAGTCGATCGATCCGCCAGTGACATCCACCCCATCGCCGGTGCCCACCTCGCCGTCGATCTCGGTAACCGCCGACACGCTGAGCGTTTTGGCGGTGGTGGTCGCGTCGGTGAGCTTCAGTGCTGGGCCGGTCACGCCCGATACCGTGATGCTCTGCAGCGTCAGCTCACCGTCGCTGAAGCTGAATGGCGCGGCGAAGGACAAGCTCGACAAGCTCAGCGGCGCGCTGGCCGTCCACTCGATACGCTCGTCGGCCGTCTCCGCGGTCAAAGTCGTGACGCTGTCATTGGCGCCGGTGACGGTCAGGGCACTCGCGAAGCTCCATGATGCGGGTACCGCGTAGCCTCCGCTGGCGATGATGATGGTGTCGAAGCTGCGCTTCAGCTCGAGTGCTTCGCGCACGGTCCGCAATGGATGCTGCTCAGAGCCATCCCCTCCCGCGGCGGCTTTGGCGTCTACGTAGACGGTGGTGCCCAAAGCGGGCTCGTCATCGTCGCCACCGCAACCGAGCAGCAGTCCGCCAAGAGCCAAGATCGAAAAGAAAGTAGGTAGGCGCTTCATGAGGCCCAGAATATAGTCTCCCCACAACGGGAGTGTCACTTGGTCAAGGTGCTGTTGCCGAGGTTGGGGCTATACGCGCAGCGGCTTTCGCATCTCCAGATCCGAGTAGCAGCACACGCCCTTGTCGGCCATCGTTCGGATGAACGGCTCAGGCGCAATGCAGGCTTCTGGCGCGAACACCCCTCCGCTGGATGTCAGTAGCTCGCCGCGTCCAATCATCAAAGTGCCGACCGACAGCGCCAGCCCGGTCACTTCACGCATCTCCCCGGTTCCGCAGATCATCTGGTGGGTCTGCTTGCCCTCATGAAGGCCCCAGGCGTCGATCCGCAGCGCGCCCAAGCCGGGCGCTTTGTCGGGCAGCCAGGAGTCGATTGACGCCATGGCTCGGGCGGCGCGTTCGAGCCAACGAGGCTTGTTGAACCAGCCCCACTGCGCAGGCTTCACGAAAAACTGGGCGCCCTGCCCGTAGCCCATGAAGAAGCTCACCTCTTCGATCTCCGGAAGGTGCTCCGGGATGGTGAAGGGCTCGCTGTGGCCCATGTTCCACAGTTGAATGGGTCCAAAATGAGGAAAGGCAACGGTGCGCGTCTCGCTGCAAGCCGGAACCATTGCGCGGCGCCCGTTTCGCCACATCGCCACGTCCCCGCTCATGATGTAGAGCATGTGTTTGAACACCGCCTCGCCCCCGCCAGCATCCAGCGGTTGGTAGCAAGAAATGTGGACCCGCCGCAGGCTGTCCACGAGCGAGGACATGTAGCCAATCCCCACGTTCGTCAGTCCGGGCGAGGCGCCCATGCCGGTGATGACTGTTCGGCCTGCGGCAACGGCCGCCTCGTGTGAGCCTTCCATCACCTGCTCGACAGCTTCCCATTCGTCGCAGATGCTCACATAGTCGGCGTCGGCTTCTATGGCTGCGCGCGCCAGCTTGGCCTCGAAGTGGAAGAAAGGACCGAGCGCCGAGGCCGCTACGTCGTGCCCGCTGATGGCGGCGACCAGGCCCCGGTGATCGTTGGCGTCGACAGCCCGCGCTTGCACATCGGCGCTGCTATGGCGCAGGCGTGCGGCCAGGGCTTCGGCTTGCCCAATCGCTCGGTCAGCGATGGTGATGCGTTCGACGCCGTCGCTACCAGCAAGATCCTCGACCGTCCGGCTACCCATGTCGCCGGCCCCACCCAACACGATCACCCGCATGAAGCCTCAGGTTAGATGACCGAGCCTGGTTTGGCCACGGCGCGATGGCTTTGCGCACCAGCCCGCGCGTCTCTGCATATGTCTGCCTGAGAGCTGGTATCGCGGAGGCCTGATCCAGGTTTTCTTACACTGTCGCTATTTGTGCTACCCAGTTGTAGCGATTCTTTCAGGTTTGCCAAGGTGAATTGCAATTGTGAAATGACCACGCCAACATGGCTTTGCAAGTGTGCGGAAGCTGGTTGACTAGAGTTGGTATCAATCCTGCTTGTACTAGGTCCACTAGCGCCACCCTGAGGTTCATCCCCCCCGAACTTTAGTGTGGCGCTGTTTTTTTTTGTGCAGCAGGTCGGCCCGGATCCGGGTCCGAATCTGCACGGTTGTGCAGCTGGCTTCCCGCGGCTGTGCAGCTAGCTTCACACCCAACCTTCGTCTCGATACCAACGTAGCGTGCGCAAGATCCCGTCCTGCAATGAGACGCGGGGCTCGTAGCCGAAATGGTCGTGGGCCTTGGTGTGGGTGCATGTCCAGGCCGATTGAGCGCCCATGATGGCTTTTTGGCGGTTGAACAGACGAGGCTTGCCGTCAAACTTGGTCAGCAGCTCTCCGCCCAGCGCTGCGAAGCTCACCAACAGCTCTGGCAGGTTCATGGTTCGCACCCGTCGTCCGCTCGCTTCGACGATTCCTTGTTGGAACTCGCCCCAGGTAACAGGCGATCCGTCACAGATGAAGTAGCCCTGGCGGATGGTCCGGTCGCTCATCGCTGCGTCGACAATCGCGCGCACGCAGTCGTCTACGTACACAGCTGAAAACCAGCGGTCGCGATTACCAAAGAAGGCGTTTCGGCCCTTCTCCACCTCGCGAAAGAGGTTGAAATAGTCGACGTCGCCCGGTCCGTAGACACCTGATGGCCGAATGATGGTCCAGGCGATCCCCTCGCCCTGCTCTTCGATGACCTGCTCGGCCTCGAGCTTGCTCTTGCCGTAGTGCTCAATTGGCGTGCGGGGGGCGTCTTCGCTAAGCGGTGCCCTTGGGGCCGAGGGGCCATAAGCGGCCAGCGACGAGACCAGCACGAAGCGTTTCAGCCCCGGATGTGCCCGCTTGACGGCGGTGAGCAGGTTGCGGGTGGGCATGACGTTGGCACGTTGGAAGTCCTCGTAGCGCACCCCTTTGGTGGCGCCCGCCACGTGCAGCAAGAAGTCTGGCTTCTCATCACCGATCAGCTGCTCCAGCGCCCCCACATCTGCGTAGTCGGCAACGACGGAGCGACCGCGAGCGGGCTCTGGCGAGGAGGCGCGGCGGATGGCCAGCACGTCGGCTCCTGCATCGAGCAGGGCGCTACGGGTGCGGCCACCTACGAAACCGCTAGCGCCGGTGATGAGCGTTTTGACGTCGAGATTTTCCTGATCCAGCACGAGCGATGTGTGCCGTGACGGCCGGCCCCGTGCAAGCACAATCCACCGGCAGCCACGACTGTGGCGTCAACCGGACCGAAGCGCGTCGTCAGGCGGCGAGCAGGCAGAGGGCGTCTTCGTAGGCTTGCTGCAGAGCGACGAAAGCGCCATGAGTTCCGCCAAGGCGGTCGGGGTGCGCATCGAGCGCTTGCTGCCGAAACGCCCGGCGTACATCTGCCTCGGTGCAAGGAAGGCGCAGGCCGAGCAGCCGCAGACAATTCGGCGACGGAGCGGGCCTCGCAGGAGGGGGCATCGTCGGAGCGGGTCTCGTTGCCGCAGGCCGAGGAAGCTGAGCGGAAAGCTCCGAGCGGCGCAGCGTTACGTTCACGCGGGCCCAAAGTGAAGGACCGGCAACCGG
>CAZRGL010000377.1:0-11116 GCA_964599485.1 uncultured Polyangiaceae bacterium
GCCTGAGTCCGACACTGAGCCTGAGTCCGACACTGAGCCTGAGTCCGACACTGAGCCTGAGTCCGACACTGAGTCCGAGTCTGAGTCTGAGCCCGAGTCTGAAGCTGCGACCGACTCCGAACCCGAGCTTGAATCTGAAACCTCCACCGACACCGACACCGATCCCGAACCCGGATCTGGATCCGGGGCGGACGCCGACTCAGACGCGATCTGCAACGCCGATCAGGACGCGGATCCTGACGAGGGCGCCGATGCGCCCGCCGCTGTCAACGAGCCCGAAAAGAGCCGAGCGCCATTGTGGGGGTTGCTTGTGGTCCTCGTGGCCGCGCTAGCGATTGCCGCCGCCATCTATTCGCAACGAAAACCAAAAAAGCGCACGCCTGCCGCCTCTCCGTCGACCTCCGCGCCAGCCGCTACGCGCGCCCCTCGCTGACCTGACGCCAATAGTCGAGGGTAACCATGTTCGACTACTAGAAGGCGACGCCGATACCTGCTCCCGGGTAGAAGTGATTGTCAGGTCGCTCCTGGAAGAACAGGTACTTTCGGCCCAGCTTCAAGGCCAGCTCTGACAGCACGCTGGTGACGTGGGCGTTGTCGCTCAACAGCAAAGCTTGCGGCGCGAGCTTGTCGCGGACGATCTCGAACTCGGCGCGCTCATGCTCTGCGCGATGGTCACTGTCATGGATGAACAGGTCGATCGGTTGGGAAAACTCACGGAGCAGGCCTAGGGAGTCACCGTACTGCAACGTCGTCACACTATCGTAGGGAGGGCCGAGTAGCTCCCCAGCCCCAGCTACGATGTCAAAACCGTACAGCTTACCGTTGTGCCCCTCATCGCCATTCTTGAGCAAAGCGGCAGCCAGAACGCAGGTTCCGAGCCCCTTGTCGACGCCGGTCTCGATCACGACCGCTGGCTTGGTCGCTCGTACGAACGCATACCAGCCGATGCGGCGACCGTAGCGAGCCTGCAAATCCGACTCGTGTTTGCGCGGACTGAGCGCGGCCCTCTTGAAGAGGTGTTCCGCAAGTCGCTTGTTGCTGGTGAGCTCGCAGACGTAGTCGCTGATCGTCTCGACGTTCTTGTTCGTGATGATGGCGACGAACCAACAGAGCTGCTCGAGATTGAGGGCCGTCAGGTCGTAGGTGAAGTTGAGCTTCTCGCGAGAGCTCACCAGCCAGCTGAGCATCTGCCTGAGCCTGGGCGCCAGGTACCACCACGCAACCGAGAGCCGGTCGCCCAGCGCTGCCAGCCCCTGGGGCTCGAGCTTTGACAGCGCGGCGTAGAAGTCGGGATCGATCTGTGCGCCCTTGGCCTCTTGCCGCCACTGCTCGACCAGCTCGTAGAACTGAGCCCGGGTCCCTTTGTAGTTGCCAAGCTTGTCGTGAAGCGAAACCAAGTCATGAGGTATCGCGCTGAGCAGTGAAAGCGTGTGCCCCACCGGCTTGTCGTCGTCACTCATGACTGAGCGATAACTGGGAAGCGAGCGCGCGTCGACGCTGACCGCAACAGTCGAGGAGTTTGCTAGGCTGCCGACGTCGTCAGTAGGAGGACAAGACGTGGTTGATCATCGTCGCGCTCGCGAGCTCGTGCGCGCCTACCATCTGGAGCTCGAGCCCATCGACGAGGAGCAGCTCGACGAAGCGCTGGGGCTGACCGAGCATCGCCAAGTCGTTCACTCCAGCTACGAGCCTGCTTTGGAGAACCGATTTGCCGACGAGTCGGTGGTGTACTTGCCAACCCCCTATCCGTTGTGTCGGACGTTTTTCCACGCTGTTGCGCTTGGCAAACAGGATCTCGTCATCGACTTGGGCAGCGGCGTCGGACGCTTCTTGCTCTATGGAGCGCTGATTAGTGACGCACGTTTTCGTGGCATCGAGCTGATAGCACAGCGCAGCGCAACAGCAGCTCGCTGTGTCTCCGCCCTGCAGCTGAACCAAATAGACGTCGTCGAGGGCAACGTGCTCGAGCAGGATCTTTCCGACGCTACGGTGTTCTACTTTTATCGACCCTTCAGCGCTCAAACAGAGGCAACCGTTGTGGGTAGGATCCATCAGCTGGCCACTCAAAAGCCGCTCACCGTCGGCGCCTGCCGCCTACTACCGACATTGTTCAATCCCGAGATCTTCGAGCGCAGCGACCTGGGATCGCTCCAAGTCTACCGGTCGGCGATCCGATCGCGATCCGATCGGTCCGGGGGCGATCAGTAGATCCAAGCGCCTGAAATCACACGCGCGCACCCCATCAAAAAGGCTGGCACAACTGGTGCATCGACCAACTCCGCGCGATCAGCTTTCGCGCTGGAAGGGGTTTTTTCGATGGGGATGACGACGCGGTGGTTGTGGGCGGTTGGACTGGCATTGTTCCTGGTCGCGGCCTGCTCAGGTGAGGACCCAGGCACGGTACCGGGCAACACCAACACGAACAGCACCAGCAGCAGCGGCACCGCCGGCGGCTCTGAAGGCTGCCCGAGCGAAATGACCGATTGCTATGGCTATTGCGTCGATACGAGCTTCAACCCGTCGCACTGCGGCAGCTGTGGCACCAAGTGCACCGACGGCGACGTCTGCGTCAACGGAAGCTGCATCTTGAACTGCGCAGGCGGCAGCACCAAGTGCGGCGACAGCTGCGTAGACACCAGCCTCGATCCAGACCACTGCGGCGCCTGCGACACACCCTGTCCCGATGGGGAGTTCTGCCAAGCCGGAAGCTGTGTGTTGGTCTGCGGCGGCGGCACCAAGGAATGCGGCGGCGGCTGCGTCGACTTGAACTCGAACGCCAAACACTGCGGCGCCTGCGACACGGCGTGCGCCGAAGGAGAGCTCTGCAATAGCGGAAAGTGCTGCTCGAGCGGTCAGGTCAACTGCAGCGACAGTTGCGTCGATCTGAACTCCGATCCCAACAACTGCGGCTCCTGCGCCAACAAGTGCGGCAAGGACCAAGCCTGTATTTTCGGCACGTGCAAGATGCCCACCAGCTGCAAGACCTTGCACGACAGCTTCCCCAATCATCCCACCGGCGGCTACACGATCGATCCTGATGGCAACGGCCCCATCGTCGTCTATTGCGACATGACCGAGGACGGCGGCGGCTGGACCCTCATCGGTCGCTTCTCCAACTCGGATGCCCAAAACTGGATGCAGCACTCGGGCGACTGGTGGTTCAGCAAGATGACCCCCACAGGCGCCACCACTTCGGCAACGGAGAATGCCGACATGTTCACGCCGGCCTTCGCCACGGTGATCGGCGACGAGCTGAAGATCACCCGCAGCGACAAGGGTGACGGCTTCTTGCTCCAAACCGTCGGCAGCTGCCTCGATGGCCAGAGCTTCCGCACCAAGATAGCCAGCTACGGCAACTACCAAAACGGCGTGGTGTGGGGAAACAACAGCTTCAAAGGCAGCTGCGAGGCCACCTTCGGCAACGACTACCTCAAGACCTTTGGTTTCGTGGGCGCCGATCCCATGCTCTGCACCAACCCCATCGATGGCCTCAACCGCGTTCGCTTTTGGAACGATTGGGACGGCGACGGCTCCGTCATCATGATCGGCGGAGGCGGCGACACCTGCATGCGCGCCGATCACGGTATCGGCGTGACCGAGGAGAGCGAGGGGCACTTCGGCGGTCCCTCCTACCACCAGCTCGACTTCGGCGACGACGGCAAAGCCGATCCGGCTCCGTTCATCTACAGCCTCAACCTCTTCGTTCGGTGAAGGAGTCCACCATGAAACAAAACAGCTTGCGTAAGAACAGTTTTGCGGTCAGGTGGTTGGCGCTCGCGGCGGGCGGCAGCTTGCTGCTCGCGGGTGCTTGCTCTGACGACAACGACAACATAGTAGCGGGCACCAACACCTCGACATCGAGCGGCAGCGGCGGCGGCATGGTCACCAACACCACGCCAGGAGGCTGCCCGAGCAAGCTCAGCGACTGCGACGGCAGCTGCGTCGACACCCAATTCGATCCGGACCATTGCGGCGCCTGTGATGAGAGCTGTGCCGCACCGCTGGTCTGCTCGGAAGGCAGCTGCGGACTGACCTGCGAAGGTGGCACCACCAAGTGCGGCGACAAGTGCGCAGACACTGATCTCGATCCGCAGCACTGCGGCAAGTGCAACAACGCATGCGACGCAGGCCAGGTCTGCGTTGACGGGGCCTGCGTGCTGCAGTGCGGAGGCACGACCTCCCCCTGCGGTGACAAATGCGTGGACTTGACGGCTGACGCTGCCAACTGCGGAAGTTGCGACAATGTCTGCATCGGCTCGGACTACTGCGCCGGTGGCGTCTGCTGCAGCTCCAACGAAGTGAATTGCGGCGGCGCTTGCGTCGATCTGCAATCCGACGCAGCACACTGCTCGGTGTGCGACAACGCCTGCGCGAGCGGCGATCTCTGCAAGGCCGGCGCGTGCGTAGCACCAGCCAGCTGCGCTGATGTGCTCACCGCTGATCCCAACGCCGCCGACGGGCCTCACGTGCTCGATCCCGACGGCACCGGCATGGGCGATCCTCCCTTCACCGTGTATTGCGACATGAAGTACGACGGTGGCGGCTGGACCTTGATCAGTCGGTATTCCAACAATCCGGTCAAGGACAAGAACTGGATGCAGAACTGCGGCGCGTGGTGGCTGACCAAGACCTCCGACGCCGGCACCGTCACCTCGCCGACAAATGACGACGACATGATCTCGTCGGCGTTCTGGAAGGTCCAAGCCAAGGAGCTGCGTATCACCCGCACCGACAACGCGCCGGACCATTCCTACACCCTGATGACCACCAACAACTGCCTCGGTGGCCAGAACTTCCGCGCATTCCTCACTTCTTTTGGAAACTACGAGCAGTGCGCAGGGCCCTGGGCGGAAAACAACGTGAAGTACAGCTGCGACACCTTGCTCGGCAAGGACCACGCGACCACCTTGGGTTTTGCGGGCACCCAAGCAGCCAATTGCACGAACCCCGAGATCGGGGGCCTGAACAAGATCAGCTTCTGGGCTGACTGGGAGGGGGACGGCTCGGTGATCATGATCGGCGGCGGAGGCAGCAACTGCATGCGCTCCGATCACGGCATCGGCGTGACAGAGGAAGCGGACGCCCACTTCGGTGGCTCCGACTACGACAAGGGAGACTTTGGTGACAACGGCAAGACTCCGCCCGATCCCAAGTATTCGCTGAACCTGTGGGTCCGCTGAGAGGAGCAGGCCCACGATGAACAAGCGCTATCAAGCCCACCGAGCCACGCCGCTCCGCATCGCGATACCTCTGCTCGTCTTCTGCTTCGCAGGTCTGTTGCTCGCCGTCGCGGCGTGCAGCGGCGAGGACCCACAAGGCACGGCTTCTTCGAGCGGAACAACCGCTTCGAGCAGCGGACAAGGCGGCGAGGGCGGCGTGCTGCTCAACACCGGTGGTGACATGACCACCACCGCGTCCGGTGGGTTTGGTGGCGAGTGCGCCAGCAGCAGCAATGCTGCCCTGCCGATGCCTGTAACCATGTTCATCACCTTCGACCGCTCGGCGTCGATGAAAGGCGACAAGTGGAACCAGAGCACCGACGCGCTGCAGGCCTTCTTCGAAGACCCGAAGAGCGCCGGGCTCAAAGTCACGATGCGCTTCTTTCCCCACGATGGCTGCGGGGACAATCAAAGCTGCGATGTCGCCCCCTGCTCCAAACCGCTGGTACCGCTCGGAGAGCTGAGTGCCGATCCGGCGCCGGCGGACGGTCACGAAGCGAGCCTGCTCAACGCTATGGCCGCCATCCAGCCCAATGGCGGAACCCCCATGTCCGTTGCCCTCGAAGGAGCCGAAAAGTGGGCCATCAACCGCGCCAACGAGCACACCGACGAGCTGGTGGTGGTGGTGCTGGTCACCGATGGCTCGCCCAGCGCTTGCAACCTCAACGCATCGTATTTGACGGGGCTTGCCAGCGGCGCGCTCAAGAGCGCCAACGTGCTCACCTTCCCCATCGGCCTCAAAGGCTCCGATGTGACCTTGCTCGACGCCATCGCAGCCGCAGGTGGAACCGACAAAGCGCAGGTCGTCGATGACATGAACGGCCAAGCCGAGTTGCTCAAGGCGCTGCAGGACATTCAAGTCAGCTCAGTCGCGTGCAGCTTCACAGTGCCCGAGAGCGACGGGATGCCGACCGATCCAACCAAGGTCAACGTGCACTTCAAGCCTGGCGATGGGGGCGACCCGATCCTCATCAAGCAAGTCGCTAGCAAATCGAAGTGCACTGACAAAGGCGGCTGGTATTACGACGACCCGATGGATCCGAAGACCATTCTCTTCTGCCCTGCTACTTGCGTCTCAGTGCAAGGAGATGCCGACGCCACGGTCGACATCGTGCTCGGGTGCGAGACGGTTACTGAGGTACCAACCTAGCCTGAATGAAGCCTCTTGGCCGAGGGCGGATGCGAGCGCGTGCGCGATGGGGTGCGCGTGATGGGGGCGGTCCTTGGAGATCTGGGCACTTGCGAGAGGGCGCTTGGTCGTCCCCTACGACCATCCCGCGTTTGGAGAAGGACTCTCCCCCGCGCGGCCCATTCGCGGGGGGCGCGGGCGGATGGCTACAACGGCAAGCGCTTGTCTGGAGAGACCTTGTCGCTGAGCATCGTGCGGCGGCCGTTGCGGTTGTAGGCCGCCGCATAGAGCAAGCCGAGCAGGGCCGACGCCAAGGCGAACATGGTGAACAGGGCGCCGCCGATGAGTGGTCCGATGATGGGGATCCAGCCAAACCAGCCCACCACGGTCATCACCACCGCAATCACCACAGTCACCACCGCCGCTGCCCGCAACGGTGCGGCGTAGAACAACCCAAGCCCCGGGATGAGTCCCAACAAGAAACCCAACACCAGGCTCTTTTGCTCGTCCTTGGCAAGCGCCCGCCTCGGGGGCTGGTCGTCACGACCAGCAAGCGCGAGCGCTGCGGCGCTGAGGCCCTTGTTGCCGAGTGACAAGGCCTTGTCCAGACCGCTCTCGTCTGATTTGGCGGGTCGCGACTTCACCGTCAGACCGCGAACCCGATAGAACACGACACCTTCGTCGTTGAAGTCCAATTCGAGCTTGTGCGATTCCGAAAGCGCGTCGAGCCACTTGCGCGCTTCCTCGGGGCTGACTTTGAGACGGACGACGACATTGGGAACCGTCAGCACAACCCCTTCTGCCGCCAGCTCGATGATCGCTACCTCGAAGTCCCTCAGCTTCATACCCAACAAGCCTAACCACCACCTCGACCCAACACCAGTGACCTGGTTCACACCCTGGCCCCGGATCAGCGGCGCGAAACCTGACACGAAGATCATGGCCGCGGAATCCGAGCAGATCCTGTGACAGGACGGACATACTCAGAATCACAGCAGAAGTTCTTTCCGGCACACCCGTTGCAAAGCGCCAAGCATCGCGAAGCCCACGGGTTTCGCAAGGAGGGACTTGGGTATGCGTATGCGCCTAGACTTGCTTGGGGCGTTGGCGGTGTATTGCGCGCTGCTCGGTTGCAGCAGCGCTGAAAGCGCCACGATGAGTGACTACGACGGTGCGGGAGCCTCAGGCCCCGGCACCACGACCAGTAGCACCACGACCACGACCAGCACCACGACCACCACCACCCCGCCGCCGCCGCCGGAGCAGGAGCTCGAGTCGAGCTTCGGTGCGCCGGTGGCAACGGGCAACTATGTTTGGGTAGCCAATCCCGACAGCGGACGGGTGGCCTACATCGACGGCGCGTCGCTGCAGATCCAGATCGTCGACGCCGGTCACCGCCCGACCTATTTGGCGGCGGTTCCCGACAGCAATGAAGACGTGGCGATTGTCCTCAACACGGCCTCCAGCGACGCCACCTTGCTACGGGCGAAAGAGGGCTCGCTGGCATCGCTCACACTGCCAGTTCACGACACCGCCAATGGCTGGGCCGTCTCGCCCAATGGTCGTTGGGCTACCGCTTGGACCGACGCTCGAGAGCTGGACGATGCCGACCCCCTCGATGGGTTTCAGGATGTGACGCTGCTCGATCTGGTCAAGGAGACCTCGACGCAGCTGAGCGTGGGCTATCGCCCATCGGCGCTGCAATACGACGAAACCAGCAGTCGCTTGTTCGCCATCACCGAAGACGGAATCACGGTGCTGGCGCTCGATCAGTCGGAGCCAGCGGTGCTGAGCCACATCATGCTGGCCACCAGTCCACAAGACGACCCCAACACCCGCGACGTCTCAATCACCCCAGATGGCGCGCTCGCTCTGGTGCGCCGAGACAACCAAGCGAGCATCGGAGTCTTCTCACTTGAAAGCGGTCAGTATGTCGACGTCGTTCTGTCGGGACCAGTTACTGATCTCGACTTGTCGCCCTCCGGCACCGTCGCCGTGGCGGTCGTCCGTGAGGCTGGAGAGGTCGCTCTGCTCGACATGAGCACCATCTTCGAGGCACCAACGGAGGTAACGACCGTCACGATAAGCGATGTGACCGTGGGCTCGGTGTCGCTGCCGACCGACTCACCGAGCGCCTTCTTGTACACGAACGCACTGCCGATTTCGGCGCTAACGGTAATTGACACCTCCTTACCTAGCCCAACGCCGCGGCTCATCAACCTGCATGCGCCCGTCAAGAGCGTATTTCCAACAGCATTTGGCAAGCACGCGGTGGTTCTGCACAACGTCGTCGACTCGGGCTCGTACAGCTCAGCGATGAGCTTGGTGCCCGTGGCAGCCCAGTTGCCGTCCAAGATCCAAGGCCTGAACTCACAGCCAACCTCGGTAGCACTCGCGCCCACCGGTGAGCGCGCTTTGCTGGCCATCGGCGGCAAGAATGACCCGCCCTACCAAATGCTGGTAGCGCAGCTGCCCTCGCTGAAAGTCGACCTTCACACCCTGGCCAGTGAGCCCATCAGCGCCGGTATCGTCGTGGGCGCCAACAGTGGCTTCGTGGCACAAAAGCACCCCGAGGGGCGCATTACTTTCGTCGACTTCGACGACAACCAAATCCGCACCCTGACCGGCTTCGAGCTGGCCACCCAGGTCGTCAACGGGAGCACGCCATGACCAAGCCCACCAATACCACTACGACAAGAACGACGAGGACTGCTGCTGTCGCCGCAGTAGCGCTCATCGCCGGGCTCAACGCCGCTGGTTGCGAGCGTGACGCGGTGTGGGAGAGCGAGCTCGATCAGGCTATTGCGCTCGGACTCGACAGGGCCGCGGCCATCGTCGATCCGCAAGCCGAACGCGTGCTGCTGCTCGCCCCCAAAGCCGACTTGACCCTCGAGCAGCAGGGTTTCGAGATCAACGATGGTTTTGCCACGGCCAGCGCAACGCCCAACGGCGCACGCTTGTTGGTGCTCTCACATGGCGTCGTGCCGCGACAGCGCGCTACCGATCCCGGCCCGCGTCTCGAGACCTTCATGGCGAATCCGGCACCAGCACGCGGGTATGCATATGCCCTCGCCGATCCGCTCAGTGGCATCGCCGTCGATCCATTGTCGCGCTACGCCGTGCTTCATCCCAAAGGCGAAACGACGTTCCTGCAAAACCCCAACGAGCTGGCCGTCGTGGATCTGACGCGCGGCGCGGGCGAGACCAATCCCACCTACGTCACACTGCGCTCTTTTGGCGGCACGCCGCAGTCGTTCACCTTCACTGACACGCTCTCGCTACCCGGCGGCGAGCGGCGCTTGCTCGTGGTGCAAACCGATCGTGATGTTGCGTTGGTCGACTTCAGCGCGCTGACGCTTCCCGACATCACCATCCCCCTGTCCGGTGGCTCGAGCACGCTCGTACCAGGCGGCGTAGCGGTGAGCGATGGCTCACCCGACAGCGATGATGACGCGCGCATTGCGATTCGCGTGCAAGGGGAGGCCAACGTCATCGTGGTCGATCTCAAAGCGCCGCTACCAGACACCGTCGAGCAAACACCTCAGAGCTTCCAAGCCATCCCAAACGTGGTCTACGTCAACGGTGTCCCCAGAGACATCGCCTTCGTCAATACCGATGGCGGCCTCCGTCTCGCTGCGTTGCTCGGCTCCACTTTGACCCTGGTCGATCCAGCCACCGGTGTGGCTACGGAGATCGTCCTCGGCTCCACCAGCTTCGAGCACATGTCGATCGTGACTGACGTGGTCGGCGCCGGGGTGGATGGCAGCGACGTAGCCATGCTGTGGTCATCTGCGAGCGCCAAAATCGGTTTCTTGGCGTTCGGCTCGACGGTGGGCAAGCCCTACAAGAGCGTCGAGTTGCTGTCCTTGCCGAGCCCAGTCAGGCGCGTCGACGACGTTGCGGGGGCCAACCCACACCTGCGCATCCTGAGCAGCACCACCAGCAACAACTTGTTTGTTCTGGATCTGCTCACACGAACCGCAGCGCCGCTGGTGGCAACCCAAACCGATACCCAGGTGCTGACCTCGCGCGACGGCTTGCGCGGATGGCTCAGCCAAGGCCGCGCCCTAGCCCGCCTCGATCTCGGCAGCGTGCATCCGCAGAACCTACTGCTGTCACGCAACATCACACGGGTCTTCGATCTACAACGCAGCAACGGCAACCCAGCCGTGCTGGCGCTGCATACCCATGGCGCATTTGCTCATGGCGCCACCGTGCTCGACGCCAACAACCCAACCCTCGCTGGCGCCGTCGAATACGCCGGTCTGCTTTTGGGAGAGCTCAAATGAAACCTACTGTCACCCTCATGAGCAGCTTGCTCGTAGGCACCTTGCTCGCAGCCCTACACCTAGCCGACGCCCCCGTGGCACAGGCTCACCCAACGGATCGCGCAGATTCGGTAAAGCGCGAGCTCAACCACGTGCCGCACCGCTTCTTTCTGTCCAATGGATTCCGCGGCAATGGGATCACTCACGCGGGCTACGACCCCTACGACGCCGATGACTACCTAGCCCAGGTCTCCCTTGGCGCCACCTTCGTGCCGTGGTCCGTCGGCGAGCTTCGCATCGGTTTCGCGACCCAATACGATGTAGGCAACGGGTCGGCAGATGCCCGCGGGGTGCCCACTTCGATCATGCTTCATCGGCTCACCCTCGGCCCACACGCTCAGTGGCAGCCGTGGGAGCGCTTGCTGCTGTATACGCGCGTCACGGCAGGAGCCGTGAACATCAACGCAAAGATCGAGGAAACTGTTCCTCTGCGAAGCAGT
>CAZRGL010000378.1:0-11102 GCA_964599485.1 uncultured Polyangiaceae bacterium
GCGGGCGCCGACTCAGCGCCCTACAAGACTGACAACGGCAACCTGATCCTCGATACCCGGGTGGAGCCGACCGACGTACCAGCACAGCTCGACGCAGCCATTCGCAAAGTGCCCGGCGTTGTCGACACAGGGCTGTTTCTGCAAATGGCAAGCGACGTGCTCGTCGGCGGACCCGACAAGGTCGACCATCTAACGCGGGGCTAGCTTCGGCCCAAGAGGCGCCACGGACGCGCGCCCCGACGGGACGAAGACGCGTGCGCTAGACGCGCTAGCGCTGGCCGGGAGGCTAGGGCGGTTCAGGGACGACTAGGGCGGTTCAGGGATGAGCCGTGTCACCGGGCGTGGTCTCGACGCCAGGAGCTACGACACGTTGCGAAATCGGCTGCGCCTCTGCGTCTGATTGCTTCTGCAGGGTCGCGAGCTCTTCGCGGAGCACGATGGGGCTCTCCTTGCCGGGCGTTTGCCCGGTCATGTCTCGATAGAATTCTCGGATGATATCCATGTCCCGGTTGATGTCGCCGGTCGGCACGAAGGATGGGCCGACGCCGCCGAGCTTCTTGCCGAAGTCGAGAAAGCCACAGACGATGGGTACCTGCGCTTGGTGGGCGATGTGATAGAAGCCCGACTTCCAGTGTTTGCCACCGGCGCGGGTGCCCGCTGGCGCCACCGCCAGGTACATGCCGTCGCTATCAATCAAGCGTTGCGCGGCTTGTCCAACAACGCCGTGGGGGGCGCGGCGGTCAACACCGATGCCACCGAGCCAGCGCATGAAAGCGCCCCTAACTGGTTTCTCGAACAGGGTGTGCTTGCCAAGCCAGTTGAGCTTGAGGCGGAATACCCAGGCGACGGCCAGCATGTAGGGCAGGTCCCAGTTGCTGGTGTGCGGCGCCGCGATCAGTACGCCGCGGCCGCCGGCAGGAAGCTCCCCTTTGACATCCCAGCCTGCGACCTTCAAGTACAGTCGGCCGACCAGGTAGGCGAGGCGAGATGACGAAGGTCCATCATGAGCGACTTTCGGGGAGCGCATGGTCATAGTGAATGGCTCCAAGCATGCAACTGTCAATCGCGTCACGGCGGTGTGACTGACTTGTGACACGACGATTGCAGCCACCGAAAATTGACGCGCTGCGCCACGCAAGGCCACGCAGTTTCACCCCAGCCCGGGTGAAGCTCCTTAGGTATCGAGCGCAGTGAATCTCGACAGGTTCTCGACGGGGTTGAGGTTTGGGCTTCTCAACCTGCGTCGAAGGACTCGTCGACGAGCTCACGGATGGCGGCTAGTCGTTTGGCTTTTTCTGGATCGACGGGGCGCGCGCTGCCGGCGGCTTGCTCGCTGACCATGGCCTCGAGCTCCTCGTCGGTGGGTACCGAGGGGCCCTTGGCGCGGCCCAATCCAAATAGGCGCGAAAACCACCCGCGAGCCTCGGATAGCGCGTAAGACTCAGCCTCGATGGCGGCCCGGTCCGTTCTCAGTAGTCGCACCACACCTGCGTTCGCGTCCGCCCACGTCGAGGCTTCGTCGAACATCGCCTTCGGCGTCGGATCGAGATCCTTGCGGGCGGCGCGGGTTTGGTGATTGTGCAGCTTGCAGCACACCGCTAGCGCCAGGGTGATCTCCTCGACCGGCAATCGGGTAGCGCTCTGCACCTTCACCCCACCACAACTCTTGGCGTAGATGTAGGAGCCGTTGGCCAGTAGGACACCGAAACCGAGAAACACTCCGGTCATGTCGACGGTGGCTTCGACCTGCTCCGGCTCGATCTGCGCAAGGAGCTCAGCTTCGCGAAGGAAAACGTAGGACACGCCGCGCACCAGTGCAGTCGTCAGGACGGTGGGGTTGCCGATCTCCTGGGCGGCGACCGAGATGATCCATGCGCTGTCGTCGTCCGCGGCCGGCGCCACTCGCCGCAGCTGCGTGGCCGACGAGCCGCCGCTAGAGCAACCACCGCTGTTGCAGCCGCCACCGCCCGTCGTCTCGCCCTCAGGGCTCACCACCGCTAAGCGGAACTCGATGTCGTCGAGGCCAGCGTGATGGACGATTCGGCCCAGCAGCTGTTCGATGGTTTTCGGCGTACCGTCGAAAACATCCGGGAAAAACCTCGCGTTGGGCAGTACCAAGCCGGAGACCGGCTCCGTACCCGCCTCGATTAGTTGTGCAGCGCTGCTCAAGATCCAGCGCAAACGGGCATCATTCGGTAGCTCCACAATCGGAAGCATAGCGCATGGGGGCGCGGTCTGATAATGCCGCTAAGCAGGTGTGCCATCCGACGCGGTACACCCTCCGAGCCCATGAGCATCTCGAAACGCAAAGACGAGCACCTCGACTTATGCACCGACGGGGCGGTTGGATTTGCGGCAAAGACGACCTTGCTCGAGCAGGTCGAGCTGCTGCACAACGCCCTGCCAGAGCTGGACGCTGACGCGATCGACCCCAGCGTATCGCTTTTTGGAAAGCAGCTGCGTTTGCCGCTCATCATTGCCGCCATGACCGGCGGAACGGCGCGGGCCAAGGCCATCAACCAGCAGCTCGCCCGAATCGCCGAGCAACGCGGACTGGGCTTCGGCCTAGGTAGCCAGCGCCCCATGCTCGATGACTTTCACGACTCGAGCTATCGGCTTCGCGAGCTCGCTCCGAGCTGCTTGTTGCTTGGCAACTTGGGTGGCGTGCAAGCCCGCGCCATCGGTACCAAGCGCCTGGCAGAGCTGGCGATGGCAGTCGGCGCTGACGCCATGTGCGTGCATCTCAATCCAGCCATGGAGATCATTCAATCCGGAGGCGATCGTGATTTTCGAGGGGTGCTGACAGCGCTTGGCCAAGCGGCTGCCGATTTGCCGGTGGCGCTAATCGCCAAGGAGACCGGTTGTGGCATGAGCGGAGCAGTGGCGAGGCGGCTCGCCAGCGTCGGCGTTCGGCATGTCGATGTGTCGGGGGCGGGCGGGACCTCCTGGGTAGCGGTCGAGACCGAGCGGGCCGACACCGCGCCTGCGCGCAGTCTCGGCGAGGCGTTGCGCGAGTGGGGGGTGCCGACCGCCGCATCTGTCGCTCAGGTGCGTGCCGTTGACGAAATCGAGACCGTCATCGCTACCGGCGGCATCCAATCTGGGTTCGATGTGGCCCGCGCTTTGGCGCTCGGGGCCAATGTGGCCGGCATGGCGCGGCCAATCCTGCAGGCGCTGATGCGCTCCGGACCCCGTGGCGTGATGCATTTGCTCGATCGGGTGGAAGCCGAATTGAGGGCAGTCATGCTCTTGTGTGGGGCTGCCACTGTGGAGGAGCTGCGCCGCTCACCACGGATGTTGGGCGAGACGCTCCAACGCTGGATTGCAGCGGGCTCGTCGTCGACGGGTGGCGCTGCTGTTTAGGTCGCGGGGGTGTGATCGGGGCCGTACTTGAGCAGCACCCGATTGCGGCCCGCTGCCTTCGCTGCGTACAGCGCCGCGTCGGCCGCCTCCACCAAGCTCAGTGAGTCGGCGTTCTCGGCATTGAAGTCCGCCACGCCCACACTGATGGTGACGGCCATGCTGTGGCTCTCGAATTCGAAGGCGCACAGCTGCACGGCCTCCCGCAGACGCTCGGCAAGGACGCCAGCATCGTTGAGGGCAATGCCGCGCAAGATGATGACGAACTCCTCGCCGCCGTAACGGGCAAAGATATCCTCGTTGCGCAGCTTGGACTGCACCAGCTCGGCGATCTTGATGAGCACGTGGTCGCCCGCCACATGACCGTAGGTGTCGTTGATCCGCTTGAAGTGGTCCAGATCGAAGATGATCAAGCTCAGCTCCGACTTGTGCCGCGTTGCGTAGGACACCTCGGTGGTGAGCTGGTCGATGAAGTACTTCTTGTTGTAGATGCGCGTGAGGGGGTCGCGCAGCGCAGCGTTGTACATCTTCTGCTGGAAGCTCTCGTCGAGGCGATCGTGGAACGTGAACTTGAGGATCGTCGTCTCACCCAGGCGGATCTTGTCGCCGTCACGCAGCCTGTTGACGTTGACCGCGTCGCCGTTGACCAAGGTGCCGTTGCTGCTGTTGAGGTCCTCGATCTGGATCAACTGTCCGTCCAAGGTCAGCTTGGCATGCATCCGGGAGATGCTGTCGTCGTCGAGACGAATGTCGGCGCGATGAGAACGGCCCACGACGGTCTCGCCTTCGGTGAGCTTGAACATCTTGCCCACATCGGTGCCGGCCAGCACGATCAAGTACGCACGATCACGCTGCGAGCGTTTGGTCAGCTCGGCGCGCAGCTTGTCGATGTCAGAGACCCGAGTGGCCTCTAGCTCATCGTTGTACTCATCGGCCATAGTTACGTTCGTTCAAGCCGCCCTCCCCAAAGGAACGACGAACTGCTCCACCTCAATACCACTGTCTGTCGACTCGACGAAAGTGGCATGCGCAAAACGGGTCTCATGTATTTCGCCAGCGCCGGGCGCCTCGCCGACCGAGCCGACGTTGATGACGCGTACCTGCCCAGCCGCGCCGGCCGCTCCGCTACGGGTAATGACCCGATCGAACGGCGTGTGTGAGCCCCCACAGAGGACCACGCTGGCTGCCTCCTCGCCGAGCAAACTCTCTATCATTTGGTCGCTCATGTCGTGGGTGATCGGCTCGAGCGGATCGTTCGGTGAGCCATGGACTAGCTGTAGTTGTTGCCCCCGGGAGAGCGGTAAGCGTGCGACTTGAGGCAGTTTTGCCAGCTGGCTGAGAATCCGTGGCCCCAGCTCCTCGCGGACCTGAAGCAGGCGCTTTAGGCGGGTTTCCTCGAAATCGCTCCGCGGGTGCAGCTGGTCAGGCTCCAGGGTGGCCAGCGCCCGGTCGCCGACGCCCTGTACGCAAAGTGCGCCCAATTGGGTCAATCGGCGCCAAGTCTCCAGTGGAGCCGGCCCTGGAAAACAGATGTCGCCGGCAACCAGGATGCGCTGGTAGCCCCGTCGTTCAGCGGTAGCCAGCACCGCTGCGAGCGCCGCAGCGTGCCCATGGATGTCGGAGAGACAGAGAAGCCGCACTACATCATTAATGATAACACTCCAGCGAGCATGGCAACCGCCGATGAGATTCTCGCGCTGGCGCGCCGCATCGACGGACAGCGTGCCGCGGCACAGTTGCAGCACATGGGCCCGGTGGAAGGTAGCCTCACCCGTGCCATAGCGGTCCTGCTCGCGACTGCATATCCGGCGACGGCGGCTTCCCTGCAGCGTGATCCGACGCGCGCCCCGCTGCCGACGCCATTTGGGCCAGCCGAGAGGCGTCTGTTGGCTGATGAGCTCGCCACTCGAGAGCCCGACCGCTTGCGCGCCGCGCTGCGCGAACGGGCTGGCCATGAGCGGCTCCGAATCGCCCTGCGGGAGATACTCCCCACCGAGCTGGGCGGCTCAGACTTGGTCGAGGCGGCCCGCGCATTGAGCGATTTGGCTGAGCTGACCATCGAGGTCGCCTTGGCTGAAGCGGAGCAATTCGTGATGCAGCGGCTGGGCAGGCCACGACGTGAAGACGGCGCCACGAGCAAGCTGGTCGTATTCGGCATGGGCAAGCTCGGAGGAGCTGAGCTCAACGCTGGCTCGGACATCGATTTGGTCTGCTTCTACGACAGCGACGACCACCAAATCATCGGGCCAGACGGCGTCGAGCGCCCCGAACTGAGCACCCACGAAGTGTGGACCAAGGTCGTGCAGCGCATGACCGCAACCCTCGAGGAGCCTACGGCCGAAGGCGTTGTTTGGCGTGTCGATTTGCGTCTCAGGCCCGAAGGTGCGCGCGGGCCGCTGGTCAACTCGGTTTCTGCTGCGGAGCGCTACTACGAGTCATTTGGTCGTCTTTGGGAGCGCGCGACGTGGATTCGCGCCCGTCCTGTGGCGGGTGACATGAGCCTCGGCCAGACGGTGCTCGAGCTGCTCGCCCCGTTCGTGTGGCGCCGCCAAGTCGATCCCACCATCGCTGTGACGATGTACGAGCTGGTACATCGAGCGCGCGAGGAGCTCAGCGCCGCTCCCGAGCGCGATCTCAAGCTGGGGCCCGGTGGGATCCGGGAGGCCGAGTTCTTCGTCCAAGCGCTGCAACTGGTGGGGGGGGGCGTGACCCCAAGTTGCGCAGCAGACCCACGCTCGAAGCGGTGACGCGTTTGCGCGCTGCCGGCTTGGTCACTGCACGAGAAGCCGACGAGCTGAGCAGCGCATACGTCATGTTGCGGCGGGCGGAGCACGCCGTTCAGGTCTCGAGCGGACTCCAAACTCATGACTTGCCTCGTGATAACAAAGACTTGGAGAGACTGGCCCGAGTTTTGGGATACGGCGACCAGCAGGCCTTCGTCACCGATTTGGAGCGGCATACAGCTCGCGTCAGCGCTCTTCTGGTGGCCATTTTGCCGGGCCAACCCCGTCCGAGTCGCTGGGATACCGCGCTGAAAGCACTCGATCACGGCAAGCTCGAAGCCTTCGGCCTCGCGCTCGAAGAGGCCGGGATGGTGGCCACAGAGCATCAAGGCGAGCTTGCAAGAGACCTCTTCGAGATGGCGCGCCAGCCGGACGCGCCGCTCGGAGCACGCACGCGTGAACAGTTTCGCGATCTGGCCAGCACGCTGCTCGACGCCCTAAGCGATGCTGCCGATCCAACACAAGCTGCGCGCCATTTGCGCGGCTTCGTGGCCCGCTTGCCGCACCCCGCCATTTACACGAAGCTGCTTTCAGCCGATCCCGCCGCAGTGCGGCGGCTGGTGACCCTACTCGGCGGCAGCGCATTTGTAGGCGAGTTGGTCGCGGCGCGTCCTGAGCTTGCCGATCTGGTCTTGTTCGAGCACGAGGAAGTCAGTTGTGACCAGGCCCGCGCCGAGGTGGCCCAGGCGCTCAGTGACGCGCAGAATCAAGCGCTGGCCGCAGCCGATCCGCAGCAATGTATCGAACACCAAGTCGGGCTGTTGCGCAGGGCCAAAATGCGCATCACGACCCGTGTGGCGCTCGCAGATTTGGCTGGTCAGCTCGACACGCCGGCGGCGACTTCCGTGCTCTCGTCGTTGGCCGACAGCTCCCTACAAGCCGCCGCCCAGCTCTCACTGGGCGCGTCGCAGGTTCGCGGTCTGGCGGTGATCGCCATGGGAAAGTTGGGCGGATGCGAGATCGGATACGGCTCCGATCTGGATGTCATCTTCCTATACGACCCCAGCGCGTCGCCGACTGACGATCCGCTGGCGTATTACAGCAAGCGGGCCCGTCGCATCATCCAGTTGATCAGCATGCCCCACTATGAAGGCTCGGGCTACGAGCTCGACACCCGCCTTCGTCCGAGCGGCAATCAAGGACTCCTCGTGGTGTCGCTCAACGCCTTCGCTCGGTACCACGAAGTGCCGCTCGAGCGCGCTGATTCGGTTGCGCCCCGGGGCGAGCGGGCTGCGACCTGGGAGCGCTTGGCCTTGCTGCGGGCACGTTTCGCCGCGGGGGACGCGGAGCTGGGCGTCGAGGCCATGGCCATTGCCACCCGTGCCGCCTACGGACGTGAGGCGCACTTGGTCCAGCTCGCGGACCATGTCCACCGCCTTCGCCAGCGCATGGAGCAAGAGCTGGCCAAGGAACGGCCTGGGCGCTACGACCTGAAATTCGGCCGTGGTGGTCTGGTCGAAATCGAGCTCGCTGTTCAGCTGCTGCAGCTCGTTCACGGTGCTGATCAGCGCGTGCGCACCACGGCGATTCCCAAGGCCATCACAGCGCTCGAGCAGACTGGTGGGCTCAGCGCCGAGCAGGGTCGGTCCTTTCAGGATGGCTACGCGTTTCTCCGACGCTTGCAACAGCGTTTGCGGGTGGTCCATGGCAACAGCACCCATCTGATCGAGCAACGCGCTGCTGGGCTGCTCGTGCTGGCTAGACGCATGGGGATTGCTGGGGCGGACCCGGCTGCTCAGCTCATGGCACAGTACCGTCACGTCACCGGCCAGGTACGTCGCAGCTACGAGCAAATCGTCGGCGCAGCAGCTCGACCCGGCTTGACCTAGCCTGGGCCCTGTGAGATTTCCCCATCATGAACACCGCGGCGACGAGCGACGACAAAGCAGCCTCTGCCGGCGCGAGCAAGCGCCCGGGTCGCGCCCAGCGCGTGCGGACCATGGCCAAGGTCCGTTCGCTCGATCAGCTGATTGGCGCTCACCCAGAAGCTTTGCGCGACATCTACTGCGCCGGGCAACCAGCAGATGGCTCGAACTTGTCGGCTCTGAAGGGTCGCCTGCTCGCTCTGGAGCCTCTTGCCAATGCCCACATGCTGATCCGTCCCGTCGTCAGTGTGCTGTCCAAACATCTGCTGCCCTGGCGCGGTAAGCTCTTCGACGAAGGTGGAGCAACGGGCGCCAACAACGTGCTCGGCCAGCGCATCTTTCGCTTCCGAGCTGAGACAGGACCGTCGGATCTCGATGGCAAGCCTACGCTTTTCTTGCGCTACGACGGACTCGGCAATCCATGGCCCATCAGCGGCGTCGTGGACGAGCTGCGCACCGTCGGGGAAGGCGTGAGCATCGGCCCCGCCTCGCTGCAAAGCGCCCGGGGCGCCCCCACCTTGCTGTTCTGGTGGGGTTTGCAGAGCTGATTGACCGGGCTAGAGCACCGAGCTTCTGGTGGTCACGCTCCCGCAGCAGCCGCGGAGCGTGAGCCACGTGTGGCTGTAAGCTCCTTTGGCGGGCGCCGTTGTCCCTCAAACCAAAGCCCTCAGTGAGGGGGAGGAGCCCGCCCATGCGTCATCTCGGTTCGTTGTTCGTCATCAGTCTTGCCAGTCTCGCCGCCGTCAGCGGATGTGCAGCCACGCCCAAAGCGACAAGCGAACCCTCCACGATGGCCAGCAAGCAATACGCGCCCTACCCATCTGCAGAAGCTGTCCCGTACGGCCCTCCAGGCCAGCCCCTGCAAGCACGCCGCTCGACGGCTGACTCATCGCTCGCTCCACCGCCGCCACCGGCGCGCCCCGGCGCGCTCGCCGTGACCAAACACAAGACGGCCCCCGTGGTCGTCGCCCAGCCCGCGGCCGAGCCCACGGGTACAGAGCAGTACCCCGACTACGGCATCAATCCGGTGACCAATCCCGCCAAGGACCCGCTTTCGACCTTCGCCATCGATGTCGATACGGCTTCATACACGATTGCTCGCAGCAAGCTGACCAGCGGCTCGCTGCCACCTTTTGCTTCCGTGCGGGCTGAGGAGTTCATCAACTACTTCGACTACGGTTATGCGGCGCCCGCGCCCAAGAGCGGACCGTTCACGGTTCACTTGGCTTCGGCCCCCTCTCCCTACCAAACGGGTCACCATCTTCTTCGGGTGGGCGTGCAGGCCAAGAAAGTCAGTCACGCCAACCGCACGCCGGTGCATTTGGTCTACTTGGTCGACACCAGTGGCTCGATGCGCCGCCCGAACAAGATGGGGCTGGCCAAGAAATCCCTCAAGCTGCTCACCAACGAGCTCAAGGCGGGCGACACGGTCGCGCTGTGCACTTACGCCGGCAGCGTGCGCGAGGTGCTGCCGCCCACCGGCGCCAACAATCAGACGGCCATCCACAACGCCATCGATCAGCTCACCGCAGGTGGCTCCACAGCCATGTCGAGCGGCATCGAGCTGGCTTACAAGCTTGCCAAGCGCACGCTCGTCAAAGGTCACGTCAATCGCGTCATCGTGCTCAGCGACGGCGACGCCAACGTCGGGCCCAGCAGCCACCAAGAAATCCTCAAGCGCATCGGCCACTACAAGGACCAGGGGATCACCTTGTCGACAATCGGATTCGGCCGCGGCAACTACAAAGACACCATGATGGAGCAGCTCGCCAACAAGGGCGACGGCAACTACAGCTACATCGATACCGAGGCCGAGGCGCGACGCGTCTTTGGTGAGCAGGTCAGCGGCGTGCTGCAGGTCGTGGCGCGCGACGTGAAAATCCAGGTGCAGTTCGACCCCAAGGTCGTGCAGAGCTACCGGCTCATCGGCTATGAGAACCGCGACGTTGCCGACAAGGACTTCCGCAACGACAAGGTCGATGCTGGTGAGATCGGTGCTGGTCACAACGTCACGGCCATCTATGACCTGGTGCTCAACAGCAAAGTGGCCCAGGGCCGGACGCCCGTTGTGGTGCGTCTGCGTCACAAGAAGCCTCTCGGCTCCAACACCGCCACTGAGCAGGTCTTCAAGCTACAGTCAGCCACCATGTACTCGGGCTTCGCCGCTGCGCCGGCCAACTTCCGTTTCGCCGCTGCCGTAGCCGGCTTCGCCGAGATCCTCCGCAAGAGCCCGCACGCCAAGAGCTGGAGCTTCGACACCGTCGCGCAGGTCGCCCGCAAGGCCAGCTGGGGTCAAAACGAGCAGGCCGAGCTACTGCGCCTCGTCGCCCATGCCAAACAGCTCTCGCCCAGCAAACCCCTGGTGACTCCGGGCAGTGCGGTGATGGCCAAGTAGATCACCACTTGGACAGCTGCCGATAGCATGTGGATCGGCCGAGCCAAGAAGGCGCAACGGCTGCGGGCCATACCGCAGCCGTCGCGTTTTGATTTGCCCAGCAGCAGCAGAACCCGCTTTGGAGGTCGCGGTCTTGGTTTCTCGTTGTCCGAGTGCCCGGGCAGTTTCTAGTGATGCCCTTCGCACGCGGTCTGGGGTTGTGCCCGGCAATGGTATCCCTGACAGGAAAACCCCGGCAGGCAGCCTAGGGTCGGCGGCGGCGGAGGCTGCGGGGGATGCGATATCTCCAACTGGCATGAGTCGCCCTCGTCGCCTGGCCAGAGGCAGATCCCGTCCTCGCAGAACAAAGAGCCGCGGCATGCTCCAGTGCAACTCTCACCGGCGCCCGGGAGCAATCTGCATGTTGCGGTCGCGGGGTCACACAGCAGCAAGCTCGAGATGCAGCGTGGCAGGCCGCCGTCAGGTGCGCAGGCTTGCCCTTGGGCAGCCATCGCTACGCACATTCCGGTTTCGGGATCGCAAGAAGCGCCGGCGGCACACTCGGCGTTGACGCATGGCGAACCAGCGGGGGGTGTCGCAGCGCAAGTGCTCGTGGAGGCGTCGCACACCATTCCCGGGAGGGCTTGGCACGGTACCGTCAGAGAACATGGCTCACCCAGCTTGGCCCCAGGCGATGTACCGGCCGCTTGGAATACTTGG
>CAZRGL010000379.1:0-11080 GCA_964599485.1 uncultured Polyangiaceae bacterium
AACCGCGCGCCCCCCTGCTATGACTATGACTACGACACTAAGAAGCACGATGACGACGAGCTAGACGAGAGCGCATTCGACGATGATGACGATGATGACGATGACGACGAGGGCGCTGACGGTGGCGCTGGCGGCAAGAAGCCAGCTGGCGACGACAAGAAAGACGGCGGCAAGGACGACGACAAGGACGACGACAAGGACGACGACAAGGACGACGACGAGGACGCCAAAGACGACGACGAGCTGGACGAGGACGCGTTCGACTAGAACTACTTCTGGCGCGTCAAAGGACGCGCCCGAGCTCCAATTCCCATCCTAGATCCGACACGGCAGGCTTGGTTTTTTGGGCCCCCCTCCCTAAGAAGGGGACCCCCAAGTATTCGGGATGTGGGATAGCATCCTCTTCAACGGCGGGTTTCCGAGACCCTTGAGGAACTTCTTGTAGTAAATCGCGCTACTCGTGGGTGTGCGAGGTCGGGTCCAACCCTCGCGACTGAGTCCGTGAAAACCACGTAACGGAGGCATGGGAGCGGCCGCTGAAGGCCATCGCCCCGGGGTAGCAGGACACAGGTGACCAGAATGTGGGATCCAAAAGCAGCCGCGCCGCCGCGCCTTGCTGCGCTGACGGCTCAGCTGTTCTTCGCCCGCCTCTAGGCTCGAGCACACTCCAGGCTCGAGCTCACTTGTTGGCCTGCTCAGCTCAGCAGGCGGCTCGTCGATCTAGCGACACTGACTGAGTGGGAGCACGGATATGGGCATCAATCGAAGCCGCAGTCTTCCATACGACTCTTGCTCAAGTAGCGGCGCGCTTTGCGCTTGGCGATGGTGTTCTGAAGGCGCTGCTCAGGCAGCACGTCGCCTGCTTCGATGACCTCGGTCAACAGCTTGACATAGTTGGCTTTGTCGACCTTGACGCAATAGTACTTGGCCGCGAAGTTGAATTTCGCGAGCAGCGCTTTGCCGCCATTGATCTGCAGCGCCAGCTCGAATTGTTTCTTGGACTCATCGAGCTCTGCCATCGCACTGCGTGCGTGGTAGGCGCCGAGGATGACGCGGCCGGTGCCGTAGTTGTACTTCTCGTCGAGCTCCACGGAGCGACGCATCATCATCATGCCGATGAACAGATTGGCCACTGTGATCGGGTCGTCCTTGAGCAAGTTGACGCGGGCCATCCAGGCTTGGCCGGTCCAAAAGAGATTGGGTGCGTCAGCCTCAGGGTCCGTAAAGCCCGCCAGCCAGGCCTTCATGGTGTCAGCATTGCGGGAGCCGGCCTCGAAGCCTGGGTTGCGCTTCTCGAGCAGCTTGGTGCCGTAGTGGACGGCCCGGGAGTAGGCCGCCACGCCACGGGCCTTGTGGTACTCGTACAGCTCGCTGTCCTCGCCGTGTAGATCCATCGCTTGCTCCATCTCGTCCTCGATGAAGCCGAACGCTGCGCCAGCCCACCCCTTGGTGAGCATGAACAGGGCGTCCTCGTTGTCCGGGCCGAGGTAATGCATGCCCTCGAACTTTGCGAGGCCAGCCATCGCAGCGTGCTTGGCGACCTCATAGTCGCTGATGCTGCTGACTGCCGCAGACGCAATGCGGGTGGACTTGATCTGTCCGTCGAGGAGCATCTTCTTGATGCAGCCGGTGCTCCCGAGCCCCAACAGAGCGGTGAGCAGAAGGGTTGCGAGCCTGAGTGCCGTCACCTTGTACATGGGCAGCGCTTCTAACCCCAACCGGGGCGAGGCTTCAAGCTCTGGGCACGGTCAGCGAGGGAATGCGGCCGGATTTCCACCGTCGACGGTGATGATGCAGCCGGTCGTTGCCCCTGCCGTAGCGAGAAAAACGAACGCTTCGGCTACTTGCTCGGGCGTCGTTTCGCGTTGCAACAGGTTGGCGCGGAAATAGGCCGAGGGAGAGAGCGCTGGGGCGGTGGCGCGTGCTGCTTCGGGTCCGGGTTGCGCGAACAGCTTGGTTCGGATGCGGTCAGCATTGACTGCGTTGGCACGGATTCCGTGCTCACCCAGATCGACCGCGTATTGCCGCATCAGCGCGATGAGTGCCGCTTTGGGGACGGCATATGGGCCGAATTCGGGTCCCTGGTGAAAAGCAATCTTGGACGCGTTGAAAAGCAGCGCTCCGCCGCAGCTCTGCGCAATCATGGCCTGGGCAGCGGAGCGAGCCACACGCTGATGCCCAAGCAGGTTGATATCGAGCGAGCTACGCAGCGCGGCGTCGCCGCTGGCGCCATGCAGCACACCACTAGGTGCCGTGCCCGCGTTGGAGACGAGCACGTCGATTCCACCGAATGCGTCACAGGCTGCCTCTACGGCAGAACGGCACGCAACTTCGGAGGCCACGTCGCAAGCGCAGGTGGAAAAACGGCCCGGGTAGTGCAAGTGGGGCCACTCGGACACCGCGTCGAGGACGCGTGGATCGCGATCGGTCATCAATACGTGCGCGCCAGCGATCAGAAGGGCGCGCGAGGTTGCTTGGCCGATGCCAGAAGCTGCCCCGGTTACGAGCGCGATCTGGCCAAACAGCGGGCCGCCTTCCGGCTCATCGCAGCATGCCAACGTGGCGGCGGCGCCGAACTCGGCATCGAAGAGCTCTTGCGCGTTTGGTTTGACGCAGCCGCCAAGCGCCATGGCTTCATCGACAATCTCGACGGCGTGCTCGAAAACATCGGCAGCCCGAATCGCTTGCTCGGCGGTCGTCCCCAACGTCAACACGCCGTGATCTTCCACCACCACGACCCGGGGAAGGCGCTCGACCTGGTCAACAGCAGTTGGGCGGGTACGGCCCTGGTCCAGATAGTTGGCGTGGGAATCAGCGTGGGCGGCGAGCGCCTCATCCAGCACAGCGGCCAGCGCTTCGGGGCTCCCACCCCCGAGATCGCTGAGCATCAACGGGGCGCGTCCGATTGACCGAACCCAATCTGGTGCTGCGCACACCCGATGACACATCTGGCGTGCATCTTTCTGACGAGAAAACCGGAGCAACCTGGCGCTCGTGCGCCACAGCGCCAGCCAACTGCGGTTGCTGGCGCGGCGCATCGCGCCACGAACCGCCAAGGCAACGGTCCGCCGCGCCTCGTCCTGCTCTTCGCCGCGGTGCTCGGTCGCGCTCACCGGATCGAGCTCGCCGCCGACCGCCTTCTTGGCGCGCGCGATCATGCCGATCATCTGCTCGTAGGCGGACTTGGCGTCGCTGCCCCAGGTCACCAAGCCGCGCTTTTGGAGCAATATGGCTTCGGGCTGCTCCTGGTTTTTCGCTACGAAGGCCTCCCATTGTTGGGCGGCGGCAGCTGCCAGAGCGATACCGCCCGCTGCGTAGGGCACGAGCATCACTTTGGGGCCGAACACGCGCTCACAGTGCGCGGCCGCGTCTGGTTGCAGCACATGACGGAGAATGACATCAGGGCGCGCCTGCAGCACCACCGGCGCTGGAACCACGGCGTGCAGCAGCGCGTCGGCGTCGGGCAAGGTGGTACCGGCGCCGATGAGAGAGCTGCGCAACACCGCCACCAAGGTCTCTTCGCTCGCCTCTGCCGAGCGCGCCGCACGTAGCAGCGTAGTCAAGCGGCAAGCTGTCAGCTCAGCGCTCGTGACCGTACGAAGATCATTGTCGGCCTTGGTGACATGCAGGATGTCGACTTCCTCGCCGAAGACATCGCGTCCTGGCTGTTTGTGTGAGGCCGTGCCGGCATTGTGTAGCGATAGGGCAGGGTTGGCGCCCATCAGACGGGCTACATACAGCAGGGCACCCAAGGCGGGCTGGCTGGCCAGTTCCCCGCCTGCCAGCGCCGCTTCTTCAGCCCGAAAGCGAGACTCCATTGTCTTGCTTATAGCTCGGCCGGGGCGGCGAGGGATCCTCGTGTTTCGTCAGGCCGACTTTAAGGACCCCTCCGGCTCTGTTGCGAGCTGCAGCGCTAGTAGCGGTAGTCGTCCCGTTTGTACGGGCCGTCGACCGGAATGCCGAGGTATTCAGATTGCTTCGAGGTGAGCCTCGTGAGCCGCACGCCCAGCTTGTCCAGGTGCAGGCGCGCCACCTCTTCATCGAGCCGTTTCGGCAGGAGATAGACCTTGTTTTCGTATTTTTCGTTGTTTTGCCACAGCTCGAGCTGCGCCAGCACCTGGTTGGTGAACGAAGCGCTCATGACGAAGCTAGGATGACCCGTCGCGCAACCGAGGTTGAGCAGGCGGCCTTCGGCCAGGACCAGCACGCTGTGGCCATCGGCGAAACACCACTCGTCATATTGGGGCTTGATGTTGATTCGGCTGACCCCTTCGGTCTTTTCCAAGCCGGCCATGTCGATTTCGTTGTCGAAATGGCCAATGTTGCCGACGATGGCCTTGTCTTTCATCCTGCCCATGTGCTCGGCGGTGATGACGTCGCACGCGCCAGTGGCTGTGACGAAGATGTCGGCCTTGTCGATGAAGTCCTCGACCGTGGCGACTTCGTAGCCCTCCATGGCCGCCTGCAGCGCGCAAATTGGGTCGATTTCCGCGACGATCACGCGACAACCCTGGCCCCGCAGCGATTGGGCGCAGCCTTTGCCGACCTCACCGTAGCCACAGACCACTGCGACCTTGCCGCCCATCATCACATCGCTGGCGCGGTTGATGCCGTCGATGAGTGAGTGGCGGCAGCCGTAAATGTTGTCGAACTTCGACTTGGTTACCGAGTCGTTGACGTTGATGGCCGAGAACAACAGCTCGCCATCGTTCTCCATCTCGTACAAGCGGTGTACGCCGGTGGTGGTCTCCTCACTGACACCCTGAATTGCAGGGGCAAGCTTCTCCCAGCGGCCGGGGTACTGCTTCTGGATGTCGCGCAGCGTCTGCAAGATGACGCCCCACTCGGCCGGCTCGGTCTCGGCATTGAAGTCTGGGATCTTGCCTGCCTTCTCGAATTCCAAGCCCTTGTGAACCAGCAACGTAGCGTCTCCACCGTCGTCCACGATCAAGTCGGGGCCGCTTCCATCGGGCCAGGTCAATGCTTGGTTGGTACACCACCAGTATTCCTCTAACGATTCGCCCTTCCAGGCGAAAACAGCTGGTCCCTTGGGTTGCTCGGGCGAGCCATCCTTGCCGACGACCGTCGCAGCAGCCGCGTGGTCTTGGGTGGAGAAGATGTTGCAGCTGCACCAGCGCACATCCGCCCCGAGGTCGACGAGGGTCTCGATGAGAACCGCGGTCTGGATCGTCATATGGAGCGAGCCCATGATCTTGGCGCCCGCCAGCGGCTTGGCCTCGCCGTGTCGCTGACGCAGCACCATCAAGCCAGGCATCTCCTGCTCAGCGAGGCGGATTTCTTTGCGGCCCCACTCGGCCAGGCCGAGGTCTTTGACTTTGAAGTCTCTTTTGGTCGTAGTCATCGTTGTTGTCTCTGTTGTCGTTTGCTGCACTGGTTTGCTGCGACGGCCCATCCCGTCGTCAGCTTTGTCGGCGGCCGCTCAGCAGCTGCCAGGTGATATGTCGGTCCGGCCCTTCGCCGCACCAGGGTGCGGGCAAGCGCGAGCGCTCGATCTCGCATAGACCCGCCCGCTCGGCCATCGTCATGAGCTCGTCGGGGCTGAAACCCAACCAGAGGTCTGCTTGTTGCTCACGCAATGCCTCGTCGCGATGAGCCTCATAGTCGAGCACTAGTATTGAGCCACCTGCCATCGTAGCGCTCGGCTTTCGTGCCAACCCCACCAAGGCCTCGAGAGCCCGTGAGGGCACCGCGGCATGGTGCAGCACCCTTGCGGCGAAGACGGCGTCCGCCCCCTGGGCGCGTGAGCCACGGCGGCGGTTGTTGTTGCGTCGCGCATCTGTGCTCGCCCGCCGGACGGCCGGAGCGTCGAGCTCGCCGCACACGAAGCTGACGTTGCGAAACTGCCGCCGGTTGGCGCGCTCCTGGGCCAAATCCAACTGTGCCTGGGAGCGGTCGACAGCAATGACGTGGTCGAAAATTGGCGCCAACACCTCGAGCAGAGAACCGTCCCCGCTTCCTGCGTCGATTGCCAATCCGCGTGGTTCGATCAAGGGAGCGACCGCGCGAAGGTAGGCGGCCAGCTCGTCGGGAGGTCCTGCTCGCATGGCCTTGCCGCCGCGCGCGAAGAACTCTCGGGTTGCGACGTCACGAGCGGCAATCAGGTCGTCGATGCGGTCGAGCGTTCCGTCCGCCCGACACAGCTCGTGTCCGATGCTCAGCGCATCCGCAATGACCGGGTCGGTGTCGGCTTCTGGCGCCAGTCGTAGCAGCAGCCAGGTGCCTTGCTTGCGGCCATGCAACAAACCAGCTTCGCGCAGCGCGGCCGCTTGCCGCGACACCTTCGGTTGCCCCTCTCGCAATAGCTCCGCCAGCTCGCTCACGGCCAGCTCTTCGGCACAGGTCAAGGCAAGCAGACGCAAGCGCGTTGGGTCGGACAGCAGCCGATACAGCTCCCATCGGGGCGCCGCCGTGATTGATGCAGCCGACGACCCAAAGGAGGTCGCAGTTGGTGCGCCACCGCTGACGTTGTTCGGAGCCGCGGACAGCCGGGCAGCAGTCCCGTCAGGCGGGGGCGGGGAGCCACCGTTGGCGCTGGCGGCCGGTGCAGACAAATCAGCGCCGCCGCCGGCAGACCGTCGCCTTCGAGTGCTGTCGCCTCTCGGAGTCACCTCCTCGCTATATTCGAAGTTGTGAAAGTATGCAACTGTGTTTGTCTGCGGCTTCCTGGGTCGCGGGCGCCCCAGTTTCGTAGGACGTGGTAGAGTGCTTGCAGGGCACGAGCCTTGTCAGTCAGATCATGGGCGACAATCCTCCCGTCAACGAGGTCGAGCTGGATCCCAAGGCTGAAGTGCGTTGCGAGCATGTTCAGCAGTGCGGTGCGTGTCCGCTCATGGCGCGCCGTTACGCCGATCAACGTGGGGCCAAGCTGCAACGGCTCGAGCGGGCATTGCTGCGTTATGACATCGCCCCATCAGTAGATCTTGCGGATGTACAAGCCGCCGATCCCATCTCTGGCTATCGCCGGCGCGCCAAGCTCGTTGTTGCCCGCAGTCCGAAGGGCGATGTCTCGGTCGCGGTGTCTCGCCGCCACGCCCACCAGAGCGGGGGCGACATTCCAGGCTGCAAGGTGCTCAGCCCACCATTGAAACAGCTCGTCGGCAAAATCCGCGAGCAGGCCAAGGATCCCCCGCCCGAGCTCAGTTGCTTGCTCGAGCCAGCGGGTGAGGGACGCGGCGTGCTCAGTGGGATCGATTTGCGTGAGCTCTGCGGTCCTGCTGCGAAGGGCTCCGTGCCTTGCCCAGACGAGCCAGATGGCGACGCGACCGTTCCGCCTACAAGCAGCAGCACACCGCAGGTGCTGTTGACGTTGGTTCTGGTTGCCGACCGCGCAGCCTCCGTCGAAGAGCTGCGTGAGGCGGGGCGTGCCCTGCGGCGGCAGTGGCCACAAGTGGCTGGCGTGGCGGTGAGCTTGCGCTACAGCGGCCGCGGACAAGGCAGCTCGGAGCTGGTCTCGCTGTCAGGGGAGACGGAATGCCGTGATGTGCTCGACCAGGGCTACCAGCTCGTCTCGCATACCTCGTTTCTTCACGTCCACAGAGGCCAGTCGATTCGGCTTTATGAGCTGCTCAAAGAGCTCGTCTCAGACGCCAAGGCGGGCGAGCCCTGCAAGGTGCTCGATTTGTACGGTGGTACGGGAGCCATCGCTATTTCGCTGGCGATGGCTGGCCACAACGCGATGTTGGTCGAATCCTATCCGCCCGCAGCATCGTTGGCGCTGCGTGGTGCGCAAGCACAACGGCTTTCTGTCGAGGTCGTGACGGGCGACGTGGCGTCGGTAACGCGAGCCCTCGCGGCTGCGTCATCCAAATTCGACGTGGTGGTCGCCAATCCACCGAGGCGAGGCTTGTCTCCAGCTGCCCGTGAGTCGGTGGCCGGGCTAGCGCCCGCGCGGGTACTTTACGTTGCTTGCGACCTCGACAATCTCAGCCGTGATTTGGACCACCTGGCCCGGTTGGGTTTCCAGCTCAGCAAACTCTTCCCTCTGGACATGTTGCCGCTCAACGAAGAGGTCGAAGTGGTGGCTTTGCTCGAGCGGGCCCCGTCACTTCCGCTCCCCGACGTGCTCCATCAAGAGGAGGACCTGCTCGCGCTCAACAAGCCTCCTCACGAACCTGTCGTTGCCCAGCCAGAGTATCCTGGCAGTTTGTTCGAGCGCGCCAAGCCGAACATGAAGTGGGACGACTCCCATCCCGTGTTGAAGATCGAAGCGGGAACGAGTGGCGTCGCTCTGTTTGCTCGTGACGAGCAATCGGCTGAGCGCTGGGCGGACGCACTAGCGCGCACGGGCCGGTTGGTCTACCTCGCGGCCGCCCGCGGAGTGACTCCGGCCAAAGGTGCTATCACGCGTGAGCTGCGTGGCGAGGAGGGCGCCCGGCCCGCCCGTACGCGTTACCGCCGTTTGGCCATCGGTGGAGGACACTCGGTCTTGCGGGTTGTGCCAGAGAAGCGGCACTTGCACCAAATCAGGCGTCACCTCGCGGCCATCGGTCATCCAGTGCTCGGGGATGCTCGCTACGGACACGCGCCGACCAATCGTTATTTCGAAGAGAAGCACGGACTGGACCGAAGTTTTCTTCATCTGGTGCGCATCGAGCTCGACCACCCACAAAGTGGCGAGCGTCTACTCATCGAGGCTCCGCTGCCGCCCGATCTGCGCGCGACCCTGGTGCGCGCTTCTGACGAATCGGTTCTGCGATTCCTCGAAAACAAGCGCGCCCTCGGCGGCGGGGGCGTGCAGCTACGCCCGAAACAGCGCCCCTCACCACCAGCCAGCGAGCGCTCGCCGCTGAGCGTCGTCGAGACGGATGTCGAAGGCGTGTATTCCCAACGTCCTTCGGTCAGTGGCGTCGGCCCCCTGACCGTTCGCGGTGGGCGGCAGCCCCTCGATCTCGACGAAGCGCCGCGTACGGTCCGCGGTGAGCTGCTAACGCCCGACGAAGATTGAACCGCAGGAGGCAACCATCCTCAGCTCTGTGATGCCCCCGCTTTCCTCGCCCAGGCAACCACGGGTGTTGGTCGTCGACGACGAGGCGACGATACGTGAAATGCTCGCTGAGTTCCTCGAGCTCGAGGGCTACTCCGTCGAGCTTGCGGCTGATGGCGTCGAGGCGCTGGACAAGCTCGGCAACGCGAACTTCGATCTCGTGCTCACCGACCTCAAGATGCCGCGCATGGGAGGCATCGGGTTGCTTCAGCAAATGGAGCGCCACGCGGCCACGACGATGGCCGTCATCATGACCGGTTTTGGCACGGTCGAGACAGCGATCGACGCGATGAAGCGTGGCGCCTACGACTACATTCTCAAGCCCTTCAAGCTCGACGAGGTGTTGCATGTTGTCGAGCGCGCCATAGAAAAGCGGCGCATGAGGGCCGAGAACATCCGACTCAAGCAAGCGCTGTCTTTGTACAAGGTGAGCGAGGCCATCAACGCCAGCCTCTCATTGGAGCAGGTCATCGAAACGGTGATGAGCAACTGCTTGAGCGAGCTCGAGGCCGATCTCGTGAGCGCCTGGCTCGATGACGGCGAAGGGAGCCTGCAGGAGCGTGAGCGCCAACTCAGCGATCGGCAGCCAGCCGGCGGGGCGGATATCGGCGAAATCGACCCTCTGGCGGTCACCGCTCGTTTTGACACTGGCCAGCCTTTGCTTGCCCATGGAGCCGAGGCGAACCAGTTCTTCGAGAACCAAGCCACCGCTCCGCTCAGCTCATTTCTCGCCGTGCCGTTGCTCGTCAAGACACGCGCAGTCGGGTTCATCGCGGTCGGCGCCTTGAGCCCCGCGCCGCCGCTCGAAGAGGGTCACCGCAAGCTGCTGACCATCATCGCTTCGCGCGCAGCGGCAGCGATCGAAAACGCGCGCTTGTTCAGCGATCTGCAGGCCACGTTCCAACAGACCATCGAGGGCTTGGCCAATGCCATCGACAAGATGGACCGCTACACCTCGGGCCACTCGGCCCGGGTTGCTACCTACGCGGTGTATTTGGCGCGTCGTCTGGGTCTGAGCCCTGCAGAGGTCGAGGTCGTACGCCAGAGCGCGCTGATGCACGACATCGGCAAGATTGGTTGCGCGCTCAACCTCAACAAGCCGGGAAAGCTCACCGATGACGAGTACGAGGTGTTCAAGAAGCATCCCAGCCACGGGCGCGACATTCTCGGTCCGATCAAGTTTCTCCATCCGCTGATCCCTGGCGTTCACCTGCATCACGAGCGCTTCGATGGGCGCGGCTACCCACTCGGTACGCGCGGCAAGAACATCCCTTTGATGGCGCGCATCATCTCCGTTGCCGATACCTACGACGCAATGACCAGCGACCGCTCCTATCGGCGTGCTCTGCCACACGAAGTTGCAATCGCCGAAATCGAACGCTGCAGCGGCAGCCAGTTCGATCCCGACTTTGCCGGCGAGTTCGTCGAAGGAATCGATGCGTTTCGAGACGAGGCAAGCGCCCTCGGGGAGCCCATCCCTGACTAGTGGTGGCGGCGGTCGGCTGCCGGTTCGCGCAGTGTGGCTCGGGCGGCGTCCCTACGGGCCTGTGCACGAATTGCAGCACCAACTGCATTCGATGCGCCGGCGCGGGCGCGGTTGCGACGTGCTGCTGCTCGTGGAGCACGACCCTGTGATCAGCCTGGGGCGCAACGCGGTCCGCTCGAATGTGCTGTTGTCAGCCGAGCAACTCGAGGCGCGTGGTGTGCAGTTGGTGCAGACACAGCGTGGCGGAGATGTCACCTACCATGGGCCAGGACAGCTGGTCTGCTATCCCATCGTCGATCTCAAACCGGACCGCTGCAATCTGCGCCTCTTCGTGGGGGCTCTGGCGGCGGCCATGATCGCAATAGCGAGTAGGCTTGGAGTGGCTGCGGGGGTGGTCGAGGAAATGGTGGGCGTGTGGGCCGACGCGGCCAATCCCGCATGTTGGCGGGGGCAGGCCGAGGCAGCGCAGTTGGTCAAGGTCGGCGCGATCGGCGTTCGTCTGAGCCGCTGGGTGAGCATGCACGGCTTCGCGCTCAACCTGAGCACCGACTTGGACGCGTTTTCGATGATTGTGCCGTGTGGCTTGGCCC
>CAZRGL010000380.1:0-5115 GCA_964599485.1 uncultured Polyangiaceae bacterium
GTCACGATGACCAGCGAACCGAACAGCGCTGCGTTACGCCAGTCGAAGCCGAGGATGTATTTTGCCGCTAGGGTGCCAGCGACCAGGGTGAACAGCGCACCGAGCAGGATCAGCCGGCGGATGCTGCGACCGCATTGGCGAAAGCGGTTCAGGTTCAGGTGCATGCCGCCTTCGAACAGAATGACGGCAACAGCAAAGCCCACCACCTGCGGCATGGCCGCGCCGAGGGTCGCCGGATCGAGCCATCCCGCCACGTCAGGGCCGAGCAGCACGCCCACGAACAACAGGACGATGATGCCGGGAATGCGCGCCGAACGCGCTACCGACTGAGCAATGATGCCCGCCGCTGTTGCCAAGGCGATGGTGAGCGCGGCAGCCGAAGCACTGTCTTGGCTCATGGGCGCAGCAAACCACCGCGCGTGGCGAGCTTCAATGTTCAGCGTTCGACTACTCGGTCTCCGGCGTCTCTGCGATTGGTGTGCACACCAGCTCCACCTCGAACTGCCGACCGGACCAGCCGGTTACCTTGGCTACCGCAGAGCCGTCGAACTCAGCGGACAGCTCGTATTCGTTACCCCAGTGCGCTTTGAGCGTGCCCTTTGACGGGCAGAGGTGCTCGCAGATTGACAGATCGCTGATTGTGTAGTCGTAGGGCGTGCCGTCGAGCTTGCCCTCGGCAGAGCCACCGAAGTCGTAGCAGCCCGTCGACAAGGTATAGAGGTATTGCCATTTTCCGGCTTGCTCGATGCTCTGGTTCAGGACGTTCGAACCGGTCCACTGGGCGTTCCAAGTCACGTCTCGTGCCCCGGGCAGGACCACGACGTCGGCAACCGCATCATAGGTGTGCAGCTTGCCGTGGTTGGTCAAGTCACCACTGTCGGTGATGTCTGCGCGATAGGTGCAGTCGCCGCCCGCCTCGAAGGTGGCGTCCAAACCGCCCTTGATGTCGGCATAACCAAACGCACCGGTGCAGCCGTCGTACTCAGCGTGGACGCTGACTCCCTTGACGGTCTTGGTCACGCAGCTGGCTGGGTAGAGGCCAGCGACGGGCGCCGCGGCCGCCTCGAGGGCAGCCTGCTCGGCGGTCATCTGACAATCTTCCGAGGCGATCTGGGCGAGCTGACGCGCGGTCGATTGCTTCTTGCTGGAGTCGAGAGCCGACTGGACGACCGCCGTGGCGGCTTCCTCCTCGAAATCGGCACAACCACCAGCGAGGGGTGCGACAGCAACAATGGCGACGGCAGCAGCGAAACGACGTGACATGGGCTCTCCTGAGTCAAAGTTCTCGGGTTCGGTCCAAGCGACGTCGCATGGACCGTTCCATTCGGCTCGTGACCAAGATTCCGCTACTTACAGCTCGTCAGTGAACCGTTCGTCACATCATCCATGTGAAACACGGCGTCTGACAGCATGGCTTGTGTGCGACATCCAGCCACATTGTTCCACCCGCTTGGCCTCGACGCGGGCGCGACAAACAAGCGCCCGTAGGCCGACAGGTTTCGCTACTTGGGGTAGCGCACGGGGCCGACCACCCGCTTGGATGGCTTGGGCGGCGCGTTCTCGGTCAGGGCGAAGGGTTGGCCCGTCGACTGGAGAACGCTGAGCCACAGGTCGCTTTCCGGATTGATCGCCTTGCGGCCACGCTCCACCAGCGTCGCTAGGGGAATGTGCGTGAGAATGCCATGCGAGCGCCCTACGGCCATTCCGGTCTTGCCTGCCAGGCCAGCGTGCACAGCCGCCTGGGCGAGGTGACCACAGAAAATCGCGTCCGTGGGACAAGCTGGAGTGGAGCGAATCGTGTAGCTCGGATCGATGTACTTGAGGGTGTAGCCCTTGTAGTCGCCGAATCGTTCGTTGATCGCTTTCTTGAGAAAGATGCCGATATCACCCAGCTTGCGATTTCCTGAAGCGTCGGTGCCCTCGGTCGGTTTCAGGTGCTTCTCCCCTGCTCCCTCAGCCACGACGATGACGGTGGACTTGCGCTTACGCAGGCGCTCCTCGAGGTAGCTGAACAAGCCGCACGGACCATCCAGATCGAACGGGACCTCGGGCACCAGCACCAGGTTGACGTTGCGGTTGGCCAGCGCGGCGGCCGCAGCGATGAAGCCTGAGCGCCGCCCCATCAGCCTCACTAGGCCGACACCTGCGGCCGCAGAGCTGGCCTCGTAATAGGCGGCCTGAACAGCATCAGCAGCGAGCCCCAAAGCGGTATTGAAACCGAAGGTCCTGTCGACGAGGGGAATGTCGTTGTCGATCGTCTTGGGAACCCCGACCACCGCAAGCTTGACGCCGCGCTTCTTGATCTCTTCATGCAGCGCCAGAGCTCCTCGGAAAGTCCCGTCGCCCCCAACGGTGAAGAGCAGCCGAATGTTGAGCCGCTCGAGGGTGTCGACCATCGTTTCGATTGGCTGGTGGCCGCGCGAGGTGCCGAGGATGGTGCCGCCTGCTTGGTGGATATCCAGCACTGCGTCGGGCCCGAGCTCGACTACTGGATAACCAAACTTGGGGTTTAAGCCGGCGTAACCATAGCGAAAGCCGCGGATACTCCGCACGCCGTAGCCGTGGTGCAGGGTCATCACGAGCGCCCGAATGACGTCGTTCAAGCCCGGGCAGAGTCCGCCACAGGTTACGATGCCCGCCTTGAGCTTGGAGGGATCGAAGTAAACCTGCTCACGGGGTCCGGCAACCTCCAGCGAGGGCGGATCTTCACCGAGCTGCGCATACTTGCGCACCGACTCGAGCGAAACATCTGCCAGCACGCGCTCGTCGTCGAGCCTGAAGTCGGCGAGCTCGTCGTCAGGCTCGTTACCGAGATCGAGCGGTGAGTCCACAGTGCGGGTGCCCAGTGTTTCGATGTCGAATCGGCTATCCATGGCCCATCTCCTAGCAGACCTACCCGTCTAGCACAGCTGCCAGCATGGATCCTCGGGCAGAGCCACACCACAGCACGAAACCACAACGCCCCCTAGCGTACGCGCGGATCGCACGCCGCGAGCTCCACCATAGCCTCCTCGAGCGCTTCGGCTTCGAGCTGCTCCTCGAGTGCTTGATCGACCAAGATACGCAGCTTCGGGTGAGCGCTAGCGCCGGCCGCCGCGCGCAAGTTCCAACGCTCGGTCTCATCGGCCCCACGCGCCAAGGCCACGGCGGCAGCTGCTCGGTCGGCTGCCTGGCAACCCGCCGACAGAGCCACCTTCATCAGAGACGACCGGTCGATGGGAGCGGCCCGCAAGCTCCCGACCTCGGCCGAGCCCAACTGTCGAAGCGCCTCGAGGCGCGTTTGCGACTCAGCGATGGGTGCGCGCAGGGCGGCCGGCGGGTCGACTTGCTTCAGTCGGTTGTAGCGGTCGAGCCGCGCGGCAGATTCCTTGTAGATCCACTCCATTCGTGGGCGCAGGCCCCACAAGATGGTGTCCTTGCCGTTAGCATGATGAAGAACCACCACCAGCCAGGGGAAGAGCTGGCCAATCTTGCCCCAACCCCCGGGGACCCAACTGACACGCGTGATGTCAGCCCAGCTGTGGAACGGATCGGAGCGCCAGGCGCTCAAGCGCACACCGTCGTCGCCGATGGTGATGCCGCGGTGAAATAGCGAAAGCACGGGCCAAAGAACCAAGGCCATGAGCGGCAGCAGACCAAGCAGGGCAAGCGCCGGCTTGCCAAGCCCCACGATGGCAGCCAAGAAGACCAGCAGCTGGCCCGCGCCCGTTGCCAGGATGAGCATGGCGCAACCGAGCTCCGCGCGCGCCGCAGGGACTTTGTGCGCGTCGTTGCGCATCATGGGACGCTGCTTGGTCACCGACCAGATGTAGCGGCTCGCACCCCATGACACCAGCGTTGGGCTCAGAGACGTCCGTCCACGACGCGCTTGATGATGGCCCGATATGCTTTGGCGAGCAGTCGGTCCCGCTCGGCCCAGCTCGCTCCGCCACTGGTCATTTGGCTGGAAATGATCAGCTCACGTCCCCACCCGGTGACCGGCTTGCTCGCGTCATCGAGCACCGGAAGACAAGCGTAGCCCACGTTGAGGAACTGGCCGCTCGAGCCCAACCCGAGCTTGGACAAGATCAGCCACTGACCTTTGCTTCGTTTTTCGATGTAGTCGATGTCGTGACCGGTCTGCAGATAGATGGCCGTATCTGCAGTCATGCCGCCCCAAATCCCGTACTTGGCAGAGCTCTCAGCACCAAACAAGAGCACGCGCAAATCCGCCCACTGGATGCCGGGCAAGCGCTGGTTTTCTTCCTCGCGATGTAGCACGAGCCGCTTGAGCGCCTCGGCCAAAGTGAAGCTCGACAGATGGTTGGCCGGCCCGGAGCTCGAATCCGGATTGATGCTCACGCTGGCGCCCCCTTGCTCCTTGAAGGTGTAACCGAGCGAAGGCGCGGCAGCGCCGTAGTTGCCGCCGAAGGTCTCGCTCTGCGGCCGCCCCAGCCACAGCTCGTGGATCAAGCCATTGGCCCGATCGCGTCCTCCGATGTTGTGGAAGTAGCGCCCCAGACCATTGGAGGAGTAGGGATTGTAGTCGTAGTTGTGCACGCTGGTGACCAAGTCGCCGAGCGACACTGAACCGACCGAGGCAGTCAGGCCGACCTCGTAGGCTGACTTGATGCGCAAGGTGGCCGCTGCATTGGCAGCTGCTAGGAACTTGGTGGTGCTCCACGGCTGATGAGCGACGTTGTGGTCGCCGGTGCTCAGGTAGCGATAGTGCGGCACGCCGTTGACCCGACGCACGAGGATCACCGTGGCCTGCAGCTGGCTGGGCACCACGCCCGACAAGGCGGCGGTATCAACCGCGGGCGTCTCGCTCGAAGGCTGGTAGGTCACCACACCGCCGCCCGTCAACGGGATCTGAGCGCTGGTGTCGTTGATGGGACATGCTCGGTCCCGGTCCTGATCACTTGGCAGGACCTTCTCGCCGCAGGTGTTGTCGAGGAACTGAAAGTAGCCAGCAGGCGTTTGCTCGGGACATCCCGGCGGCGGCTCGTCAGGAATCTCAGGGATGGGCTCGGGTTGGTAAGCGCCAGCTTGCCCCTCGCCGCCCTGAGCGGTCCCGCCCAGGCCCACCTGGCCCCCCTGGCCCGCCCCCCCCCGCAAAAGAGCCCCCCCGGTTGC
>CAZRGL010000380.1:5125-11054 GCA_964599485.1 uncultured Polyangiaceae bacterium
GGCCCGCCCCGCCGCTCAAAGTCGACGACGAGGTAGCACCGCTGCTCGAGCCATTGCTCGTCGAATCGCCAGTCGGCGAGCCTTGCTGCTGCTCACTGCACGCCGAGCCAGCAAGCAGCACCACGGCCACGGACAACAACCCCAAACCACGAGCACAAAGCATGTAGATTGCCTAGCGCAACTGCCCTTTCTTGGGCAGCGAATTGTCCAGCGTAGCAACCCTCACCGACAAAAGAAAAACGGCGCCTCCGCGATAGACAACCTCGATGCCACACTGCCCGCTCGAGCACACCTGACCGTTTTGGCAGATCGTGCCGCAGGTGCCGCAGTTGTTCGGATCGAGGTCGGTCGCGGTGCAAACACCGATGCAGTCAGACAAACCAGCCTGACAGCCAACAGCACACACGCCAGCTCCGTTGCAGACTTCTCCGTCTGCGCACGCTGTACCGCATGCCCCACAATTGGCGCTGTCGGTTTCGAGCGTCACACAGACACCGTCACAGGTCGTTTGGCTTGCTGGGCATCCGGTGCCGCCAGTTGCGCTGTTACTGTCGCTGGCCGAGCATGCCGCCACCAACCAGCCGATTGAAAACACAACACAACTTGCAAGTGTTGTTCGTGAAAATGCACCCATCGTCGTTCCTGCACCCTTTCGCCGGTGATGACCCGCTTGGCCCCTGTTGTGAACCGCTTCGACACCTGCCGGATGAGGGATACGGTTCATCACGCGACGAAACGGGGTTTCGCTAGAGGTGTGATGATGAAAGACTTGTGATGATGAAAACGTTGCGGGGGGCGTTGGGTGCAGTCGTGGTCGGAGCTTGTGTTCTGGCCTTGGCCGCCTCGGCTTGCGGCGACAGCTTCGGCTCCAAGAGCGACGAGCAAACCTCGACGAGCAGCCCGACGACGAGCAGCTCCGAGTCGAGCAGCGGGCAGCAAGGCGGCGGATGAACGGCAACCACGAGCGGGCCGATGGCGATTCCGTGTGGCGAACACCCTGAGCCGAGCAGCGCGGCCTGCCCAGACGTCTGCACGGGCGGTTGCAATAATGGCAAGTGCGTAATCTCCTGCTCTGACGACAACGCCTGTCCCAGCGCGATCGAGTGCCCAGCCGGCATGAATTGCCAGGTGACCTGCACCGGGCTCGACAGTTGCAGCGATGCGGTCCATTGCGACGACGATTTCCCGTGTCATGTCACCTGCAACGGCGAAGCGGCGTGCAAGAACTTCACCATCTATTGCGGTGCGCGCAGCGACTGCCAAATGACTTGTGGCGCTACCGCTCCTCAATCGAATTGCTTGGGAGCCCACATGGTCTGCGGAGCAGGTGAGTGCCACGCACAGTGCTTCGGGCAGAACCACCCGAGCATGGACTGCGGTGATGCCTGCGCTTGCAACGGTTGCAGCTGACGAGTGCCTGGCCCAAGAACCTGGTCTTCCGCCGAGCCGAAGGGCGTTTCAGTTACGCGGGATGAGCCGCCCCGCCTGCAGTTGCCAACCAACACGGGCGGCAACCTGCGCTTCGACTTCGCTGCTGGAGCGCCGCTCGAGCGAGGCGTGCCACAGTCTGATACTGAAGGCAGCCGCGGTGGCGACCAGATCAGAACCGGGACTGAAGCGCGCTGCCATGATGCTGCCAACATGTCCGTCGAGCTTGGCCAGCAGTGTGCCGTCGCTACCGTCCCAGATGCGTACCGCAGGGTCGCGATCTCCGCCGCGAGTCAGCAGCCGGCTTCCGTCGGGGCTGAACGACACGGCGCGCACCGAATCTGTGTGCCCCTGTAAGGTTGCCAGCAGCTTGGGCTCGCCAGCGGCTTGCAGCTGCCAGAGCCGGACACTCATGTCTTGACTGCAACTCGCTAGGCGCTTGCCGTCGGTGCTGAAGGCCAGACCGAGCACCGTACCGCTGTGTCCCGTCAGCGTGGACTGCAACGCCCCGGACCATGCATTCCAGATCCGGACTGTGCTGTCCCGGCTGCCTGTCGCCAACAGCTTCCCGTCGGGGCCGTATGCGATCGCTTCGACCATACCGTCGTGCCCCTCGAGGGCCAGCTTCAGTTTGCCCGTGTTGTCCCAGACCCGGGGCACGTCGTCGAGCCCGATGGTGGCAAAACGGTCTGATGCTTTATTGAAAACGACCTTGCGAATGAAGGCGTCGTGTCCCTTGACCGTCGTCAGGTTGCGTCCGCTGTTGGCCTCCCACAGCTTGGCGCTGCCATCCTCAGAGCCGCTCAGGATCAGCTTACCATCAGGGCTATAAGCTACAGTCAGCACACGTCGCCGATGGCCTTCCAAGGTCGCGAGCGCCTTGCCGAAGTGGGCGTCCCAAAGGCGTAGGGTCTTGTCGTCGGCAGCGCTGACCAGCCGCTTGCCATCCGGACTGAATGCGATGGTGCGAACCTCCTTGCTGTGTCCTTTCAACGTGTGCAGCAGCGCACCATCCGCAACGCGCCAGAGCTTGACCGTGCGGTCGCGACTGGCTGAAGCCAGACGCTTGCCGTCGGGACTGAAAACGAGATGGCGGATCAAAGCATTGTGCGCCTGAAGAAGATGCGCCCGCTTGCTCCTGCGGGCGTCCCACACGATGGCGCTGCCGTCATCGGCGCCGCTGACCAGGCGCTCGCCGCGGTGGTCGAACTCCACCACGCGCACCGGGCCCTGATGACCATCGAACGTGGCAATGCGATCACTCACCGCCGCCATGCGCCAATCCGAAACGTCCCACAGCGCTACGTTGGCCCCGTCGGCCACGGCGATTCGCATGCCGTGTCGTCTCGAGCTGCGTCCGTCTCGCGCCCACGGGGCGTGGGCGGAGAGGGGTTGGAGCTGCTGGCCCGTCGTAGGCTCCCAAATCCGGGTCGTACCGTCGAAGCTCGAGGCCGCAAGGCGTTTGCCATCGGCCGAGAACATCAAGTTCATTACGGGCTCATCATCGACCTTCATCGCCGCCAAGCGCGTGCCATCCTCGACCGCCCATACGTCGGTGGTGCCATCGCGACCGGCGGCGACGACCAGCGTCCCGTCGGGACTGAAAAGCATGCTCATCAGACGGCTATCGCTGCCCTCGAGCTTGCTGAGCAGCTTGCCACTGGCGACATCCCATAACTCGGCTTCCTTACCGTAGGGCATGGTCAACAGCTGCTGCCCGTCGGGGCTGAAGCTGAGCTGACGGTTGTTCTTCGTTGCCAAGCAGTGCTTCGGAGCGGGCTTGGAAGCTGGCAGCGACGCAACGGACCAAAGACAAACAGCATCGTTGGCGCCTGTCGCCAGCCACGTGCCGCGCGGACCATAGGCGATGCGCTCGGCGACCCGCTCGCGCCCTCCCAATGTAGCCAGCGCTTTTCCACCACCTGTCGCCGCCATTTCCCAGAGCTCGACGGTGCGCGCGCTGAGGGTGGCGAGCTGCTTGCCGTCAGGGCGAATCTGCACAGCCAACACAGGGCCGCCCGCCTTCAAGCTGGCAAGTGGAGCGCAGCTCGGCAGCTTCCAAATTCGCGCTGTTCCATCACGGCCACCAGTAACGAGGAGCTTGCCATCGGGCGCGAAAGCCGCAGCGATGACGCCCCCCTCGTGGCCTCGACAGCGCGCTATCAAAGCGTCCACCGGGCGCATGGCGTCGGCCAACATCGCCCTGAGCCCTGCACCGGCGTGACCACGCTGGTAGGCCGCGCTCAGCAGCACAGCCGCTCGTGAAGGCCGGCCAAAGTGCAGCAGCTCAGTGCGGCCGCTCTCCTGCATCATCAGCCCCAAGCTCCGTTCGGCCTGCTTGCGCTGCTCGCTCTCCTGCCCGCGCAGGGTGTCGGCCTCGCGCCTGAGCTGTTGCTCGCGCACCAAGCTACGCTGCTTGTCGAAGACGTAGAGCACCACCGCCAGCGCCACGAGCAGCACGGCTGCAACAATACCGATCGCCGCCGCCTTGTAACGCCGCACGCTGAGCCTGAGCATGTAGCCCAGGCTCGGCGGGCGCGCAGCGATCGGCCGGCCTTCGAGAAACGCGGCGAGGTCATCAGCTAGTGCATCAGCGGTGTCGTAGCGGAGCTTGGCTTCCTTGTGGGTGGCCTTGTCGAGGATGGTCGCCAAATCGGGACCGATGGCGTCGTTGGCTTGCCGCGGCGGGAGCGGATCTTGGCGCAAAATCTGCTCGATGAGCCGCACCTCGGAATCGCCGTCGAACATCGGCCTGCCGCAGAGCAGCTCGTAGAACGTGGCGCCGAGCGCGTAGACGTCAGCCCGCCGATCAAGCTGGAGCGTGTTGCGCTGCAGTTGCTCGGGGGGCATGTAGCGCAACGTGCCCAGGATCTGGCTACCCTCACGGGTGATGCTCTGGCTGTCGCCAAGCGATGCCAAACCCAGGTCCATGACCACCAAGCGATGGTCGTGCTCGGTGACCATCAAGTTGGCGGGCTTGATGTCGCGATGGACGATGCCTTGTTCATGCAAGTGGTGAACACCAAGAGCCGCATCGCGAAAGAGCTCGACCAGTCGCTCGATGCGATCGCCACCGCGCGCCACGAGCGCTGCGCTGGCCTCGATTTTGGGCAAGCTAGAAAACAGCTCGCCCTTGTCGCTGCGGGTCAGCTCCGAGGCGGTGCTCACTGCGTCACCAAAATCGTCGCGGCTCGATAGGGCCTCGGATACCTGTGCCAGGTCGGCCCCCAGCACCAGCTCCATGGCGTAGTAGTGGGCGCCCTGATTCACGCCAGAGGCCAGGATCTTGACCACGTTGGGGTGCTCACAGCGCGCCAGGGCTTGTACTTCACGCTCGAAGCGCGCCACCGCTACCCGGTTGTCGTCCACATGCGCGGGCAGCACTTTGAGCGCTACCGCCCGATCGAGCGACCGCTGGCGCGCAAGGTACACCACCCCCATGCCGCCTTGGCCGAGCTTGCCTACCAGCTCATAATCTCCAAAGTCTTGGTCGTCGCCGGCGTCGGCTTCGCCATCGTCCTGTGCTGGCCGCACCTCGCTCTGTAGCGTCTCGACCAAGTCGGCTTCGATGCTGGAAAACGCCTCGGCCAAGGCCTTGCCGCGCAGCTCCTCACCGCTGACGTAGTCGAGATATCGGGCGGATCGCCGGCGACCGTTGAAAAACAGGACACGCTCCTGCAAATCGGACTCCAGATAGACAAGCCATGGGTGCAAGCTGCGGTAGCTGCCGACGAGCTGCAAACACAGGGTGCGGGGCAACAGCTGGCTGGGCAGTCCGGTCACACCTCGCGGTGAGATGAGCGTCGCAGCTTGCCCCATCAAGTCGAATAGCCGAGCGCGCCGCTTGCCGTCAGGATCGAGCTCGATGGACTCCAAGTAGATGAGCCGCGCCTCAGGCGGCAAGAACACGTCCATGCTCCACAGCAGCTCTAGGGCTTCGCAAAGGGTATGCGCCGCGGGATCGTAGAACGCCAGGGGGCGAACCGAGCCGTGCCCGACAGCGGCGTTTCGATAAGCCGGCAAGCTGCCTAGCAGGCGACGGGCGTTGGTGGAGCGGGCTGCGGAGCGTTGACCGATACCCACCTCAGTCAGCAGTCCCTCGGCCTCGAGCAACGCGGGATCGGTGAGCTTCTTCTTGGGGGCGTCGAGGGCGCTTACCCAATCGCCGAGCGACGGCACGACGAGCCGCTTGCAGTCATCTGGCGGAGCTGCCGCCACCGCCAAACGCACCGAAGCCTCCCAAGCAAAATAGGCCACATCGTGACGCTCCTTGGGCGCTTTGGCGTTTCGTGCTCGGCGAAGCAGCGCCGCTACGGGCAGGGGTAGATTCATGACGATGCGGGCCGTTCGGACTGATTACAACCCAACCGAGCACGGATGACAAAGCCCCCGAGCGCGCCGGTGCTATCATCTACGCACCTTGAGAGCTGCAACATGAGCGACCACAACGGCGATCCACACTGGCGCTTAGCCCACCGTTACGGCAAGGCGCCCTTCTCTT
>CAZRGL010000381.1:0-11050 GCA_964599485.1 uncultured Polyangiaceae bacterium
GATCGACTGCGACATGGAGGGCACGCTGTCGTGCGACGACTGCGACGACAACGACAAGATCAACTTCCCCGGTAACACTGAGGTTTGCGACGGGCAGGACAACAACTGCAACCAGCAGGTCGATCAGGCCGAGATCCCGAACAATGTGCTCTGTCCGCCGCCCAAAGATGCAGTGACCGAGTGCGCTGGCGGCCTGGGCTGCAAGATCAAGTCGTGCCTGAACGACTTCTTCGACGTCAACAACAACTACGGCGACGGCTGTGAGTGCTTGAGCGTCCCGGCGCCGGTGACCCTCGGTGATTCCTGCGCCAATGCGATCTCGCTCGGCACGCTCAGCGACGTGCTCAAAGACAAGAAGACGGTAAGCGCCAACACGCCGGCGTCCGGACGAGACGTCTGGTACTCGTTCGTCGGCCAAGACGACGCGGACGTCAACGGCGACGAGTACCACGTCGATATTCGCTTCACGAACAACCCCGGCAACGCGTTCGCGATGGACGTCTATCGCGGCAGCTGCGGCGGAGCTCAAATCGCTTCCGCGGAGAGCGACAAGACCGATTGGTACACCGACTTCAACTATACCCTTGCCGGCTGCACCAACCTGGCCCCTTGCGGAGAGGGCAACTGCACCAACGTGCCTTCATCCTCAAAGAACATCTGCCACAGCGATACCGCGACCTTCTACGTGCGGATCTACGAAAAGTCCTCTCAAGCCACCTGCACGCAGTTCACGATAGAGGCGTCCAACGGAGTGTACTGACGGGCCGATGGGCTATCATCTAGCTCATGGCTAGCGGGCGCATGCAGCGGCTTGCTTTCTACGGCAAAGGCGGCATCGGCAAGTCGACTATCGCGGCGAGCCTGTCGGCCATCATGGCCCGCTCGGGAAAGCGTGTGCTGCACGTTGGCTGCGATCCCAAGCACGACTCCACTGTCTCTTTGATGGGCGGAGCGATGATCCCGACGGTGGTCAACCAGTCACTGCGCGACGTCATTCGCCCTGAAGAGATCGTCAGCGTTTCGCCCCTGGGTGTGCACTGCGTCGAAGCGGGTGGCCCTCATGCTGGAGTGGGCTGCGCGGGCCGCGGAATATCGCGCACGCTCGAGATTTTCGATCGCGCCGATCTGCTCTCGTCCGACCGCTACGATGTCGTCAGCTTCGACATTCTCGGCGATGTGGTCTGCGGAGGGTTTGCGGCACCGCTTCGTCATCGCGTAGGCGAGAAGGTCATCATCGTGGCCTCCGAGGAGGTGATGAGCTTGTACGCGGCCAACAACATCGCCAAAGCGGTGCTCACCTACGCCTCCAACGGCATCGTTTGTGCGGGAATGGTCATCAACTTGCGCGACAACAACGAGGATCTGGCGCCGGCAGAGCGTTTCGCCAAGCTGCTCGGCGTACGCATCCTCGGTGTGGGCAGACGCGACCCGATCGTCCGTGAGGCTGAATACCAGCGCATCACCGTTGTGCAGCATGCACCAGATTCACAGATCGTGGCCGAGCTCGCCAAGCTCGCCGAGACGATTTTGAGCGTCGATCCGAAACAATGCCGGCCGCCCACTCCACTGAGCGACGAGGACTTCTATGCCTACACCCGCCGCAAGTTCCGTGACAGCGCCGAGGGCGAGCCGCCAGTTGTTGTCGAGGCCGCTGTCCAAGACATGTCAGCCCAGCCAAGCTCCGCTGAACAGGGCGCGACCGAGCAAGACGACAAGCGTCGCCGCTTCAAGCGCGAGCTGCGCGCCGGTATCGCTGCGGTCAAGCGTGGTTTGCTCCAGCCGGAAGAAGCGGTAGAGCGCTTGCAGGCGAGCTACCCTGAGTTCACCCGCTCGCTCCGAGCCCGTGACCTGATGCGATGACATGAGCGATCTGTTCCCAGAGTTGCAGCCACGGGATGACGGCTCTCGCTCGAAACATGAATCCAGCGACCGCCCCGCGCCGCCCGTCCGCAAACTGCGCTTGGGGCCCGCCAGCAAAGCGCTGCGTGGTGGTCGGTATGCGCTCGAGAAGTTTGCTGCGCTGCTGGGGATGGCTGCCGCTCGAGATGGTCCTCGGCTGAGTCGCGCCGAGGTGTTGCTCGGCAATGGTCGCATCGAGTTGAGCTTTGATGGCGGGGACTTGGACGGAACTGTGCTGCGCCTCGTGCCTTGCGAGTCGAGTGCCGAGCACAAGACCGATTTCATGTTCATGTTGCGCGGACCGGTCAAGACCGAGGCCGTGCGGCGGCTGATCGAGAAGGCCCAGCGCCGCTTGAGCAAAGCGCCCTATCGATTGCTTTTGAAGGTGCTGCGCCTCGACAAGGAGCGAGCGCTGGTTGACGCACCTTTCGATCACGATGCATCTTTCGACGAGCTGTTTCAGCGCTCAGTGGTGCGCACGTACGATGGTGAGCTTGCTTGGCGCACCTTCTTTGCGGAGCTCGAGCAACAGCGCAACTTCAACCATTACCTGGCTGGTAACGTCGTGGTCGTCAATCACGAGGACCTCGAATGCGCACACGCCACACCCTCGCTCGACGACGGCAGCATCAGCTTCATCAATTACTCGGCCATTCATCGCTGTAGTGGACAGCGCCGTGAGCAAATAGCGCGGGAGCAGCAACACCGGCATTGGGGGCAGATAACTACCGATCTCGACGACCTCGACGTAATTGGAGGTGGCGCCCGGAGGCTCGACGAGGCGTTGCAGCTGATAGCTGACAGCGAGGGAAAACCCGACTTGGTCATGGTCAAGACTGCGTGTGTTCCCAAAGTCGCAGGTGATGATCTCAGTCCGTCGCTGCAGCGATTCGAGGCCAGCACCGGCGTGCCCACGGTCTTCTTGGACAATCTCGCCGACGAGCGAAATGACTTCTTCTCTACGGTGCTCGAACGGCTCAGTCTGGAGCCGCTGCCTCACGCTCCCGAGCTGTGCGCGGGCAAGATCAACTTGGTGGGCTACCCGGATGTCGACGAGATGAACGAGCTGCTGCGGCTGCTCGAACCGCTGGGAGTGCGCATCAACGCCCGGCTGGTGCCACGCGTACACATCGAAGATGTCCGTCGCTACAACGAAGCCTGCGTCCAAGTTCTGTTTGACAGTGCGATGTACGCGGCGACCTTCGAGCAACTGCTCGGCAACGTAGACATGCCTACCCTGCGGCCGCCCCCGCCCTATGGCTTCCAGAGCTCCCGCGAGTGGGTGCGCGAGGTGGCACGAGCTGCCGGCGCCTCGGCGGCTATCGACCCGCTTTTCGATGAGGTGTTCGGTGCGCTGCAAGATCAATACGCGTCGAAGCAGCATCAGGCGCGCGAGCATCGTCTGGGCTTTGTAGTGGACGAGCATTGGACTGACCGCTTGTTGGCCCCACGGCGTGCTTCGGGTGTGCCCATGCTGGACCTGTTGCAGGAGATGGGCTTTTCGCTCGAGTTTCTCTGCTACCAGGATGGCGCGCTGGTCACCCAGCTGCCGGGCTCGTGCAAGCACTTCTCAGAGCCGGAGCAGCTCGAGACATTGTTGCGTGAGTCCTCTGCGTCCGCCTTCTATTCGGAGTATTTCTTCGATCGGCGTCTGAGCCGTACCGGCAAGGCGCAGTTTTCGATAGCGGACTTTCTGCCGGGGCCGCGCGGGGCGCTGGCCACGCTCGACCGCGTACTGCAGATTTGCTCGCTGCCATTCTATCGTCGTCATGCGCGCCATTTGGGCGCGCCATTTGGCCAACCCGAGGTCGGTGATGTCCACCAGGAACCCTGACCCGAGCGATTGCGCCCGCTGTGCGTTCAACAACGGCGCCCACGAGCTGGGCTGCTCCGCCACGCAAACGACGGCGCGCCCCGATCGCCACGCCGTCGGTTTTTACCAACCGGCGCGCCGCCCCTATCTCATTGGCGTCTACCTGGCGACCAACGCCATTGCCGACGCCGTGACCATCATCGATGGTCCTGATTGCGCATTCTTCAAGGCTGAATACGTGCACGGTAGGCACGACATGCAATCGACCCTGCTCGATGTGTTTGGCCGCCACCGCATCCTCATCTCCAACGTCACTACCGACGACGTCGCGCGTAGCCGTGGAGCACAAGCTGAAGCGCTCGTTCGTCTTGCGGCGGAGCGCCCCGAGGTGGGACTGGTGATGGTCAGCGCTTTGCCGATGGTGTCGATCATCGGCACCCAATACGACAAGCTCATCCGCGATATGCGATCAGAGCTACCTGCGGAGCTCGTCGCCATACCGGGTCGCTCGCTGCAAGGCGATTGGATCGAGGGCTACAGCGATAGCCTCGAAGCTATTGCTGCACGTCTGACGCCAGCACCTGATGGTCTGCGTGCCGACTCGGTTTCCATCATCGGTCATCTGATGGATCGCAACGAAGAGGACCAGCGCGGCAACGTTCGCGAGCTAGAACGACTGGTCACGGCTCTGGGCTTGCGGCTCGACTCGTTGTGGCTCGGCGGCGGGCCGGTGTCAGAGCTACAGCAAGCGACGCGCTCGGCCACCCTGCTGGCCTTTCCGCTGGGGCGCAAAGCGGCCGCGCGCATTGCCGAGACGACGGGCGCCGCGGTGGTCGAGAGCGAGCTGCCATTTGGCTTGCATGGCACAGCAATGTGGTTACGGGCCCTCGGCGCCGCCACCGGAAAGCAAACCGAGGCCGAGAAGCTCATCGAGCGCGAGCTGCAGAGCGCCACCCGCAAGCTGGAGTGGGCCGTCGCGCACTTCTTCTTGGGACGGCGCGTTGCTTTTTGTGGGCAGCCCGATCTGCTCAGGGGCTTTGCCCAGCTGGCCAGCGAGCTCGGCATGGAGGTGCTCGAGCTCAGCAGCCCGGCCCTCCGTCCGGCGTGGCTCGAGCCTGAGTCGATGGGGCTTGGCGACACGCAGATCCCCCTCAGCTTCGATGTGCCGGCGCAGCTGCTCTGGGAGCGCTGGCTAGCGCCGGGAGGGCGGCTGCCCGATTTGGTGATCGGTAACACCGAGCTGATGCATGGCCTGCCGCGCCATGTCGGTGGCGTCGAGCTGGGTTTTCCCAGCACGACCGATCACGCGTACTTCGACCGTCCCTTCTTGGGCTTCCGCGGTTATCTCTGTTTCGTCCAGCGTATGGCGACCGCTCTGGGCGCAGCCAGTCTGCACAAGCGGCGCGGTGGAGGGGGGTAGGATGGCGCGCAGCAAGCTCTATCTGGTCGCAATGCCAATTGGCGACCACATCGACGACCTGAGCATTGCCGGTTTGCGTGCCCTTCAAAAGACAAAGCATCTATTTCTCGAAGCAGACGACGAGCTGCCGGGGCGGCTGCGCAAGCACAAGGTGCTGACCGATCAGTGCGTGACCTTCATGAGCGACATGCCTGCGGCGCTTGCTGAAGCGGAGCGACTCATCGCTGCCGGCGAGTCCTTTGCGCTGTTGGCCTCGAGCGGCATTCCCTGCTTTGTCGATCCTGGTCACCAGATTGTTCTGCATGTCTTGGAGCGAGCCAATGACGCGGTCGAGCTCGTCCCATTGGGTATGTCCTCGGCTCTCGACGCTGCACTCACATTATGTGGAACGGATATCCAGCAGTTCATTTTCGCAGGCCATTATCCCGAGGCCTACCTGCTCGATCGGTCTGCAATCGATCAGCAGCTGCCGCTGTTCATGTATGTACGTGGCAGCGCGGTGCGCGCCTTCGTCCGCGACACTTTGGAGCGCGCCCCGCATTGCTGGCGGTTTTGGCTCTTCAAAGATATTCGCAAACGAAGCCGCTCTTCGATTCGCCTCATTCGCGGCAAGCTTCCTGACGATCTGGTTGATGATCCGCAGGCTGACTACGTAGCGGTCATACTGCTCAACGAGCACAACCTGCCGCGGCACTCGTCTTGAGTCAGGGCCAGCCGCACGACAACGTTTCGATTATCGAATGGGAAGCTCGGAGCGCGTAGTTTCGAAGCGTTGTGGGGCGGCTTGCGCCGCATTTTTTTTGCCACAGAGACACGGAGACACAGAGAGGGGAGGGGCAAAGCCGAGCCTCACCGCTTGTCCACAAACTTGAGCCGAACGTGGATCAGCGTTTCCCCCAACGATCGAACAATGAGCTGACCGCCAAGCTGAGAACAGAACCTCTGTGTCCCTCTTCGTGTTTCTCTGTGCGTCTCTGTGTAAAGGCGGGGCGCGTAGCGCTCGCCATGCACCCCGTGGTGAAGTCGAATGGTGCTGGTCAGGGCTTGCGGCAGCGGGGCACGTGGACGGTGCGCAGGTAGGTTGCTAGATCCGCGTCGGTGTTGGTGAGGCGCTTGATTTCGGCGGCGCATGCCTTCGGGCCGTCTTTTTCGTCGCATTCTCCGCACTTGCGAATTTCCTCTGCTTCGCTCAGGGGCATGCTGGTGGCGCGGCGGACTGGCTTGTTACCGTCGCAGGCTAAAAAGCCGCCCATCACCGGGATTTGGGCGCGCTTGGGGCTACACTTGCAGGCGCGCGCGTGGGCCTGCTTGGAGCTGGCGGGCTCACCTTGTTGCAAGGCTGCCTCGGCCTTGGTCAGGCAGGCGTAGCCGTCGTCTTGCAAGGAGCCTTGGGCGTTCAGTTCGCCGCAAGGGCCGGACTCGGCACAGAGGAATGCCAGCTCGCCGTGGGCAACACCTCCGTAGAGCTTCTTGGTGAAGGCGGCGTATCCCTGGCGGGCATCGGCGTCGCTGAGGCGGCGCATGTAGCGTCGCTTGACTGGATCCTTCTCCTTCAGCAGGGCGTCGATGCACGCAAAGCCCATGAAGCCAATGTAAACACAAGCGTCGACGCTGTTGCGTTCGTCGGGGCGCTTGCGCACGAAGGGGGTGTTGGATCCGAGGGCCACGCCCGTGCCGGTGGCGGGCGCCGCGCTGGCGCCTGACTTGTTGCCGGTCACCAGCTCTGCCGTGGGTTTGGTGGGTTTTTCGTCGCAGCCCGATAGCGCCGCGCTGCAGCAAAGGGCGACGGAGACGATGAGCGTGGATCTGATGAATTGATGCATTCCGTCTCGAGGGTGACGCGCTTGAGCCTTGCTGGCAATGTTGTGTTGTGGCTCACCGCGGGCGCCCCCTCGCCGGTCACGCTATACAGTTGTGGATCTGCCCCCAAAGAGCCATGCCGCCATCAACTGCGCCGTCCCCGAGCGGAGAGCGATTCTTCAGTGAGCTGCCAAGCTTCGAGCGCTTCGTCGAGGTGTGTGATCCGCAGCGCTATCGGCAGGCTCCGGCGGACTGGCTGGTGGTGGTCACTGACGTGGAAGGCTCGACCGAGGCGATAGCCCAAGGCCGCTACAAGGACGTCAACGCCCTCGGTGTGGCTTCCATCGTGGCGCTGCGCAACGGCCTGCCGGACGTGGAGCTGCCCTTCGTTTTTGGCGGTGATGGTGCGACCTTTTTGGTCCCAGGTTCTCGCCGCTCAGTGGTGGAGCGAACCCTTCGCGGCATTCGGGTGATGGCGCGCGACAGCTTCGAGCTGCAAATGCGAGGCGGTCTGATCGCCGTGGCTGAGCTGTCCGAGGCCGGCCACCAGGTGTGGGTAGCGCGCTATCGAGCCAGCCTCGATGTGTGTTTTGCGATGTTGGCTGGGCGGGGGATCAGGGAGGCAGAGCGACGCATCAAAGATCCCGCGGGCGGGTCGCGCTATTGCGTTTCGGAGGCGGGCGAGGCCGAGGCCGATTTCAGCGGTTTCGAGTGCCGCTGGCGTCCTATTGCAAGCCGTCAGGGCAAGATCATGAGCTTGCTGGTTCGTGCCCTCGCTCCTACCCATCAACAAGCCACAGTGATCTACCGTGAGCTCGTCGACCACCTCGAGGAGGTGCTCGGACGAGAGCGCCCGCCGCTGGCACCCGAAACCCTCGAGCTCGCCAGAGAGCCGAGCGCTTTCGATCAAGAGGCCCGCGTGCGCTCCGGCAGCAAGTCAGGGCTGGCATTCCGCATGCGGCGGGCGAGGGTAGGGGTAGCCGCCAAGGTCGGCGCATCGTTGTTGCGAAAAGGCCGCGACGCTTTTGGTTTTCCTGGCAGCCGCTATCGCGATGAGGTGATCGCCAACACCGATTACCGCAAGCTCGACGACATGTTGCGCATGGTGCTCGACGTGACCGCAGCCCAACAGGCGCAAATTGAAGCCTTTCTGCAGCGCGGCCACGCTGAACGCAAACTGAACTACGGGGTTCACCTGTCGGACGCTTGCTTGATGACCTGCGCCGTCGAGCAGCATGCCGGGCAGCACATGCACTTCGTCGACGGTGCCGATGGCGGCTACACCCTGGCCGCCCGGCAGCTCAAAAAGCAGCTCGAGGCTGCCGATCCTGCTAGCGCACCGCTGCGATGATGGCGGAACAGAGCGCTGCGAGCGCCATCACCATCAGCAACAACACCGGGATGCGCAGCATGGGGTGATCCTGGTGGCTTGCTGGTATGGGTTGACCCGACAGCAGCAGCTCGAAGTCCATGCAGCCCTGTCGCACGACGGCCGGAGTCGTGCCGATGACGAAATGGCGCTCGACGCCAGGCAGCTTCATGCCCAATGACCAGCGCTCGACCTCGATGCCGTCAACGCTGATGTGGCCTCCGCCGGTCATCAGCACATCCCATTTCACCACCACGACGTGCTGATGTGCGCCGACCGCCACATGCCAGGTCTTCTTCATCCGACGCTCCTCCGCCCTCATCGTACGACGAGATTGCGCCGACGCAAGGCAACGTTCGCCTACGCTGGTCGGGGCAAATGTGACAAGAGCCTACTTTGCCTTGTACACGCCGTTCGAGAACTCGATGCCGTAGGCGTCACAAGATGGCAGCCCGTCGGTACGGGTGACGCGCACCTGGAACGTGGCGCTGTTGTCGCTGCACTTGTTCTTGTTCTCCACCGTGGTTGTCGTGGTGCAGTTGCCCTCGCCGCACTCTTTGCCTTGGGTGCAGCCGACCTTGGTGTAGTTCTGATCGGTGTACCAGTCGAAGATCTCGGTTTCGCCGGTGGCGAGCTCGACGCCTGTGCCGGGACAGCCATTGCGGTAGACGTCGATCTGGTATGCGCCCATCGGATTGGTGGTGAAGCGCACGTCGACGTGGAACTCGTCGCCTTTGGTGTCGGTGTCGTCAGTTGCCGAGAAGGTGTACCAAATCGAGCGGCCGGGCGGCACGCCATTGCCTGTTACGGACTTCGTATCGGCGTTGACGTCGGAGAAGGTGCCTAGATCGATCGCCGTCTCGCAGGTGGCCGCATCGGTGATGGGCAAGGGATCGGCGAGGCATTCACAACCGTCCTCGAAGGTCGCGTTGGCGTCGTAGTAGTTGGCGTCGCAGTGGTCGACCCCGCAACCGTCTTCGCCGTTGCAAACTGCGGTGCCGTTCGCGACGCTGCCGCAGAGCATGTCGACGGGCACGTCGGCGTCGTCGGTCAAGCTGTCACAGTCGTTGTCGATTCCGTCGCAAATCTCGGTAGCGCCCGGATTGATCTCAGGATCGGCATCGTCGCAGTCTACGCAGGCGGCGTGACCGTCTTCGTCCTCGTCAGCGTAGCCGGTCGATCCATCGCAGTTGGCGTCGATGTTGGAAGAGCAGTCTTCCTTAGCGCCCGGATGGATCTTCGGGTCGTCGTCTTGGCAATCGCCCTTTTGTCCGGTGTAGCCGTCGGGCTGGTTGCAGGCGACGACCGTTTCCATGGTCATGCCATGGCCGTCGCCATCCTTGTCGAGGTACCAGGTTGCTGCCCCATTGGCATCCGGCTCGTCGATGGTGCCATCGCAGTCGTTGTCGATGCCGTCGCAGATTTCGACCGCTTCGGGATTGGCATCCGGCTCTGCGTCGTTGCAGTCGACTGTGTCCTCAAAGCCGTCGTTGTCGGCGTCCACACCTTGCTCTACGCCCTCGGCGCAGCTTGCGATAGAGCCCAACGCCAGCCAAAAGACCAGCAGGAAGGTCAGTTTGCGAGGAAGAAAATTCGCCAAGATACCCTCAGTCTAGCAGGAAGCAGCGTCTCGCTAGTAGACACCGTTCGAGAACTTCATCGTATAGGTGCTACATGTGGGTGCGCCTGTAAGACGTACACGTACATAGAATGTTGCCGAGTCGCTGTGGCAGGTGTTCTTGCCCGGTGTGTTGCTGCCAGAGCAGTTGCCCTCGCCGCAGGGAGCCGAGACCGTGCAGCCAGATGACTTCCTGTTGAAGTCGGTATACCAGTCCGTGACGCTTGCCTCGCCGCTGGCGATCTGCGTGCCACCACAGCCACCGCGGTAGACATCCATCACGTACGCGTTGCCGGGATTGTTGGTGAAGCGAATGTCGACGTGGAACTCGTCGCCGTTGGTGTCGGTGTCGTCACCGGCCGTGAAGACGTACCAAATCTCGCGTCCCCCAAACGGCGCGTTGCCGCTTCGGCTCGTCTGTGCGGCTAATGAGTCCCACAGCGTGCCAAGCGAAATGGCGTCTCCGCAGGAGGCGCCAGTGGTGGCTACCGGATTGGGCACCGCCTGGCACTCGCAGCCGTTGCTGTAGGCGCCGTCGAGGTCGAAGTAGTCAGTCGTGCAAGAGCTGATCCCGCAGCCTGACACGCCGTAGCAGTCCTCAGTGGCGTTGGCCACATTGGTGCACATCACACTCACCGGCACCTCGGCCTGATCGACGAAGACGTTGCAGTTGTTGTCCTTGCCGTCGCATTGCTCGGTGTTGCCGGGATAGTTGTTGGCGTCGTTGTCGTTGCAATCGGCGCATGCGATCACGCCGTCGTTGTCGCCGTCAGTCTCGCCTCCGGGAAAGTCAGCGAGATTGTTGCAGTTGTTGTCTTGACCGTCGCAACTCTCGCTGTTGCCCGGATAGTTGTTGGCGTCGTTGTCGTCGCAGTCGGCGCAGGTCAATGAGCCGTCGTTGTCGCCGTCGCCCTCGCCTCCGGGATAGTCAGCGAGATTGTTGCAGTTGTTGTCCTGGCCGTCGCACTTCTCGCTGTTTCCCGGATAGTTCTGGCTGTCGTTGTCGTCGCTGTCAGCACAGGTCAGCGAGCCGTCATTGTCGCCGTCTCCCTCGCCGCCCGGATGGTCAGCCAGGTAGTTGCAGTCGTTGTCCTTGCCGTCGCACTTTTCGGTGTTGCCCGGGTAGTTCTG
>CAZRGL010000382.1:0-11044 GCA_964599485.1 uncultured Polyangiaceae bacterium
GGCTGGTCGCCGGTGTTGAAACCGTCAAAAGAAACCGTCTCGCGAACGTCTCCAGCGAGTCCTGCAAGATGAGCAGGTAGCTCCTCATCCGCTGCCGACACCGGTTCGGCAGCACCTTGCTCCGGGGCGGCCGCGTCCTCTGCGCTGCCCACCGACTCGAGGCCCGCGCCGGCGGCCGAGATCGTCACTTGTCCCTGGTCAGTTGGTCCGCTCAGTGCAATGTCCAGCTTGTAGGTCAGCGAGCAGGTGCCTCGGTCGGTGTCGATGAGCACGGTGTCGCAGCGCATCGTTTCGCTGCTGGCTTGACCATCGCCACGGTCGATGGAGGCGCTCACTACGATGCCGGGCAATTGAGCGTGAAGGCTCATGTGCTCTTCGTGCAAATATTCCAGGACCAGGTGCTCGTCACCTTGCAGCGCGTCGAGTTGCTGATCGAGCGGCGCGCAGTTGAAGTAGCTACGCTCGAACCCTTCTGGCAGCGGTGCCTCATTCCAGCTCGCGTCGGACCAGCCCGCGGCGGTGGCCGGGAGACGGTCATGGCGCCAACTGGGCGCCAGGGGACCGAGGCCGATCGGTGCCACCGTGTCGCTTGGCGAGGTGATGTGCGCATCGGCTGGTGTGAGGTTCGGGACGGCCGTTCGTCCGTACTGATCGCGGACATCCGGGCCCATGCCGACGGGGTTGGATTCACCCTTGCTGGCCCGCTCGTAGCTCAGGGCTAGCTTGTCGAAAGCAGGGCCGTAGCAGAGCTGGCCTTCTTGATCGAAGTAGCGGTCGGCGTGAACCAGCATCGCCTTGTCGACGTTGCCGATGGCCAGTCGGCAGCGCAGCACCTGCTGTGGATCTTTGGGGGGCGAACAAGCGCTGCCCACGAGCAGCACATCGACGCGCTTCTTGGCAGGCACCAAATCAGTCGGAACGCGCAGGCTTGCACTCGGCTGGTCCTGCTCGTGGTAGTCGCGCTCACAGGGCTGATCTTGGGTGGCAGCCAGGGGCAGCTGACCTTGCTGTAACAGCAACGTAGCTCTGCAAATCGCAGTCAGCACCCACGAGCCATCGGCCGCTTGCCAGAGAAAACACTCGGGGGGCAAGGCGCAGTTCGAGACGACTTCCATCGCGCCGACGATACCACTGCTGGCGCCAGGTGGAAGGAGGGCTGGCAGCAAAACAGCGGCCCCGCTCGGGAGCGGAGCTCAGGGTGGGCTCACTCGGGCTTTGCCGGCAAGGATACGAGCGTGAGGGGCACTTTGGGATCGGGCTGAAAGCCGTTGCGCAAAAACCAGGAGGCTCGGTGCCAGCCTGGCCGCTCGAGCAAGCGTTGCTGATCGAGTCCGTCGGCGACCATGTATTGCCAGCGCGGCATACCATGCTTGTCGACCTCTCCGCGTAAGCTGATGGTGCGGATCACGACCGAGCGATCGTCGAAGGGTAGGGCGAGCACGTTGGCGCGATACTGGTCGGATAGGGGCCACAGATCGTCGGCGTTCGACGGATAGTAGAGCCGCACGGGAACACCCATCTTCTTGGCGCTGGCACCGATACTCAGCATGGCGCCTTTGGACAGCAAATTGCCGCCCAACGCGATGATGCGCCCTTGTTGATGTAGGAGTCGAATGTGACGATAGCGCGCGGGGCTGGAGAGCCAACAAGGCCGCTTGGGCGGGGCTTTGGCGCAGCGCTGGTAGTGCTCTTGCAGCACGGGTCGAATCTTGTGGAACACGTCGATCGCCATCTTTCGGTGCGCTTTGGGCACCACACGGCGCAACATGGCCTTGGTCTTAGGCTTCTGTTTGCGCGTGAAGTGGTGCAGAAAGTCCTCAACCGTCTCGGATTCGAGGACGATGGCGCGCAGCGTTGCGTGAAGGCGAACGACGACCCGATCGTAGTCGATGAGCCAGGCCCACTGACTGCGGGCCGTGCTGATGAAGGTGAAGGTCTGATCTGCGCCAACGCCGACGAAGCCGCCGCCGAGGTTGCGAATGAAAGGCAACCACAGATCTTGGCGCGGCTCATTGCTGACCACGTAGCTGTCGGGATCGCGGCAGCCCGCTCTGTCCGCACCCTTCTTGCACAGCGGCAGATTGGCGATATCGCGGTCTTCGACCACATCCCTGAACGCGGCTAGTTGTTCGGCGCTCGGCGGGGTTGGATCGGCTGGTGGTTTGGCTGGCGCGCTCAGTGACGCTGGCGGATAGGTGCGCAGCGCGGGCGCCGACGAGGCCCAAGAGGCGGCACAGTGAAAACCAATCGAAGCCGAGCCCTTGTCGGCGATTCGCGCCTTGCGAGCCGAGGGGCGCGGACCACCCTTGACGATCTTCTCGCCTCTACGTCCGCACACGGCGGCGCCGTTGCAAGGTCCTCGGGGATCGCTGCCTTTGCAGTCCTCGTCGCAGGCGTTGCGGCAACCTGAGTAACAGCCGCTTGCCCAGTCGCTCACCCAGGCAAGACTCTTGGCGTCTGCTTCGAGCTTCCCTTGGCGAAGCGCGCTCTCGAATTCGGCTTCGGTGGGCAAGCGCTTGCCTGCCCAAATGCAATAACGGTGCGCTTGGGCCCAGCTGATGTGCCGGGCTGCGCCGTCGTCGTCGCCCGCGTCGCCATCAGTTTTCAGGGCAGGCGGCTGTCCACATTGCTGCGCCGACACGCAGGCTTCGTATTGGGTCCTGCTGACAGCCTTGCGATCGATGACAAAAGCGCTGAGCTTGACCTCGTGGGCGGGCCGCTCCAGCGCATCGCCGTCGTCAGCGCCTATTTGCGCGGTCGCCGCGCCGACGCACACCATGCCTTGCGGCGGTTTACAGCCCGCCCTAGTCGCTGCGCTGCTACTCGCGCTCGAGCTGCCGGTAGATGGGCTCGCGGAGGTCTTTGCAGCCGCGCTTGCAGTCGTGCCTGCGCCGGCATTGGTGGGCGCTTGTTCTGGGCAGCCGCCGATGAGCGTCAGCGAGAGCAGTGCGAGCAACAATGCTGGTTTTTGGGCGCGGTTTGCCAGGCGCATCGCACCGCCCTAGCCCGGATTATCCACCGCGTCACCCTGAGCGCCGTCAATGCCCTCTCGGTCACTGGCCCTTCATGTCCCAGCTGCCACCACCCGAGGCGGCGGTGAAGTGCCCCCAAGTGCCTGACAGGTTGCGGTCTTGGGCCGTCGCGCGCGTGAACGTCGCGCGGCCTGTGCCTGCTCGCGGCAGGAAGGTGAGCCAGCTACACGACAGCTGCAGCCCGTTTTGGGACTTGGTGCAGTCGAGCCGTCCGTTGGCGCCCGATTCTTGGAAGTTGCATGTCACCACCGGGCCGTTTTCTGCACAGGACATCGGTCCGCGCGTGCTGGTGTAGTTGCCCGTCAGCGATGCGGCTTTCTTGGGTCCCGGCGGCGGTGGGGGCTGAGTCGGTGGCGATGTGCCGCCAGCTGGCGTCAGGTTCCAAGCGCCGCGGCTGTTGGTCGAAAGCATGTCGCCCCAGGTTCCGGCCAGTACGCCGTTGCTGCCTCGCTGGAAGCGCGCGCGGCCCTGGCCCCCGCCGACCCAGCCGCAGTCGAGCTGATTGCTGCCGCGCACCGCACAGAGCATCGTACCGCCTGGATAACGACAGCTCACCGAGGAGCCCGACTGGGTGCAGGCGACCGCGCCACGCTCGGAGCTGTACTTGCCTGCGAAAGAACCGCTGGCCACCGGTCCTGGCGGAGTCGTCGGTGGTGTGGTCGGCGGGCCGGGCGGTGTAACTGGTGGAGAACCGCTGTAGAGCTGGGCGATCGCGGTAAGATCCAGCGACGAAAGACCTTCGCGCTGGCCGATCCGCGCGCCTGGTGTCTTGGGGATGATGGTGGCCTTGCCAGACTTGCTGAAGGCACGCCCCGAGTAGTGCATGATGCTGCCGTAGTCATAAGGGCCGATGTCGATGCCGCCCTTGCGGATCTCGAACCAGCGCCTGTTGCCGGGGCTGATCTCGTCCCACGCGATGGTGATGTAGGCGTCGCGATCGGTGCGCGACTGCTCGTGATAGAACCCGAGCGCGTGGCCGATCTCGTGGATGATGCTGCCCTTGCTGCAGCTGTTGACCTTGATGGACTGCTCGCCACCGATGCGGCCAACATAGGACGAGCAACCGTAGCCGCTGCCCGCGGTCGTGAACTTCACGTAGTCCTTTTCGGCGACCCGTGGCCGCATCGTCACTGCCGATTGGTTGACCTGCCCGATGGCCCAATTGATGTCGGCGATCTTGCTAGCCGGTAGGCTGCTGTCGATCACGAACGGAATGACGCCGCCAGGCCAGCGGTACGAGGTGCTCTTGACGGCCATCGCGCCATGCACGTGGGGATTGGCCGGTCGCGCAAACCCGTAGAGCGCCGGCAGCGAAGCCACCGGTCCCAGCATGATGTCGCCCTCGAAGATGGCCATGCCGCCCACGACCTCGAAGTTGACGAGCTGCCGGGTGGAGTGGCCAGGCAAGTATAGGGGAGCACTGGCGAAGTGCTTGGGCGGAGCAGGACTGTAGGTTTCGGGCTGAATGGGTACGGGCGCATGCCGTGGAGCCGGGCCGTAAGGTTGACCCCATTTGTTGTGTGTTCCGGCTCGCCGCTGCGACATGCAGCCCATCTCGAGCGCCGCCAAAGACAACAGCGTGAGAGCAATCATGATGTGGGAGCTTCGGATCTTCATCGGGTACCTGCTCGTGAATTGGAAAACGACTCGCAAAATGGGCCGGGCGGCGACTCTAACCCACCGTCAACCAGGTTAGGGACGTTGTTGCCAGAAGGCCACAGCTGGGCACGATTCGGCTGCCGAGTTGTCGAGCGCTGTGGCCGGCTGTGAGGTAAGCTGCCTAGCGATGAAAGCCGCGAATCCTCATGCGCTGTGCTGTTTGGCCGCCCTGTTGTGTGCTGCTTGCTCCAATCCCCAAGGTCCCCAGCCGCCTCCAGCAGCGAGCGTGCAGGCTAGCGCTGCACCGGTTGCAACCACCGCTGCTCCCGACACTTCAGCCCCCGACACCGCACAGAAGTCGAAAGTCGAGACGCTCTTCGTCCACGAAAAACTGGTCGACTGCGAAGGCGAAGGCCCGATGCAATGCATGCAGGTGCGCAAGACCGAAGCCGAGGACTGGACCTTCTTCTATCAGAGCATCGAGGGCTTCACCCACGAGCCCTCACATCGCTACGAGCTGAAGGTCGAGGTCAGCAAGGTTGGCGATCCCCCCGCCGACGGATCCTCGTTGCACTTCAAACTCGTCGAGGTCGTCTCGAAGAAGAAGGTCCCGCCTGCGGGCAAGTAGCTCATCCGCGATCAGTGATACGTTGTCTCGTGCATGTCCGCTGAGCCAACGTCCGGCGACACGGTCGAGCCCGGGCGACTCGAGCGCCCGAGCATGTTGCGCATTGCGGTGGCACTACTCGTCGTCGCGTCGGTCACGGCGGGGGCTTACCTCCTCTGGTCGCCCGGCGACAGCGGCCCGCTCCCCCAGCCCACGACGTCAGCCAAACACCCGCATGGCGCGTGGCTCACCCACGCCTGGTGGGGCGACGAGCAATGGTACGCCGACAGCAGCCGCAAGCGCAGCGACTACTTCGGTGCCGCGAACGTTGCCAAGCTCGCACGGCGAATGCGCGCCCTCGGCATCGGCGACTGGTACGTGCACGCGTGCCCGGCGCATGTAAACGGCGATCTGCCAGAGGTAGACGAAGCGCAGGCCCGGCTGCTGGTGCGCGCCAACGAGGGGGGCCAGGTGCTCGCTTGGGTTGGGGGCGTGCTGCATCAGCACGTCGCACCTTCCAATCGGGCTTGGCGAGGCCGTTTTGTACGCTCAGCGGCTGCCTTGGTGCGCCGCAGCGGCATCGCGGGCATCCACTTGAACATCGAGCCCTGCCCTTCTTTCGAGCCAGGTTATCTCGAGTTGCTCGATGAGCTCCGCGTCGCCTTGCCCTCGGGTGCTCGCCTCTCGGTGGTGGCGTATCCACCGCCCAGCGCGCTGCACCCCTTCGACGATGTGCACTGGAACGAAGCGTTCTATCGGCAGGTATCCAAGCGTGCTGACGATCTGGTGGTGATGGCCTACGACACCAGCATGTGGTTGACGAAGCCATACACCTACCTCGTCGCCAAATGGACTCGCGAGGCGCTCGCGTGGAGCAGCAAACCCGTCCGCATGGGTTTGCCCGCCTACGACGACGAGGGGGTTGGTTATCATGACCCCGAGGTGGAGAACTTGCGCGCCGCCTTCCCGGGTCTGGCTCGGGGCCTCAGCACGGGCGCGCCAAGCAACTATGCAGGCTGGGCTGTTTATGGCGAATGGACGTTGAGTGTCGAGGCGGAAGCTACCATCAAGCGCTGGCACGCTCACTCGAAGTAGCCACCAACAGTCAAGGAGCGCAGCCTATCCGTCGCTGGCTCAAAATGAGTCGAGCGCTTGTTTCAAGCCGCGGACGTGCTCAGCGATCTTCTCTTCGTCTATTCCGGCAGCTTGCGCTACGCCAAGGGCGCCGACCTGGCCCTTCTGTTTCTTGTCGGTGACGCGCACCAACGCCGCGATCCACCCCTTGACCTTGCGTTTGTTGAGGATCTTCAGGCTCGCCGAGCCGCCAACGCTCGCCACCACTGCCACGTTGACGTCGGCCGTGACGCGAGACTCTTCGCCCGTCTTGTATTCGCCCTCACCATAGATGAGCGTGCTGATGAAACCGTAGCCGCAGTCGTTCTCCTTGCAGCACGTGACGTACTCGTTGGTATCGACGCGCGCGACTCGCTTCTCGGTCTTGAGTTGGTACACGAAGTGCGTGGCCCGCTCCGCGTCTCCAGAAAAGCCGAAGGTCGACAACGCCACCTTGGCGTGTGCACCCATCTCGAGCTCTTGGGCGTAATCGAACGAGCTTGCCAAGGGCGTTGTTTTCGCGTCACTCAGGTACTCAGCACACGGATTCGGTTGAGCTATTTCTTCGAGCGAGCGACCGCCTTCGGGTAGCTCGGGGAGAATTCGGCCAAGCAGCGCGTCGTCGTCACTCGGCAGCGGGATGAGGACGTAGGAAGGGCCGAGCGGGTTGCCGCTCGCTGCGTCTCCACCGGGTACACGGGGACGCGGAATCTCATTGCAGCCAGTCATTGCGAAGAGCACGAACAGGATCGCCGCGCTTCGAAAGCTACGCACCAGCATCGGCATCAGCATCAGTTGCACTCCGAGGCGAAACATGACCCGCTCGGGCACACGTTACCGCACCGTCCGCAGTTGTTCGGATCGCTGTGGAACTTCGTGCAGCCCTGCCCGCAATCGTAGTCCTGAGGCCACTCGCATGGGACCCGACACTGACCGGCGTTGCACACGAAATTGGGCTCGCACTTCACGCCACAGCTCCCACAATTGGCGGGGTCGTTCTGCAGATCGGAGCACTTGCGGCCACACGCGCGCAGCCCCGGCGGGCAGTCGTCGACCTGCGTGAAACAGGCCTGGCACAAGCCCAACAGCCAAAGCATGCAAAAGACCCTGAATAGCGTCACGCACCGACCGTACTGGCGCCCCATTCGCTTGTCGAGGCGGATGGCCGCCCGCTTGCCGAGGAATTTGGAGGATCGGTGTGTGACATCTGCCCCGCCGTCTCGTCGTCTCTGACACGTCGAGCTCCGAGGACTGCGCCTACGCGGTCTACGCGTTGGTGCCCTGAGGAGCCGCTACTTGGCCTCGAAGTGGATGGTTGCCAGGTAGAGTTGGGTGCCGCGGTCGCTGAGCTGGGCGTCCAGCCAGCTGATGAGCGGATCGTCGAGCGGTGAGGTGTAGTTGGCGAGCAGATAGTCGTGCGGACCAGTGCGGTGGATGGAGGGGAAAGCGGTGTCGCCCGCGCCGGGAAGATCGAACAGATGGACGACCTTGCGGGCTTGCTGATCGATTCGGTACAGCGCCGTGGTTTTGGCCCGTAGCGAATAGGCCACCAGCGAGTCGTCTTCGCCAAAGGGCCCCCCGATGTCGCGTCGGGCCACTAGGTAGAGCTCATCGCCGTGACGGAACATCTCAGGAGAGTCGTAGCGCTCGGGATCGCTCTTGTCGGGGCAGTCCCAGGCGCTGAGGGCGTTCTTTGGCGCGACGCAGACGTGGCTGCCCAGGCCGCTGTCATCGCCGTCCTCGTTGCGGGTCACGATCCACAAGCTCCCGTCCTGAGCGAATTCGAAGGCGGTTTCAGAGACGCCGCCTTGGTAAACGTTGGGGGCGCCATCGACCAGTTGCCAGTCGCGGCCGTCTGTAGATGATTTGAACAGCACGTCGATGCCTTCGCCCTCGAGGCTCGAGTAGTGCGCGCCCTGGTAGGAGCTCATGTAGGCCAGACCGCCTCGGACCTTGATGTCCCAAGGGACCTCGGGGCCGTCTACCATCACGTTGGGTTTTTGCCAGACTCCTGGTCCGCAGCGGAAGCTGCGCCACATCTTCTTGGGCTCGAAGGCCAAGCCGTTGGTGCCTGCTTCGAAGAAGATCAGCTGCAGCTCGCCATTGAACGACAGCAGCCGTGGCTCGCGCAGATCTGTGTCGAAGTCGACCACGTGCTCGAGCGCCCAGCTGTCGCCATTGTCGGGCGACGAGACCACCACCATGCGAACTTGATCAGATGCAAAGTGGGTCGGGGCTGTGCGCCAAGCCATGAACAAGCGACCGTCGTGGTAGCGAATCTCGACGTTGTTGTTGGCTGCCAGGGGATCGGCCCCGGCGGGCAGGCTGCTGGAGGGAACGACCCAGCGGGGTGCAGACAGCTCCGCTTGGAAATCTACGCTGCTGTCGACCTGGTAGTCAGCCGGATCGTCGCTGGGCGACTCAGCGGTGGCGCGCGCTGGTGTGCACAAGGTGGGCTCGTTCTCAGGCTCACCCCCGCAAGCTGCCAAGAATTGGGCCAGCAGTGTCCCGACCAAGAAGCTTGCCGTCCGCGGTGTCATCGCTCGTCTCGCCCTACATTAGCAGCTGCTGGAGGTGGCTGTCGCCAGGGCGAACATCGAGATCGATGAGCCACCTCGAACGTCTGGAGCGTCGGGGCTTTGGGGGATTTCCCCCAGCGACGTCCCGATTCGGTGTCTATTGCGTCAACTTGAGGGGAGAAATCGCCGTGAGCGCTCATATATTGCACAGGATGATGACAAGTATGTTTACCGCCGAGCGTGCGCGCTGGATCGGGTTGGGAGCCGTCGTGGCGGCTGCCATCGCCTGCACGCCAACCACCAATGCCGTCAAAGGGCCTGTCGCAACCAAACCCACTGCGACCAGCACAGTTGATCCCACCGCGCCGATCGCGGCCCCAGTGACGCCGGCGCCAGAAGGCCCCCAGGCTGAAGAGCTCACCTCGAAGGTCAAGAAGGTGACGGTGTACTCCGACCGGGCGCTGGTAAGGCGTCACAGCTCGACGAGCATCAGCACGACACCCACGGTTTATGCCTTCAAGCATCTGCCAGGCTGGGTGGACGATGGCTCGGTGCGCTTGGCGACGAGCGCCGGCCGCATCTTGGACGTGAGGGTCAACCGGAGCTACCTCGCCCGCGCCACCGACGAGACAATCAAAAAAGCCGAGGACGAAGCGCAGGAGCTTGCCAACAAGATGGGCGCCCTGGGGGACGAGCTGAAGGTCCTCGACGCGCAGAAACAGCAGATTGAGGACATCAAGGCGTTTTCCTTGGAAAAGATCACCAAGGACATGACTACGGCCAACGTCGGGGTGGAGAGCTACGGCAGCGTGGTCAGTTTCATCTCCAAGTCACTGCGCGAGACTGCTGCGGCGCGTCGTGCGGTCTTGATTCAACGCACCAAATTGCAGCCGGAGATTGCAGCCAGCCAGCGCAAGCTCGACGAGATGAAGGAGCTGACCCAGCTCGAAGAGACCACGGTTCTGGTGACGCTGCAGCATACGACGCAGGCTGATGCGAACATCGTGCTGACCTACATGCTGCCCGGCGCGACCTGGGAGCCGATGCACGAGTTTCGCGTGAGCGAGGCCAAGCCCGAGGTTGTCGAAGTGACCTCTTTCGCCGTCGTCACCCAGACCAGCGGCGAGGACTGGAGTCACGCGGCGCTGACGTTCTCGACCCAGTCTTCCACCGAGAGCGTTCGCATACCGGAGCTCGAGGCACTGACGCTCGGCGATACCAAGACCGCGAGCCAGTTCTTGAGGCGCCAGTCGGCGTCGTTCAGTCGGGCTCAGGCTGCGTTCGAGGGCCAGAATCGCCTGTGGAACAAGCGGATGCAGAAGTCTGCGTATCGCCACAATTTCGAAGAGCGCTACCAGAGCAACTTCCAGTACCTGCAGGTCGTTCAGGGCAAGACGGTGCAGATTTTCCAGAGCCTGCGCAAGCGTGGCACCACGGCTCATTTCAAAGCGATGAGCTCTGCCATCGTCCGCGCTGACGGTCACTCGGTCAGGCTGCCCATTGGTCGCAGCCAATTCAAGGCCAAGCAGAAGATCGTGGCCGCTCCCGAGCAATCACTCAACGCTGCCCGTACGCTCGAGATGCTCAACGAGAGCGCTCAGCCCATGCTGCCCGGCAAAGTGGCGCTCTATCAGGATGGCGCTTTCTTGGGCATGACCGAGGTCGACTTCATCGCAGATGGCGAGCGCTTCTCGCTATATCTCAGCGTCGCCGACCAGCTCAAGCTCTCGCGCGTGCTCGACAAGAAGCACTCCGCCCTGGTTCGCAAGCGCCGCACTCGTATGAAGGTTGCTTTCATCGTTACGGTCGAGAACCTGTCCAACAAGACCACCACGCTGACCTTGGCAGATCGCATTCCGGTTTCCGAAAACAGGGACATCGTGCTCAGCGGGGTCAAGATAACCCCGGCTGTGAAGCCCGATTCGAAGGGCATCTTGTATTGGCCCCTGACGCTCAAGCCCAAAGAGAAGCGGCAGTTCAAGATCCGCTACCAGCTCGAATACCCGCCGACGCTGATCTTGGAGACGAGGCGCAACCGCATGCGCAGGCCGCGACCAGCATCTCCCTATCGCGGAAGACCTGCGAGGCGAAAGAACTACAACCTCAAGGACGACATCTTCGATCTCGAGCAGAATTTCTAGTCCCGCGGAGCGCGGGCCTTTGGTGGAAGGTTG
>CAZRGL010000383.1:0-11042 GCA_964599485.1 uncultured Polyangiaceae bacterium
TCGCCCGCGCCCTAGGCGCGGCGCGCGACTTATTGGCGCGCGCTCCCAAGGCGATCGATCACAAGCGGGTGATTGTGCTGGTGACTGATGGCGAGGATCTGGAAGGCAGTCCAGTGAGCGTCGCGCAGAACATCGGCAAACAAGGCACCACGATTCACGTGGTGCAGATCGGTGGCCGAACGCCTGAACGGATCCCCGCCATTGGCGCCAACGGCAAAGTGCGCGGCTGGCGCACCACCGCTGACGGTCGCCCCCTGCTCACTTCGCTATCGGCTGACGGTGAGAAGCAGCTCGAGGAGATCGCTGCAGCCACGCCGGGCGGGAAGATCATTCGAGCCGCCAAAGGCACCACTGGTATCGACAAAATCGCGCGCACCTTGCGCCACCAGATGGTTCACGAGCTCGGCGAGCGGGTAGAGAGCGTCTTTGCTGACGTGTATCAATACCCGTTGTTGCTCGCCTTGCTCTTGTTGTTGCTCGAGGCATTCTGGCCTGAGGCTCCCCGGCGGGTGTTCGAACGCGCCACACCGCCGGCCAAAGCGCCTCGCTTCTTGCGTCGCGAGCCGATGGCCGATGTCGTCAGCAAGAAGAAGGAGCGGCGCGGCAAGAAGGATGGGCGCCGCAAGAAGAAAAAGAAGAAGGCCAGCGCCAAAAGGAGGGCCAGTGCCAAAGCCTAAACAGGATCGCAGACGCTTCGGACCGTTCCGGACGGCTCCTCCGCCTTGGCTCTGGGCTGCGCTCCTGTTGGCCTCGGTCGCTGGGGCGACGAGCTGGCTGCTGACTGGTTGTAGCGGATGGGATCCGAGCGAGCCCTTCACCCGCAACGCGCCGCAGGTCGACGAGGCTATCGCGAAGCTCGACGCTGGCGCCTTCAAGCCGGCCGAGGAAGTGCTGGCCGATTACCTCGGTACGGGTCGTTGCGGGGACGCTGGCATCGGACTGCCTCCCAAGGTTCGTGAGCGTTCGAGCGGTGGTTTCGATCTCGGCCTCACCCTGTTTCACTTGGCTGAGAAGTATGGCCAGCGCTTTGGCGACGAGGAACTTGCCGATGGCGGCCCCGGGCAAATCGAGCTCGATGAAAAGCGCGCGGTGGAAATCGAATGCGCCCAGATTATCGTCCAAGCCATCGCCCACGATCTAGATCAGCCCATGAACCTGCGCGCGCGGGCATTCTACCTAGCGGGCAATCTCGAGTTTTTGCGCCAAGCCTACGAAGAGGCGGTCAAGAACTACGACAAGGCGCTACAAATCGTGCCGGGCGTCTCGCCGGAAGCGGGTGGTGATGGCATCGGGCGAGATGCGGCGTGGAATCGAGCCATCGCGCTGCGGCGCATTCAAGAAAAAGACGCTGGTCAGCCTGACGCCGAGCCCGACGCGGAGCCTGACGCCCAGCCCGACGCCGAGCCAGACTCCGGTGATGATGGTGGCGATGACGGCGGGCAAGATGCCGGCGAGGATGGTGGCGGGCCGGACGCTGGTGATGACGGCGGTGACGGCGGCAAGGATGGTGGCGGCGGTGATGACGGGGGGGCTGACGGTGGCAAAGACGCTGGCGCCGAGGACAGCGGCAAGCCGCCACCAGAGCAGGCCAAGCCGCCACCTGAGACGACCACGCCGGAGAGCAGCCGGATGCTGGACGACTTGCGTGAGGCGCCGACCTTCCAAGAGGAGCAGGCCAAAAAGCGCGCGGCCCAGTTGCGACGCCGCCCGGTCATGGAGGACAAGTAATGGGTGCGCCCGCACGACATCCCTCGTCGTGGCTGTGGGCGCTCGCCGCGGTGCTCATTTTTTCTCTGGCGCTCCTGTGGCCGCGCACAGCGTGGTCGCAGATCGCGGATGTCGAGCTGGATGCTAGTACGTCGGCTGGACTGGTCGAGGTTGGTGAGTCCTTCCACATCACCCTCAAGGTGCTCAGCACGCGGAGCATTCGGGCGACCAATCCACAGCTGCGCATTCCAGTCGGTATGTCGGCAAGCGCACCCCGTGTCGCCCCAGCGCTCATCATGCATTGGGGCGGCGGCGGATCGATGGTCAAAAGGGGCATCAACGCCACCTGGCGGGTAGTCGCCAAGAAGGTGGGCATGTTCAACATTGCTCCCCCCACCGTGGTCGTCGACGGACAGATCACCACCGCTGGAAATACGATGCGGGTCAAGGTCGTGGCCGCCGGTCAGAAGCCCAAGGCTGACCCTCTCGATCCGTTCAGCAACTTCCCAACCCCGTTCAGCAAGCTGTTCAAAGACCTCCGTCGTCGTCGCGCTCCCAACGAGCTGTTCATCGACGAAGACGTCAAGAGCTATGACGACATTGGGCCCCTAGGCCGTAAGCTCATGTTGCGCTCGGCGCCGGACGAATACCTGTTCTTGCGGCTGGTTCCCTCCAAGAAACAGCTCGTGGTCGGCGAGCAACTGACCCTCAGCTGGTACGTCTACTTCCGCGTTTCGCACAAGGGCGGTATCGATCACGAGCCGCCGATGCCCGACTTCATGCGGATTGCGTTGGAGTCGGCTCCGGGCGTCGTCACCGACAAGGTGGTGACGAGCGTTGCGGGCAAGGTCTGGTTCGCGCGTCGGGTCAACCAAACCGCTGTCTTTCCGCTTCGTGCCGGCAACTTGCGTACGGGCGTTTTCAGCGGCGAGTACCGCGTGCCCTATTTGCGCAACCGAACCATCAATCGGTCTTCCAAAGATGTGCAGGTGCCCGGCCACGCCCCGCCCCGCGACGGGCCCCCCCCGGGCTTGGGGTGGGGGGTGGGGGGCCGCTTGCGCTGCCAAGCGAAAGTGGACCCCCGCCAGACCGAGGTCGGCGAGTCGGTCTCGGTTCAAGTGACCGTCGAGGGGCGCGGCGCGCTACCGAACGCGCTGCGGGTACCACAACGGGCCGGCGTCGAATGGCTGACCCCTGAGAAGCGTGACGACATCAACGTACAGCGTGGCAAAGTCGGGGGCTGGCGCCGCTTCGGCTACGCGGTGCGGCTGGTCGACGAAGGCATGGTGGATCTCGGCATCGTCAAGCTGCCTTATTACGATCCCGTTCTGCGCCGCTATCGCGTGGCGCGGGTTCGTTTGGGTGAAGTTCGCGTCAACAAGCGTCGCGATGGCACCAAAGCTGTTGATCTCGCCTCGGACGACGGCGACCGCGACACCCCATTCAAGACGCTGGCCAAGCCGCGTACGAGCATGCAGCCCTATGCGCCCAGCTCACGTCGGCCCCTCGCCGCGCGTACTTTCTGGGGGCTGGTGTTGGCGCCGCCTCTGGCCATCTTGTTGCTCGGCGCCGGCGTACAGGGTTGGGGTGCGCTGCGACGTCGCCGCCGCGAGCGCAAACAGGATCCGGCGACCCTCGCTTGGCGTGCTTTGGCCGAGGCCAAACGAGCCGACGACCCCAAGGATACCGCCGCGGCCGCCGAGCGGGCGCTGCACTTGGCTATCGAAGCGGCCACCTCAATCAAGTCGCGCGCGGTGTTGCTCGCTGATCTTCCCGATGAGCTCGAGGACAGGGGCGTCGAGCCGTCATTGGCCGAGCAAGTGTGTGAGGCCTTCGAGGCGTGCTCCTCGCTGCGCTTCGATCCAACCGCCGATGAGGAGCACAGTAGTGCGCTGATCAAGCGCAACAAGCGCCTGGTCAAGCGACTGCTGCGCGTTCGCTCCAGCGGCCCAGAAGAAGAGGATTAGTGAGCGCACGAGGACCAGCGAGCTGCCGCCTGCTCGATCGCACCACAATCCGGGCTGCGTGGCTCGTGGCATTGTGCACGTCGTGTTGCTTGCTCGGCTTCGCCCTCGACGCCGCCGGCGGCGGCTCAGAGTCGCCCTTCTTTCGCCGCGGCAGCGAAGCGCTTTCAATGGGCAAGTTCGAAGAGGCCATCGAGCAGTTCGAAGCCTTTGCCGATCGCGTGCCGAGTCATCCTGACGCCAGCTTCAATCGCGGCATGGCCTACCTGTTGCGGGTTCGCTCGGGCGCCGAGAAAAATGGCGACTTGGGTCGCGCGGCTGCTGCTTTCGAAGAGACGCTGATCATGCGGAGCGATGACGACGACGCCCGCCATGCCCTCAGTCTCATCCATGCCGAGGTCGCGCGCCGCCGCGCCCGCAGCGGCAAGCCGGTCGTGGTGTCCAGCCCCAGCCTCGATCGGCTGGTCGTACACTTGGCTTCAGCCCGCTCCTGGGGGATCGGCGCTGTGGTCGCATCTTTCCTGTTGGCTTTGGGCCTGCTGTTGAGACGCCGCCAAGAAGGACCGGTGCACTTGGCTGGTACGCTGCTGTGGCCGATCTCGGCTGTTGCGTTGGTGGCGTTGCTGCCGCTGACTTTGGCGGCCACCGAGCTGCAACGCAGCAGTCGTCCTGGCGTGTTGGTGCTCCGCGAAGCCTACATGATGGATGAAAAAGGTGTCGCCCTCGGTGGCGACCCCATCACCGAAGCAACCCGCCTCGAGCTCGGGCAGCGGCGCGGCGGCCGGGTCAGCGTCCGCTACGGTACGCGTGAAGGCTGGCTCGATGCCTCAGCAGTTCGTCCGCTACGCACCCGCTAGTAAGCGTATCCTAGGGAAGTCTCGATTCTTGGGGATTTGACCGTGGAACGTAATCTGCCGCTCGTCGCGATGTGCTTGCTGATCTTTGGTTGCTCTTCGAATGTCAATGTGGCTGGCGGCGCCGGTTCCACAGCAGTTACCAGCGCTACTGGGGCTGGTGGCACAACCGGCACGGGTGGCGCCGGCACGGGTGGCTCTGGCGGTGGCGAGGTCGTGTCGCTCAGTTGTCCCGGCGAACAAACACCTCCCGGCTCGACCTCCCTCGGTCTATCCGGTTTCGTGCGAACGTTGGCAGATCCCACCGCGCTCACGACGATGCCGAGCGCTGAGATTGCGGTGTTCGATCCAGGCGGGACCCAGCTGGCGACGTCCTACTCCAACCCGGGAATGGATGGCTACGCTACGGCGGTGATCCCGATCAACAACCAGGGGTTTTCTGGATACGGAATCGTGACGGCGCCTGGCTACCTGGACCAGCGGCTGCAGCGCAACCGGCTCGTCACCTACACCGAGCAATGGTTCTTTGCATGGCTGATAACCCAGGCCGAGGTGGACAGTTGGGGGGCGATGCTCGGGGTCAAACAGGCAGCCAACAACGGCATTCTGATGGGCACCGCGGTCGACTGTGACGGCTTTGGGCTGCGCGATGTGGTGGTGAAGATCGACGGCAATGACCAAAGCGTCGTCTATGTCGATGGCCCGCGGCTCTACGACCACCCGTCCGACCCGATGGATTGTATGACCGACCATTCGTGCTCGCATCCGTTTGCGCCCATGCTGCAACGGACCGCGACCGCCTTGACGGGCCGTTTCGTCGTTCCCAACGTTGCGCCCGCCTCCCCCGTGTTGGTGGAGACCTTTGGGCGTCTCGACGAAAATGGTCCCTACGGCAAGATGGCTTCCATGGCTGTCGAAGTCGTGGCCGGTTCTGTTACCGCTGTTGCCCTGTATCCTCCATTCGAAGGCGAGCCCTAGTGTCAAAGTACCGTGACGAGCTCGAAGCGCTTCGCGCGCGCAATGCGCAGCTGGAGCAAGATCTTGCCGATGCCAAAGATGACGGCGCTGCGCTGCGCGCCAACATCGAGGCGCAACGAAACGCCACTTCCAAAGATGCAGCTACCGTGCGCGTGAGCCGAGTGAGCTCCTACGCGGACCGGCTCCGAGCCTATGAGGTCTTCATCGATGGTCAACCCGTAGGACCGTTGCGAGCCGGAGAGGATCTCGAGGTCAAGGTGCAGCCTGGGCCCCATCACATGATTGTCAAAATCGACTGGTGCAGCAGCAAGCCCATCCAGTTCACGTTGACCTCTGGGGATACCGGACAGTTTGAATGCGCCAGCAACCTCGAAGGCTGGCGCGCCGGGCTGGCCCTCTTCTACGTGCTGTTTCGTCGCGACCACTATCTAACCCTGAAACAAGTCTTCTGAGGCCTCAGGGCTTCAGCGAGATGACGACGACCCCGTCGAAGGTCTTGGTCAGCGCGCCGCCCTGCAGCTCCCAGCGTGTGACGTGAGCGTGGCCCGGTGGCAGCGGGTTGCCCTTTGGGTCCCGCTCGTTGTGGGTGATCTCTTTGAAGAACTCCACCAGCTTGCCGCCAATCCAGCGGTGCTTTCTCAGGAGGCGGGAACGACCGGCGATGCGGCCGCCGCTCGAGACCGTCTGGGTCTTTGGATCGAACTCCGGAGATCTCAATTCGTCGGCTACCGTTAGCGGAACGAACTTGCGGGTCTTCGGCTCGAAGACCCAGTTGCGGTATTTGAAATAATTTCTGAGGCGCAGGCAGAAGAAGGCGAGATCCAGATAACCATCGAAATTCAGGTCTTTGAGCATCCCCCTGCTGGCCGAGCGGCGGGCGGCAACGTCGAGCTTGGGTATGCTATTCCCAGCCAAGCTCCCATATTCGCTCGCGTCGAGCACCACGTCCGCTGCGCAATGTTCGCTCTCCTCTACCTCGATGCGGGTGATGGCGTAGATACTGAACGAGCCCGACCACTCCTTGATGGAACCCACGAAGCGCAAGACGCACGGCGTGAGCCCTTCTTTGAGCTGCACTGCGACCCGCACCTGCTCGAGCAGCTTGGGTTCTGCGGGCCGCGCTGCTTTCTTAGGAACTGGTTTGGGCAGGCACGCTTTGGCCTTCGGCCTCGACTCATCGGCCTGGGCCACGCACTTGGTGTCCTGTGCAAAGCACTTGCCATCTCGCTTACAGTCTCGCGATGGGCGGCAATCTTCGTCTTGGCAAGCGGCGCACTCGAAGCCAAAAAACTCCCCTTCCACGGCGGTGCAGCGACCGTTTCTCTTGCACAATCGAGAGCGCCTGCAGTCGTCACTGGTCTTGATGCGACAGCCGCCGTCGACATTGGTGCAGTTGCCCTTTCGTTTGCAGAGCCTCGACTGCTGACAGTCGGCGTCACTTCCGGCTTTGCATTGGAAAGGGCCCTTGTACGCGCACAGCCCGTACTTCGTGCAATTGCCCAGTCGCGCGCACTGTCTGCAGCCATCGGTTTGGCCTGGGGGGCAGTACCTGCGCCCCGTGAAGGGCTCATGAGGCTTGAAGCTTGGACAGCCCCAAAGTGTCAGGGCGGCAAAGACCAACGGGAGCGCTCGTAGTGTCGACCTCGACATACTGATCGACTCGAGCCTCGCACATTATCTTGCTGTTGTCGGTGTCAGGCTCGCGCTCAGATCTATTTTATGATGGTCTCGCAACCGTAGACGATTTCGATCTTGGTTTCGCTGCTGCCTTGTAGTTGCTCGCACGTGTTGGGGCACATGACGATGGTCTTCGGCGCGACGGGATCGTCGTAATACCAGCCGCCGCCAATGCCGCATGCCGCGGCGTTGGCCACGTTGCCGATTGCCGTCAACGGTTGTCCTTGGGCCGCGTAAGCAACGTTGACCAGGTCGTAAGCGATTGTGCCGTCCACCACAGGAATCGCGTACTGACAAGCGACGGCCGCCCTGCGGATCTCGTTCAGCGTGTCGAGGAAGCTCTGCGTGGCGCTGGCGTTCACGTCCACCAAGTAGGCCTGCTTCGTCCCGCCGGCAGCTGCGATGGCGTTCAGGTTGAACAGGTTCGCGCCTACGCCGATGACGAATGTGGAGATGGGCTCGGGCGCTGCGGCCGCCTGGGCGGCTATCGCTGCAACCTGGCCAACGTCTTGCGGTTGGCATTCAGTGGGCTCGCCGTCGGTGGCGAGCACCACCACGACCTCGCTCGACTCGCCTTCGTCGGGCGGTTGCGCTGCCAAGCTCGACGCATAGGACAGCGCTCCTTGGAGGGCAGGGCCCGTTGGAGTGCCGCCCACTGGCGAGATGTTGGCCATCGAAACGTTGAGCTGGCCTGCCGCACCCGGCAGCTTGGCGAGCGGGACCTCCGGGGCGGCGTAGTCGCCCACGTCGCAGGTCGCGTTGCCTCCGCCGGCGTGACACAGGAACTTGTGGCAGATCCCACCCTTGTCACACTGGCTGTCGCTGAGACAGAACTGGCCGGTCGGCAGCGCGCAGCAACCGTTGAAGCACACGCCGCAGACATAGTCGCAGGGCAGACAGAGGTTGGAGTAGGTCTCTGGGAAGTAGCTCAGGCTGACGCTGATGCCGTCGCTGGCCGGATTTGCAGCGAACTGCTGGATTGCCGTGGTGGCCGCATTCCACTTGCCGTCGTCGGCCATCGATCCAGAGCGGTCGAGCATCACGATCATGTCCAGCTGTTTGAGCTTGGCCTCGTCGTACTGAGTGGCGCACTCCTCGAACTCGCTGGCCGGCTCCTCGGGTGGATCCTCCGGCGGCTCCTCGGGTGGATCGTCCGGCTCTTGGGGTGGGGGCGGTGCTGTGTTCGCCGGCGGCGGCTGCGAACCAGTATCGGCCGGCTGGCCAGCATACTCGTAGGGGCTACTGTTTTCGACAGCACCGCAGGCAACGACAAGAACTAGCAAACCTATGGGAATTATTCGTGTCACGGATCAAGGGCTCCACTGTCGGGCAATGTCTTCACGGGTAGTATCGGGGGGGCGCGACGACGCACAAGGAAAATCGGCCGGCCGGCCGGTTCGAGGTCCGGAAGGAGGGCGAGGCGTGTAGGCGCAGCCTCGTCTAGAAGAGGCCGCCGGCGGTCAGCAGCGCTCCGCCCGGAAGCAAGGTTGCGTTGGGCAGCAGGGCTGCGCTGGGCAGTACCGGTGCGCTGGGCAGTACCGATGCGCCAGATCTCGAGGCGGCTGACACGGGGGTTGGGTGGCCGGACCAGTCGACGAAAAACGCGAGCGTGGCGGTGACGGCGGCGACGCCAGCGGTCGTTCCGATCAGCACGTTGGTGCGCAGCTCGGCCTCTCGACCTGCGCTTGCCAAGCTCTCGGTGGGTAGCTCTTCGAAGTCGCGATGCAGCGTTGCGGTGTCCACGGCCGACAGGACCGTTGCGCCCCCGAGCAAGGCGCTCGCGCCCAGGCCGACCCAGAACCAAGCTTGCGAGATCCCCTCCCTGGCCGGCTCGGGCGGCTCAGAGGGCGGTGGCTTCGGCTTGTCGAGCTCGACCATCAATGGCACCACGTCGACGGTTGAGCCGGCTTCGACTCGTACGCTTCGGCGTTGCGACTTTCCACCAAGCTCGATGACGACCTCGTGTTTGCCAGTGAGCACCCAATGCGGTTTGTTGGCGGCAGCCGAGCCTCCGTCGATGCGAACGCGACATGCTTTGCAGCGCACGCCGATGCGCCCGACGAGGTGGCCGAATTTCGAGCGCGCCGCCGCTGCCGCTGCGCTCATGTCTTGGTCGTAGGGGTTGCGGTCGGCGCGTGCTGCAAGCCTGACGGCCAGCACCGGATCGTCAGCCAACAATACGGCGGACAGCGCGGCCTGCAGCGCAGTGGCGTCTGGCAGTGTGTCATCGGCTTTGGCGAACAGCTTCGCTGCCTTCAAATACTCACCGCGCTCGTGGGCGGCCGTGCCTTGTTCGTATAGGTCACTAGCGCGCGCCGCGGCTGACGGCTCTTCTGCCAAGGCCGAGCCGGACAGCATCGTGGCAGCAATCATCAGTGCCAACGTCGTTGCGGATGGGCCCGTCAAGCTCACCACATCACGGTAGCCGGGATCATGCATGGCGTCGCCCCGTTGGTCTCTGAGAGGTTGCTCCCTGGGGGTGGCGGGTTGGTGCCTGCAGGGTGCAGCGGGCTATTCGCAAGCGATTGAAAACAGGTTCGAACGGAGTGGCACGCGGTCTGCACTTCATGGTGGCGGGCACGAGGAGAGACCATCGATGAAGTACACCATTGTCACCGTCCTGGCCGGCAGCTTGCTCGCCACTGCTTTTGCCGCTTGCTCTGCGGGCGCCATCGATGAGGAGCCAGCGCTTGCCGCTGAGGCGCCCAGTGCGACTGCCGCATTTGCGCTCACCGAGCAGTGCGGCGCTTGCGCAGGCCAAGCTGTTGCCACGGTCTGCGGACCGCAAGCCCTCGCATGTGCGCAGGATCCCAACTGCAACAACGCCGGCGCCTGTGTGCAAGCTTGTGCGCCAGGCGATGCGCTCTGTCTGGCTAGCTGCGTGCAGTCAGCGACAGCCTTGCTCGACGAGCTTGCCGAATGTGTCGTCTGTAACGAGTGCTCGCTCGAGTGCGCTGGCGCTTGGCAGTGCAGCTCGGGCGGCTCGGGCGGAGCCGGGGGTACTGGTGGCTCGAGCGATGCTGGTGGCGCCGGCGGTTCAGGCGATCCTCCGCCGCCCAATGCGGGCAGCTGCGACAATACCGGCAGTTGCCAAGCGTGCATTGCCTGCGCGGCCCAAGGCCCTTGCTCGTCACAGACTCAGGCCTGTTTGAGTAACCCGAGCTGCATGCTGGGTGGCAAGCTGGCCGAAGACGTCTTCAAGTGCACGGTGTGCAGCGAGTGCACCAACGACTGCCAAGGCGTGAGCCTGCCGCAAGCCAGCTTGAGCTGTCCCTAGAGTCGCGAAAAGCGGGACTGATCGCTTTTCGCGACTGAAGATGGGTCAGCGGTCCTTGTACGGATTGCTCGGCAGTTTGGGTCGGCTGCGGGTTGTGCCGGGATCCGCTCTTGGTTTCGGCCTGGTCGCGGCGGGAGGCTCGGCATTCGTAGTCGACGTGGACGCCTCGATCGATACGGTGGCAGCCCCAGCAGCAGCTCCATCGTCGCCACTGGCCTGATCGTCGCCACTGGCCTGATCGTCGCCACTGGCCTCATCGTCGCCACTGGCCTCATCGTTGCCACTGGCCTGATCGTCGCCACTGGCCTCATCGTTGCCACTGGCCTGATCGTCGCCACTTGGGTCGGCGGCCAATGCCGTAGGAGCGGCCGTGTTGGGTGGCGACTCAGCCACCTGCTCACCGCTCGAAGTTGGCGTCGGTGCTTCTGCAGGATTGGGCGACTGGCTCAACCACCAGAGCCCGCCCCCACCACCAACGATTGCAAACGCGGCCAAAACGATGAGCAATCTGTTCCTGCCCGGACCCGGACCCGGACCCGGACCCGGACCCGGACTCGGACCCGGACCCGGACCCGGACTCGGACC
>CAZRGL010000384.1:0-11029 GCA_964599485.1 uncultured Polyangiaceae bacterium
CTCGCGGCTGCACTGCTGGCGGCCGCGCCCGCACTACTGGCGGCTGCGCCTGCACTGGCGGCGGCCGGCGCTGCAACGCTGGTGGCGGCCGGCGTCAAAGCGGCCCCGACGGCGAGTGGAATACCAAGCGTAGCGCCAAGGCGCGCTGCCACTCGATTACCGATCGCCTCGGGAATCGGCAGCGGCTCGCGTTCCGCGTCCAAGAGATCATCGATGTCAGCTTCCAACGGTTTCAGTTCTTCCATGCTCATGCGGCACCCCGTTTAAGCTGGATTCGTTTGACGGCGGCGGTGAACTCATTACGTGCCAGGCGCAGCCGCGAGTAAGCAGTGTTGAGCGGAATGTCGAGTGATGCAGCGATCTCAGGCACGGCGATGCCATCGAGGTCATGCATCACGAAGACGGCGCGCCGCTGCATCTTGACCGCCTCGAGGGCGAGCAAGACGAGCGCGCGGGCTCTTCGCTTTTCGAGCAGCTCATCCGGCAGGGGGGCTTCGTCCGGCTCAGTCGGTGGATCGAGCACTACGAGCTCGTTGCGGTTTTGCAGGCGCCGGCGATAGTCCGAGGCCGTTCGGAACGCGAAGGCCGCGAGCCACGGTCGCAGCGGGCGGCTTGGGTCATAGTCGCTGAGGCGGCGAGAGACCTTCACGAAGGTGTCGTGAAGCACGTCTTCGAGATCGCGCTCTGGCACGCCGAACCGCCGCAATGCGTTGTACATGTACGAAGACTCCGATCGATAGATCGCAACGAAATTCGGCGCTGAACCGGAGCTCTGCCCTCCGGCGCAGCCAGTCTGCTCACTTGCCACCAATAGAGATTGGGGCGAGCAGCACCGATCCGTCACTGAAAATCTGCCCCAATGGCCAAACCCAGTGCGCCCTGAAGGGGCGGCGTGCGCCAGGTTTCGACCCCGCCGAAGAACAGAACGGTGCGGGTTAGGGTCGCGAGCAAGTCGGCGTGGGCGCGCGCTCGCAAGATCCCATATATCGGAATCGCGGCGCCTAATCGTGCACCTGCGGCGGCATAGAAGGTGGTGTCGCGGCGCTCGAGGGCGACGTTCTCGCCCTGCAATCCGCCCAGTGAGACCAAAGCGCAGCCGGCGAAGTAGCTCAGATGTCCGCACGGAACGAGCGTCGCCAAGCGCAAGGACGAGGCAACGGTTCCAACCGGCGTGTCGGTGGAGGCAGGCAGATCCACCCGGCCCTCGAGACTCAGCGACGCGGCCTTGTAGCGGGCACCGGCCTGGAGGTTGAAACCCACGGCCACCGCAGGCGCTGCGCCGAAGGCGGTAAGCACACCCAGGCCAGCGTGGAAGCGAACCGGCGACTGCGGCTCAGGCGGTGCTGGACACTTGGGACTCGTTGGTGGCTCAACCTCGGGGCACGGGGGCGGAGCAGCCGCCGAAGCAACGGGGCACTGGGGCGGCGCGCTGGTCGGCTTGGGCGGAGTCTTGCGCGGACGCGAGATGCTGAGTGGATCGATGGCGATGCTGATGGCCAGCGACATGGCGCTGAAGAGCTCACCACAATCACTAGCGCGCGAGTCGATTTTGCGCGAACCGGTGAGCTTGCCGCTCTTGTCGCGAACCTCGAGTAGAGCCACGAGATCCTTACCTTTTGGCGCAATGCGCGCGCTAATGATCTCACCAGATCGAGGATCGAATGGGTCGTAACCGAGCCGGGCCTTGACCGAATCTCGTAGCTCGGTCTCGTTGGGACAATGCCCCGCGTCGGCAGCACGCTGATACGACAGGCGCATACGCCGTTTTGCTTTCGGCGCGGCGCAAACTCCTCGAGGGTGGCCGAGCGTGAAGACCAATGCTGCAGCGAAGCAGAATATTTTGTGACGGACCGGGGCTGCTGGTCCCAAGTCCATCACGAAGCCTGGCTTGCTTCCATTGCAATCAGGTCACCAGGAGGCGACATGAAGTACTTGGGTATTCTTGGGTTGGCGGTTCTGCTCATCGCTGGTTGCGATGTTAGCCAAGAACTGGCGTTTCCGAAAAGCTCCAGCGGAAACCAAGCAGGCGCTGGCGGCAGCAGCAGCGGCGTAGGCGGCAGCAGCAGCGGCGTAGGCGGCAGCAGCAGCGGCGTGGGGGGCAGCAGCAGCGGCGTGGGGGGCAGCAGCAGCGGCGTGGGCGGAAACATCCTCTGTGCCGACATTGGCGAAAAGTGCCAGCAGCCGGATGATTGCTGTTCGCATGAGTGCCACAACGGCATCTGCGCCTACGTATGCCTCCAGGACGGCGATCAGTGCCAAGCTCCGAGCGACTGTTGCTCGCAGCAATGCACCAACGGGATCTGCGGAGCCGGCCAGTGCGTGAAGGACGGCGACAAGTGCCAGTCGCCCGCCGACTGTTGCTCGCAAAAGTGCCACAATGGCATCTGCGGCGAGCCCTGCGCAACGGACGGCGAGCAGTGCCAAGCTCCGAGCGACTGTTGCTCGCAGAAGTGCACCAATGGCGTCTGCGGAGAAGGCCAGTGTTTGCAGGACGGGCAGCAGTGCCAGTCGCCCGCCGACTGTTGCTCGCAGCAGTGCAGCAACGGAATCTGTGGCGCGCCACAGTGTTACCAGGATGGGCACCCGTGCCAGAAACCCTCACAGTGCTGCTCGCAGCAGTGCACCAACGGATTCTGCGGCGGAGGCAACTGCAAGCCCGACGGCATGAATTGCAACAACCCGAACGAGTGTTGCTCGCAGCAATGCAAGTACGGGATCTGCGGCAGCACCTGTGGCGGCTACTTGACGCCCTGCCAACAGGCGGGAGATTGCTGCTCCCAGAGCTGCGTCAGTGGATTCTGTTCCGATCCGCAGCAATGCCAGCAGTCAAATACCAAGTGCGCGCTAGACGCGCAGTGCTGCTCGAAGCATTGCAAGCAGAACACCTGCTCCTAGCTCCGAGCCAAGCCCGGCGCCCGCTTCAATCGTAGCAACCATGTGAGGCGGGCGCGGCGCGACGAATTGGGCGGCCTTTCGCCCAAACGACTGGGACCGTCTTCCAAACCTCGCGCAGCAAAGCGCAATGACTCAACCCGAAACTGTCGAGATCCCAAGTCGAGCTGACACCCAACGAGCTCGCTGCGTGTAGCTTGCCACCATCATGGACGATGTGGGCGATACTGCCGTGCAACTTCGCGTGACGCAGTCGCTTGCCGGTCGCCACGCTCCACATGCCCAAGGTCCCGTCGCCGAAGCCGACGACAGCGGTTCCCGCCGGGCCCGCGACGATTTGGGTCACGCGGCTCGGGGGTGTTTGTTGAAACTGCCGTGCTCCCGAGACGATGCGCCCATCGCGCGCTTGCAGCTCGACAGCTCCGTCCCGAAAACCGAGCAAGAGGTGCTCGCCTATCGCGCCCAAAGCGCTCAACCCAATCGAGGCCTGCAGCTCCGAACGCAATTCGCCTGCGCCATCGAAAACCTTGACCCGATCGTCGACTGCTGCCAGGAGCAGGTCGGGGCCGACGCCTATTGCGGTCACACGTCCGCGCAACGGCAATGGTGTCGACGTCCCGGTAGACGACCACCAAAACGTGGAGCCGGTGGTGCGAAGCAGGCAGCCACCCGCTGCCGCCAGCACTTGCTCGACCCTCGAGATGGCCGGCGTCGTGAGCGGACGATCATCATCCAGGTCGTACGCGAGGAACTTGTCTTGGTGCGTGCGGATGCACAGCAGCTTGCGGTCCGGCGATTGGGAGACCATGCGCGCGTGCTTTGCGAGGTACTTCTGCCATGCGCCGCCCGTGCCCATGGCTGAACCACTATTGAGGCGCAGCCAACCACGGTGACTGAGCATCGCAGCAAACTCCGCGTTGGGCGTGACGATCAGCGCCGGGGCGTGCCAATGGGGACGGCCATCACGTGTGCGCCAAACACGCACGGTGCCGTCGTCGCTAGCCGTGGCGGCGAGCGCGCCGTCGACACTGAATGCGAGATCGTTGATCTCGTCTTGATGCCCGCTCAGCGGCAGATGTGCGCGACTCTCGATATCCCAAAGTCGCGCCGTGCCGCTCGCGTCGGGCACGCCGAGCCGCTTGCCAGCGGTATCGAACGCGAGGGCGTACACCCGATCAGGATGGTGCGCAAAGACTCTACCCTTGCCCGTTGCCAAATCCCACAGTCGTACCGTCGCGTCATAACCGCTCGAAGCCAGCTGGTCTTTGCGGCCAAATGCCACACCATAGACGCGCCCAGAGTGGCCACGTAGCTCGTGAAGCAATGCTCCGTTTTCCGCATCCCATACCCGGAGCGTCTCGTCGAAGCTGGCGGAAGCGAGCCGCAAACCATCCGCGCTGAACGCCACGCCCACCACTCTGTCGGTGTGACCACGCAGCACGCGAATCGGCGCGGCGCCGTGAACCTGCCAAAGTCTCACCGTATGGTCGAAGCTCGCCGTCGCCAGTCGCTGCCCATCAGGGCTGAAAGCAAGTGCATAAACGTTGGCTTCATGCCCACTGAGCACGGCGCGCTCGACGCCCGTTCGAGCGTCCCAAAGACGGACCGTCCTATCAAGGCCAGCAGACGCCAACAGATCAGCTCGGGGGCTGTAGGCAATGCCATGCACAGCCCCTTGGTGGCCACTCAGGACCTGATGTTGCTCGCCGGTCTGCGGATTCCAGATACGCACCTTGGCATCATGACCTGCCGACGCCAGCTGCTTTCCGTCGCGGCTGAAGGCAACCGCGTTGACTGGGCTGGCATGTCCGACCAAAGGGCTGCGCGTCGCAATTTGGCTGATTCGTCGCAGGCTCACCGAGTGGCCCGCCGTAGCAAGCAACTTGCCACCAGGGCCGAAGCTCACCCCGAAGATCGCCCCGCTCTCCTTGAACTGACGGCGCAGCTGCCCCGTCGGCAGATCCCACAGATGTACGCTACCATCTGCGCTCGAGCTCGCGAGCACGGCGCCATTGGGGCTGAAGCGAACAGCGGCAACTCCCCCCGTGTGCCCCCGGAGAACCTTGGCGCTACCGAGCCGCTGCAGATCCCATACACGGACGGTGTGGTCGTAGCTGCCCGAGGCGAGTCGTTGGCTATCCGGACTGAAGGCTACACCATAGATCTCTCTTGCGTGGCCACGCAGCACAGCCCGCTCTGAGCCATCCCTCACCAGCCAGAGCCTCACGGTCTTGTCTGCCGCGCCAGACGCAATCGCTGTCCCATCCGGGCTGAAGCTGACACCCCGGACAGCGCCTTCATGTCCTCTCAGAACGAGACGTTGCTGACCGGTATCGAGATTCCAAACTCGTACGCTGTGGTCGTAGCCTCCCGCCGCGAGCAGCAGGCCATCAGGACTGAAGCTCACGCCATGCACTGCGCTGGTATGACCTTCGAGCACGCGCAACAAACGGCCCGATGCCACATCCCAGACGCGCGCCGTCTTGTCCAAGCTTCCGGTCGCCAGCTGTCTTCCATCAGCCGAAAAGACTGCCGAGAGAATTTGGTCGTCGTGTCCGCGGAGCGAACGCAGGCTGCCCGTAGTGGTGTCGATCAGCGCAACGGTACCGTCGAGCCCGGCAGTTGCCACGAGCGTTCCCTTGGGGGAGATGTCGACGGTGAACAAGCGTCCCCCGATATCGCGACGCCATTGCAGAGCGAAGCTGCTGAGCTGCCACCACAGCGCCCGCGCTGAGATTGAATCCTCAATCTCCAACGACTCGCGAAGCTTGGCCCGGGCCTCTAGCGTTCGGCCTTGGCTCAGCGCTGCCCGCGCGCCCTCTCGCAGCGCTTCGGCTTTGCCATGCTCGGCAACGTCACGCTGGCCTCGCACGTAGAGGGCCAGAGCCGCAGCGCCCACCGCAGCTACGACCAACATGACGAACACCGTAATGAGCGCCGAACGCTGGCGACGATGACGCCGGCGCTGACGCTGTTGGCAACCACGCACGAATTCACGCGTCCGATCGGGAAGAACACACTCGAGACTATCGAGTGCAGCAACACACTCACGCAGCGCGCGACCTCGCCACAGGTCCTCCTCTTGACGACCATGGGCGTGCCAATGTTGCGCGGCTTCGGCGAGGCGTGCGAGCAGCGCCCGCTCAGTTCTGCTTTCTTCTATCCATCGGGCCAGGCTGCGCCAACTCTTGACGAGCGAGTCGTGAACCAGCTCGATCTCAGCATCCGCGCGGCCATGACGCCCGCGGCGCACCGAAAGCAACCGTGCTTTCGTCAGACGCTCGAGCACGTGCTCGGCTTGTCCGCCGAGGTCTTCTACCAGCTCTTCTTGGGACACGATTGCCCGTGTTCCTGCCGGAGTGACCAGGCGCAGCAGAAGACGCCGAGCCATGGCTCGCCCATCGGGCGTGAGCCCCTCGAGCACGCTGTCGGCGCGGCGTGCAAGCGCTCCTGCCACGCCGCCCAATTGCTCGTACACCGAGCGCAGCAGCAGACGGCGTTCACGGTCGCGGCGCTGCCAGAGCTCGGTTGCAACGAACTGAAGCAATGGCAGACAAGCCATTTCATCGCCCACGGAGCTCACCATTTCGTCGACCAGCGCCGGGTCGTCGTAGCGGTAGCCGAGCTCCGCTGCGGGGCGCACGAGTGTCTCCCACAACAGATCTGGATCGGGCCGCTGCAAAACGGTCACGTTGGCAAACGCGCGCCTCACGGGAGGCCGCGCGTCAGCCAGCCGCACGAAGAAGTCATCGCGCAACGTGAGCACCGTACGCACCGGTGATTGGCGATCGTCGGCAGCAGCACAAACTGCCAGCGTAAAGCGACGGCGCAGCGACTCGTCGTCGACCAAAGTGCAGATCTCTTCGAGCTGATCGACGAACAAGAGCACACTGCGCCGCTCACGAGTTGCCAGCTCGAGCAACATCAAGGACAGCAGGCGTGGCTCGTCGTAGAGGCGCTTGGCCAACGCAGCTTCAGACGCTGCCCAACGCTCTTCACTGTTCTTTCCAGACTCGGTCGAACCGTCCGGAGACACATCTTCGGTGTTGTCCAGCGCGCTCCGGTCAACGCTCATCAGCTTCGCTGCGAGCGCTTGGAAAGGCCGCGGGCCAGGACGCAGACGAATCACGCGCCAACTGGTGAGCTCCTTGAGACGGGGAATGACGCCGGCTTGAACGAAGGAGCTCTTGCCCGCACCCGACGGCCCGACGACGGGCAAGGTGGGACAATCACGAAGCCGCTCGACGAACGCATCGGTTTCGGCTTCGCGGCCAAAAAACATGTGCGCATGGCGCTGCCGAAAGCTCAACAAGCCGCGAAATGGGCTCTTGTCAGTGGCGCCATCACCACCGGACCGGCGAGACGCCTCCAACAGATCGTGCAACACCGCGACGGCTTCCTTGCAAGTAGGCCGGTCTTCGGCTCGCTTGGCCAACATGCGTTGACACAGCGCCGCGAGTTGCGGCGGCGCCTCGTCTAGCTCGATCGGGAGCTGCCTTGGGTCGCACACGCGCTCACGCAATTGCCGCCGCGTTGCACCGACGAAGGGACGACGTCCACTCGCGAGCTCATAAATGATGGCACCGAGCGCCCAAACATCAGCCGCGCTCGTGATGGTCTCATTGCGCCATTGCTCAGGCGCCATATAGGCCGGTGTGCCCGTCCCGCCAGCGTGCTCTGCCTCGAGGAGCTGCTTGTCATGAAGCGCGACTGAAGCGGTGACGGCCAAGCCGAAATCAACGACCCGAGGGCGCCCGTCTCTTGGAATGACGATGTTGGCTGGCTTCAAGTCGCGATGCAGGACCTTGTGCTTGTGCGCTTCGCCAACCGCGGTGGCGATTGCATAGGCGATTCTGAGAACCTCCCCAAGCGCCGCACGTTCTTTTTCCATCCGCTCCTTGAGCGTCTCGCCCTCGAGATACTCGAGCGCCAAGTAGACGTGAGCGCCGTGGGTGCCCACGGAGTGAATGGTGACGATATGAGGATGGTTGAACCGTGCGATGGCTCGCGCCTCGAGCAACATGGCTTGGATGGCCATCGTGTCTGCAGCCGGCTTGTGCAGGAGCTTGAGCGCCACCTTGCGACCGAGACGACGGTCGCGCGCCAAGTAGACTTCACCGCTGCCTCCCTGCCCGAGCAGACGAACCACCGCGAAGTGGTCCACGACGGTTCCGCTACGTATGCGACCAGCGCTGCTCGGCGGACAGCTGAGCGCACTCGTCTGCTCCGAAGGCGGCAACCTCCAGTGGTCGCCCGATTGGGCCGGCAGGGTCTCTTGAAGCCGCAAACGCTGGCTTCCACGAGCAGACGACGAAGCGTCGCTGCTCGAATCGAAGTGGGTGGATGAAGGTGAAACACTCATAGCGCTGTGTTTCACCATCCAATCTCCGTGCCGCGGCGCTGGGCACACGCAATTGATAGCTTGCGTACGCGGAGGGGTGTGCGTGGGGTGTGCGGCCCACTTTTCACTGTTACCCAAGAGATGTCCGGGACATCTGAGCCGCCTACAGCCGGCTACATTTCCTTAGGTGTACGGATCATCACCCCGTCGAAATCGTGCTCACGATAAGTCTGAACAGCGGCGTCGGGCGAGCGCACCGCGTAACAGTATGCGCAACCTGCGACGCAACTGTCAGCCATTCCAATGTCTACGGAGCGCAAGCACCTGCAGCTGCTTCTCGAAGGCGCCGGGTCGAGGGCTTCGATCGCGGAGCTGATCGATTCGCCATAGGGCAGAAAGAGCTCCGGACTGACGCACTGCGACACAGCATGCTGCCCGTGTGGATTGCAGCAGGTTCGCAGCTCGATTCCCTCCGCTCGCGCGGCAAGCGCCAACGCGGCAAGAAGCTCACTGGCTTGCGTGGGGCCAACCGTGGGCAAATCCGGATGCCTCTTGAGGACACTCTTGTGGCGCTTGGAATCGGGCGGGCGATAGCGCGTCGAGCGGTCGGCGATCCGGCGTAGCGCCCTCAGGTACGGCTCTACGAAAGAGACATTGACCACAGAGGTGGCACCAGTCAGCTGGCGGGCGATTCGCGTGAACAAGTCCAGGTGAAAGTCGGCGGTGTAGGAATCCGACAGGATGATGGGGTCATAACGCCATTGGATCGCCTCAGGCCCGGGCAACTGCTGTGAGACAGTGCGAAAGCTAGCAATGGCCTGCTCTACCTCAGGCCGCCTCAGTTCCAGCTCGGGCCCATAGCCGTTGATGGTGAACTGAAACGCAAAGGGCGTAGCCTGCTCGCACAGCTCACGGAGCTGCTCAGTGAAGGGACCTGCGTCCCGCGTCCAGAACAGGTAGCCCAGCACGTCTCGTGGCCTCAACGAGACGCTCCCCGTGACGCCGAAGACGTTGCGATAGCTGGCAAAACCGGCGCTGCGTCGAGCAGCAAACCAAGGCGCGTAGTAGCGAGGAATGTCAGTGCGTCGCGACGCGCTTATGAGTCTCGGCCCCTCAGCGGTGGACATACACCAGGGTAGCCTGTTGGTACTCGGCCAGCGCGTTGGCATATCCCGTCGCTAGCTGCACGCTGTGCCAACTGGTCGGCAGGCTCGGCTCGGTCCAAGCAAACAGTCGTCGCGCATCGATGGGCGCGAGGTTGACGCAACCACCGCTCTTCTTGCGGCCCCAATCGTCGTGCCAATAGGCGCCGTGCAAGGCATATGGACCGGTGAAGTTCTGCGTGTACATGACCTCGTCGTGGACGATGTCTTTGCTGGCGTTGCTGACCATGGTGGCAGTTACGAACTTGCCCGTGATACGAAAGCGCCCAACTGGCGTCGACGCAGTTTCGAGCGGATCGACACCGTCCTTGGGAATACCGCCGCGCCCCGGTGACACCATCGTCGCGTAAACCGGCTTGTCATATTCGTAAGCAACCAACCACCCCTTGAGCACGCTGATGTCGAGCCAGGTGCGCCGACCCTTTCCGGCTTGCTCGATGCGCGGCGGCAAGGCCAAAGAGCGACGCGGCACGCTCACGTCCTCGACGCTGCAAAGCAAGCCATCTTCCTTGCTGACGAGGTAACGCTTGCCATCGTGATCGACTGTCTCTTCGGTGAGCTGCACCCAGCCATGCCGCGGCCAGCTCTCTTTGGTTGCCACCACGCTGCCATCGCTGTTCTGTCGAAACTTGGTCTGCTTGCTGCGAAAGAACGCTATCGGAAGCTGCACCTCGTCGCTCAAGGCCACGCCATGGAACCGCGACTGCGGGTATGACGCGACACGCTCGCTGGGCAGCACGCCCCGGTCCCAGGAGAGCAACCAGCTGCGCCCATCCGCGTCGAAGGACTGAGTGAACGCCACGGTGGACTTGCGCACCACCTTGTACTTGTTGGTCCGCCCCATCGGTCCGAGCTGAAAAAGGGTCGGCGCGGCACGCCCGCTGAGTTTGTAGCCCGTCCCAATGAAGTTCTTGTCGATTTGGGCGAGCTGCTCCTCGCTCTTGGCGAGGCGCGCTTCGCGCAGCTTGCGAAGATGCTCATCGAGACCATGCTCACGACGCCGCTGTTGGTGCCGAGGTGGAACCGTCTGATAGACAGGCGTGCCTCTCGACTCGCCGTAGCGATAAGGCCAAGGCGACAAGCGGTTGGCCTTGGCGGCGCGCAGCTTGGCAATCACGGGGTCGTCGGGATCAGTCGAGCTCTGCCCCTTGCCGAGGCAAACGTAGCCACGAGGCTCCACCGCGTACCACTTGTCACAAGTCACGCTGCGACTCGGGCCAGCAAATGCCGCCTCCAAGTTGCCACCCTTGAGGCGCACCGAATCGCCCAGCGATAGGTAGCCGAGCCACGCTTTGCTCTTGCGAGGCTCGGGCCGAATCCACAAGTACCGAATCTTGCTATAGATCCGATCACCTTTCGTTTCCGGCTCGATCTTCCACGTGCGGAAAGGCCATTCGCTTTCGTCGCGCACCTCCGGCTGAGGCTTGGCGGGGGCCTGCTTGGACGGATCCGCCTGAGCAGCCGCGGACGCTGCCGGCTTGTCGACTTCAGCAGCTCTTGGTGGAGACGTCTGGTTTTCCGTGGAGCAGTCGGGCGCGCATTTTCCCCCCCGCGGCAAACCCCAATGGGCGCCCGCCAACAACCCCACCCACCAGCACCCCACCACCGCCACAGCCGAGATCAAAAAGGTGCG
>CAZRGL010000385.1:0-10439 GCA_964599485.1 uncultured Polyangiaceae bacterium
GTCGGTGGCGGTCGCGGACTCGGACCCGGTCGGCGTCGCGGACGCGGACGCGGACGCGGACGCGGACGCGGACGCGGATTCGGACCCGGACCCGGAAACGGGCGCGGATTCGGACGCGGATTCGGACTCAAACGCGGACGCTGATCAGAACAGCAACCCGCTGAACCACACGGCCGCGGCGGTGCCGCCAGCAATCACGACGAGCAAGATCATCTTCAAGGCAGCCGAGCCACCGTCGTGTGGCACAGGTGGCGACATACTGGGCTGCGAGCTGGGAAAGGAGGAGCGGGATGCGCGATCGACATCACCCACCCCAGGGCCCGAGCTCGGAGGCGGTGCGACGATCGCCAGCTCCTCTTGTTCGTGGGCGTGACGCTCACGCAGCTCCACATCTTCGGCGGTGGGCGATGGCGTCTCGTCGCGCGCGGGTGGCAGCGGTTCGTCTGGACCCTCGAGCGCTGCGAGGTTGCCATGCTCGAATACGTCTGCTGGCAACGTGTTGCGAACGAGCAGGGTCGACTGTTGATCATCAGCTTTCTTCTGATCCTCAGTCCACTTGCTAAAGTCCTCGAAGCTGGTGAGGCTGAATGGCTTGCTGCCGCTGGCCGGCTGAGGCCCGGACTTGTCGCGCAAAGAGGTGAATTGCAACAAGCTCTCGGCGATGAGCTTATCGATGATCGAAACAGCGTCGGCAGCGGGTGCGTGGCGCTCCTGCATCGGGGCGCGAATGAGCTCGGCGATGTCGAACGCGTCGACAGGGTTTCCGAGACTGTAGAGAAAACGGGTCAGGTCACGACCGAGCGCGCGAGCCGTTCGGTAGCGCTTGTCTCGGTTGCGTGCCAGCGTGCGCGCCAAAATGCTCTTGAGCTGAGGATCGGCCGCGTTGGGATTGATTTCGCCGATCTCCGGAATGGCGGCGGCCTGCACCTGCTTGACCGTCTCGTAGTCGCTCTTGCCTTGGAACAAGCGCTTGCCGGCCAGCATCTCCCACAAGATGATGCCCACAGCAAAAATGTCCGCTCGCGCGTCGACCTCCTGGCCATGGGCAGCTTCGGGCGCCAAATAGCTGAACTTCCCTTTGATGATCCCCGCTTCACTCTTCTGCAGCTGCGTAGAGGCCTTGGCGAGGCCGAAGTCCATGATCTTGACCTCCCCGTGCTTGCTGATGAGCACATTGGGAGGCGAAACGTCGCGATGGACGGCGTTCAAGTCCGTGCCGTCGGCGCTTTTTAGCTCGTGAGCGTAGGCAAGGCCTTCGCAGATCTTGCTGGCAATGTAGACTGCTGCCTCGACTGGGAAGAGCCGCTTGTTCTCACGAAAGTGCTTGATGAGCCCCTTGAGGTCACCGCCCTCCACGTACTCCATGACGATGAAGTAGGTGTTGTCACCGACCCCGATATCGAAGACCTGAACCACGTTGGAGTGGTTGAACTGGGCCGAGAGGCGGGCCTCGTCGAGAAACATGGCGATAAATCGCTTCTTCTCGCTGAGGTGCGGCAGCACTCGTTTGATCGCGACCTGCTTCTTGAACCCCTCGAGCCCGGCACTCTCGGCGATGAACACCTCGGCCATGCCGCCGGATGCGAGACGCTCGATGACGCGATAACGCTGCTGGCCTTGTTCTGCCATCTACCGGGCTCGGGTGGGACCCTCGGTGCCTCCACAGAAGAGGCACACTGACTATCCGGCAAGTTAGCCATGCTCGTGGCCGCGGTCGAGAGGCAAGTGGGGGATGCTGCGAGAATTGTGCCGCTGCAGCGTGCTTGGCTCAGTCCGACTGCGGGGGGACGCGCCGAATCGCCGTGCCGCTCGTAACGCTCACAGTGATGGTCGCCTCCTCACCCAAGTGCTTGACGACACTCAGCTTGGGCGGCGGTTTGGCCATATAGGGCAAGCCGCCTTGTTTGCCGTATTGCTTGACCAACTGGTCGGCCGCCGCCGCTGGGGGGAGCTTGTCTTGGGCGCTCGTGCCGTCTTGCTCACGACGGTCGTCCACGTGTTGGATCGCGCCCGTGCGCAGCAGCACCATGCGGTCGCCTTCGTGACGAACGAACAGTGCCATGGCGCCAGCGGTGAGCTCGCCTACCAGCCCTCCAGGAACCCCGAGAGCCAAGCATGCCACGAATTGCGCACCGACCGCTTTGCGCACGTGCGGCGGCACCACGCCTTGTGGAGCGACAATCCAGCGACACACGCCTTGTTCATCGAGCAAATAGGTGCAGGAGCCCGTGTGTAGGGCGTAGGCCATGTCACTGGACGGCGGCATATGTGTGCTTCTCTACAGTCATCCTGAGTCAAAAGGTACCAACCAAAGGGCTGAGAGCGGCGGCAAAGTCAGACACAGCGACTGACCGTAGCCGTGCGCTGGCACCTGCTCGATCTCGACCCTGCCCAGATTGCCCAGGCCCGAGCCGCCGTAGCATCCCGCGTCGGTGTTGAGGATTTCGCGGTGCGCCGCGTTGCAGGGCACGCCCACCCGGTATGCGCGCCGAACCACGGGCGTGAAGTTCGCAACACACATCAAGTATTGGCGACGTCGATCCACGTCCCGGGCGAACCGCAGGTAGGACACGACGCTTTGGTCGCTGTCGTTGGCGTCGATCCAGTGAAAACCCTGGGGCTCGGCATCAGCCTCGTAGAGCGCGGGGCTGTCGCGGTAAAGGTGGTTCAGATCGCGAACGAGCTGTTGCAAGCCAGCGTGATCGGCGTCTTCGAGCAACGCCCAGTCGAGTGGTTGCTCCTCGCTCCACTCGAGCCACTGGCCCAGCTCGCCCCCCATGAAGAGCAGCTTCTTGCCTGGGTGCGCCCACATGTGCGCGTAGAGCGCTCGCAGATTGGCGAGCTGCTGCCAGCGGTCGCCAGCCATCTTCGAGAGCAACGATTTCTTCAGGTGGACGACCTCGTCGTGCGAAAGCGGCAGCAGAAAGCGCTCGCTGAACGCATACATCAAGCCGAAGGTCAGCAGCCCATGATGATAACGCCTGTGGATCGGATCTTTGCTGAAGTAGCGCAGCGTGTCGTGCATCCAGCCCATGTTCCACTTGAAGTCGAAACCCAGGCCGCCTGCAGCAGTGCTGTGGGTCACGCCAGGCCAGGCGGTGGACTCTTCGGCGATGATGAAGCAGCCCGGGCAGCGCTCGTGAACCGTATCGTTGAGCTCCCGGATGAAGTCGATGGCGGCGATGTTCTCACGCCCGCCGTGCGCGTTGGGAAGCCACTCCTCTGGTTCTTTCGCGCCGTAGTCCAAGTACAACATCGAGGCGACCGCATCGGTCCTCAGACCGTCGACGTGCATCTCCTCGAGCCAGTACAAGGCGTTGGCGATTAGGAAATTGCGAACCTCATTTCGACCGTAGTTGAAAATGTAGGTCCCCCACTGACGATGCTCGCCAAGCCGTGGATCGAGGTGCTCGTACAGCGCCGTGCCGTCGAAGCGCCCGAGCGCAAAAGCATCCTTGGGAAAGTGCGCAGGCACCCAATCGAGAATCACCCCGATGCCGCGCTGGTGGCAACGGTCGACCAAATAGCGAAAATCGTCAGGCGAGCCGTAGCGACAGGTGGGCGCAAAATAGCCCCCGACCTGATAGCCCCAGGACAAGTCGAGCGGATGCTCCATGACCGGCAAGAGCTCGATGTGGGTGAAGCCCATGTCGGCCACATAATCGACGAGCTCTTCAGCCAGCTGTTGGTAGCTCAACCAGTTGGGGTGCGCGGGCTGATCACGCGGGCCTTCGCGGTGCTTCCACGAGCCGAGATGGACCTCGTAAATAGCCATGGGCAAGCGCTCGATCACCTGGTGCGGTCGCTGAGCAATCCACTGCTCGTCGGTGAAGCGGTAGCTGCTCTGCACCACCCGCGAGGCAGTCTGCGGACGCAGCTCCATGGCCTGGCCCACCGGATCGGCTTTGAGCACCACCGCGCCATCACTGCCGACGACCTCGAATTTGTAGAGCGCGCCTGCCCCTATCTCAGGCACGAACAGCTCCCATACCCCGGGACCGAGCAAGCGCATCACATGTCGCCGCCCGTCCCAATCGTTGAAGTCACCGACCACGCTCACGCGCTGAGCTGCTGGCGCCCACAACGCGAACGCCACTCCTTCGACGCCTTGATGTTGACGAACGTGCGCGCCCAGACAGCGATGCAAGCAACGGTGCTTGCCTTCGGCGAGCAAATGCAAGTCGAGCTCCCCCAAAGTCGGCTCGAACGCGTACGGATCGAAGAAGGAGGCCTGCCCGGCGAAGAATCGGTACGCCGACGGGGCTGGTCGCTGACTGACGGCACAACGCAGCTCGAAGATGCCATCAGGATGGACGCGTTTCATGGGGTGCAGCTCAGCGCCGGACTTCCAGGACAAAGATGCCTCCGAGGCGCCTGCCAAGTATGTCCGCACGGCCAGGGTGTCGTCGCCAACCAGATGAGGACCCAGCACCTGATGCGGATCTCGATGGGTGAGCGACGCGATGGCTTCGAGCTCGGGCGACGGCCCCGCCGACTCAACCATTGTCGTTGCTCTCGATTTCGTCTGGCAAACAGCCCAGCGCATCGGCCGCTTCGATCAGCTTGGCGTTGTGCGACAAGCGCAAGAAAGCGCTCGCATAAGGAGTGCCCCGCAAACCACGCAAGCGACGCAATAGCGCCGGCATGGCCCGCTCGATCGCAGTTCGCGCACCGTTCAAGTTGCCGAGATCGACACGAGCGCCGTGGAGGGCCAAGTAGATGATTGCCTCGTTGAGCAAGCTGGGCGCACCAGCTTCGACCAGATCGGCCGCCTCTTTGGCGATGCGTTCAGCTTGCTCGAGCTCGCCTAGCCGACGCTCCGCTTCTGCCCAATAGCCGAGCGCCACGGGCAAGACATCACGATTGTCAGTAGTGCGATACGCGTCCGCCGAGATCTGTAGCAGTGCCCGGGCTCTACCCAAGCTCGCTGGATCGCAGCGCAGTAGCTCACAACCGCGGTAGAACAGCACGCCAAGCGTAACGCGATCTTTGATGATCCATGCGCCCGTGGCGGCCTCGTCGGCGCTGTCACGGGGTTCGGCCAGTGCAGTGTCGAGCTCTGGCTCAGCGTCGAAATGCGCCGCCCAACCAAGCAAAATCATCTTGCCGAGTCGCACCGTGCCAGCGCTGCCGATCTCTTCGGCCATGTTGATGCCGGCCGCGATCTCTTCGCGTGCCTCATCATCGGCGCCGATGGTGGTCAGGGCGAAGCCGAGATTGATGGTGAGCATGGCCTCACGGTTCTTCAAGCCAGCTGCTTTTGCCGCCCCGGCAGCGTTACGTCGTGCCTCCAGTGCAGCGGCCAGCTCACCGCGCGTCTGATGAACGACCGCCAGCGTTTGCCAAGCGTCCACCGCCGCCGCTTGGACGCCGCGTTCTTCGGCGAGCCGCAACAAATGGGCGGCTTCGGTCTCAGCCATGCTGAGCTCGCCTGCATAAGCGTAGCGTGTGGCCAGCGTTGCCGAGCAGCGCGCCTCCTCATCGAGCATGCCGAGCTCGGCCGAACGCCGCACCACCTCCAGCAAACGATCCTCGACATCGGTTCCTGCTGAGCGCGCGTGATCAAAGCGAGCGCGCGCGCCTTGGGTACGGACTTCACAGCTTTCGTCGTAGGCGTGGTCGGCCATGGCCTCGATCGCCTCGCCTCGCTCTGCAGCCCGCTCGTCGAGTCGGGAGTAAATCTCATCGAGTAGCGTACCGCGTGCAAACGCGACTTGGGGCTCGTCGGCGAAGGTCAGCGCGCGATCTGCCATCCGTACCGCGTCGGGCAGCGCATTGGCGGCCAGGGCACGGCGCGCGGCCATCTCCCAATAACCGGCCGCCATGCCGTGCTGCTGGCCGAGGTCGTAGTGCTCGGCAATCATGGCTGCATCCTCCCCCGCCTCCGCAAGCCAACCCGCCACGCGCGCATGCAGCTCCTGACGCATCGCCTCACTGGCCGAGGCGTAGGCTACATCGCGTACCAGCGCGTGCTTGAAGGAGAACTCACGGGCACCGCCGAAACGTGATGGTTGCTCCACCAAGAGCTCGGCCTCGACGAGGCGTTCGAGGGCTGCGAGCGGCTCGGGCACGCCGACCGCCTCCAAACCCTTGTCCCAACCAGACAAGCCGAACACGCTGATGTGGACGGTGGTGTCGCGGGCAATTTCATCGAGCGTGTCCAAGCTGACTTGAATCGCGGCCTCGATCGTGGGCACTGCTGAGACCGGCCTGCCGGCCGCGATGACCCGCGCGAGCTCTTCGGCAAAGAGCGGCGAACCGGCCGCTTGCTTGGCCACCTGATCGAGCTTGGGGTCACCCACGCCGCAACCGATGACGGCGCGAGCGATCTCCATGGTCGCCCGGCGCGGAATCGGACGCAGCTCCACGCGAACATGGTCGCGCCCACGAAACGACTGCGGGTAGTCCTTCCAGAACGATGGTCGGGCCAAGACCACGACAAATAGCGAACGGCCCACTGCGCGGCTGAGCAAATGGTCGAACCAGGCGATGGACTCCGGGTCGGACCATTGCTGATCTTCGAGCATCAACACGCAGGCCTCGTCGCCAACGACCTTGAGCATCAGCTCCGTCATCGCCAGATAGAGGATGTCGCGAGCGCGCACCGGATCGACGTCCTGGGCGAAGGGCTCGCCGGCGAGCAAGCTCGCGAGCAAACCCATTTCGTCGTGAACCAAGTCCAGCGGCTCGATGGCACGGGCAACCTCGGCGGAGCGCACACCTTTGGGCAAACGAAGCAAGTCCGTGAGCGTATCGGCAGCGATACCAAGTGCCCGAGCACGCCCGTATGCTTCACAGCGTGCTTGAACCACACGTACCGGCAGACCAACTGGATTGCCGAGCAGACCAAAGGGGAGCATCCCGGCCGAGGGCATGCCTGCCGAGGGCTCGGTTACCGGCGGCGGCGAGGTGGGATGCTCGTCCACGCGATGCAAGAACTCCCGCGCCAAGCGACTCTTGCCAATGCCGGGAGGCCCCGACACGCTCACCACGACCGGTTGCTCGGTCTCGACACTTCGCTCGTAGGCAGCAAAGAGCGCCTCGAGCTCGCTGCCGCGACCCACAAAAGGAGTTTGATCGACACTCTGCCGGCGCTCCGGCACGCTGCCCCCAACGACCCACGCGCTGGTCGGTCCGGACAAGAAGTCGAACCTCGAACGGGCCAGCTCGGCGGTGGTCTCGTCGGCCAACATCTGGCCCGTTTTGGCCTCGCGAGCCAAGGCCGAGGCCTTGTCGACAACCTCGCCTACGGGTCGAGCCAAGTCCACCAATGCCCGCCCCGTCGCCACGCCCACTTGGGCGCCCAGCTCGGTCAAGTGTTTGCCAATCTCGATGGCCCGAGGGGCTTCGCCCCCGCGCGCTTGGCGGGCGCCAAGGTAGGCGACGAGCGAGTCTTTGCCGAGGCGAACAGCTTCAGCGCCAATCTCACGCATCCGCCGCAGCTCTCGGTCACGTGCTGCTCCGGTTCCTGCACTGATGGCAACCAGGGTGGTCACCAAGCGACTCGCGCTCGAGTGCGCCGAGTCCGCTTGTCGATCGATGGCAGCAGCGATCCTCGGCAAATGTGGATCTTCGCGCAGCTCCTGCAGCCGCGTCCCCACCCGGTCGGTCAGTGGCCTGTCCTGCCATTCGAGCGCCAACATTTCGGCTAGCAGCTCGTCGAGCGCCTCGGGAACATCCACCACCAGCTCACTGATCCGCTGCGCCGGCGTGGATACCACCTTGGCCAAGGTCGCGATGGGTGTTGGGCCCACGTGAGGCGGGCGGCCGGCAATTAGCTCGAACAAGGTCGCGCCGAGCGAGTAGACGTCACAGCGGGCATCCAAGTTGGTATGCCCTCGTGCTTGCTCGGGTGCCATGTACGCGGGTGTGCCCGCAAACGCGCTGTCCGCACCAAAGCTCTGCGAGCCACCACAAGCAACGCCAAAATCTACCAGTTTGACCTGTAGGGGGTCGGACGCGAGAACGAACACGTTGGAGGGTTTGACGTCTCGATGCACGATACCCCGGCCATGGGCCGCGCCCAACGCGCAGGCGATCTGGTAGGCACATTCGAGCGATTGGGGGAGATCGAGCGGTCGACTTTGGTGCCGTTGCAACAAGTCGCTGCCCTCGAGCCATTCCATGGCGATGTAAGGCGTCTGCGTTTCGAAACGCTGGCCACCGAGATCCACAGGGCCAGTACCGAGCGTTCCGAAGTCGACGATGCGGACGATGTTGGGGTGATTCAGCTCACTGAGCATCTCGCCTTCTTCGAGAAAGCGCGCGCGCTCCTGCATGTCGGCATCGCTCGATGCGACGACCTTGAGGGCAATCTGAGCGCCATCCTTGCCATCCCGCGCTTGAAAGACGATGCCAGCGCCGCCGCGCCCTACCTCCCGCAGCACCTCGAAGCGCTCTAGCGGCTGTTTGCTGCCTGTCGAGCCCATACTGAGCGGCAGGTTAGGGCCCACGGTGGAATAACTCCAGAGGATCGCGCCCCTTTTTCGCCCCAGGAGAATGTTCGGCCCAGGACGGTGGCTCGGGAAACGAATGCGTCGACAGCCGGCTCGAACAGTACGCCTCCGAGACTATTCACCACAAGCGCGGTCAGAGACTCACTTGGCGACCTCGAAACACCGCCTCCGAGGGAGGGCTTATCGAGCCACCATGATGGTCGCGGGGCTTTGGTCGGTCGCTTCCGCGCGCCCCTCGTTCAGACCTTCTTGGTGGGAAGACCACCAGGATCGGGCTCGCTGTTGGGTCCACGTTTCGCCGTTGAGATCCTGGCAGGCATCGAGGCGCCTGAGTAGCTCTCGAGCGCTCTGCGGGCGGGCGCTGGGATCCTTGGCCAGGCAGTCGAGAATCAGTCGCTCGAGGGTCGACGGCACCGGCTGAGGGGTGCGCTCGGACGGCGGAACGGGCGCGGTGTGCAGGTGGTGGGCGCAGATCTCCACGACGCTGTTGGCCTCGAACACCTGACTTCCGGTGAGCATGAAGTAGGCCGTCGCACCCAACGAGTAGAGATCGCTACGGGCATCGACGGCCTGGTCGTCAGCGATGCCCTCCGGCGCCATGAACTGGGGCGTTCCGGTGATGACGCCTTCTCGAGTCAGCGAGCCGTCCTCCACGCCGCGCACGTCCTTCACCAACCCGAAGTCCAGCACCTTGGCCACGTCGACGTAGCCACCTTGCTCACACAGGAAGATGTTGGCGGGCTTGATGTCCCGATGAATCAGATCGCGGCCATGCGCCTCGGCCAGTGCGTCGGCGACCATCTGGAGCGTGCGGTGCACCCGGGCCGCTGGTTGAGCGCCGTCGAGCCTCACGACGTCGTCCACCGTGGCGCCGTCGAGCAACTCCATGGCGTAGTACAAGACCCCGTCGGGGGTTCGACCGTAGTCGAAGATGGTAATGGTGTTGGGGTGGGTGAGCTCGGCGGTGAGCTGGACCTCTCGCTCGAAGCGCGCCAGCGTGGCGTCGCCTGCTTTCTCGGGGAGTACCAGCTTGACGGCGGTGGGACGACGCATCAGGGCGTGCTTGGCCCGGTACACGGCTCCCATGCCGCCTTCTCCGAGCTTCTCTTGCAGGGTGTACTGGCCCATCCGCCGGGCCTGGCGCACCTCCCGCCTGAGGTCGTAAACGAACTTGGAGACGGCTGTGCACACCGCGGTGATGATGAGCCAAGTGACGACGCTGAAGACGACTGCACCGATGCGCCTATTTCCTGCCACGGCTTCGGACATCACCACGTCGGCGCCCGCCTGGTGCAGCCCGAAGCCATTGATGAGCACCAGCGGAATCACCACCACACCAGTCAAGAAGGCCGTGTGCCGGACCGAGCTCGGCACGAATGCCGCGCGCAGCACGAAGACGAATGCCAAAACGACGGTCAGCAGCGTGCCAGTGAAGTACTGGACGATGACCGAGAGGATCGACCAGGCCTCGGCGCTGAACGCCGTCCGGGCCATGCCTTGGGTGATCGCGCTCACGGCCAGCTCGTTGCCGAGTCGCCCGATGTGGAGCACCACGTCGGAAAGGCCGACCAGGGTGATGATCTCGGCGATGGCTATGAGGCGGCGTGAGCGCTTTCCGCTTCGGCACAAGAGCCACAAGCCGAGAGGCAGGGCGATGCCCAGCAAACCGAGTAGATAGTCACTCCGGAACAACCGGTCGGTGCGGCCGGTGGCCAAGGCCCAGATGTAACGACTGCCAAAGAACAGTGACGCAATGGCTGCAAGCACCGCCCCGAGCAACGCGACTCGTTGCTGCAGCAGCGCGTCCGACGCTGGCGTCGTCGTGGTGGACGGAGGCATTGGACGAGTCGAGCTCATGGCCACCTGTTGTGGTCCCCCAGCCAGCTCCGCGACACAAGGAGCTTGAGCCGACCCCCGGTGTGGTCGTGGCGAGCGCGTGACCTTGGCGATGGCGCCCAGCCCAAGCTGGGCGCCCCCAGGCTT
>CAZRGL010000385.1:10449-10995 GCA_964599485.1 uncultured Polyangiaceae bacterium
GGGGGGGGGGGGTGGCCGGGGGGGGGGGGGGCGCGCGCGGTCGGGGGGGGCGCCCCCCCCCCCCGCGGGGGCCCCCCCCAGGCTTGACGACCCACGTGCCCGCACCTACTTTCGCGGCCATGAAACGGCATCGCGTGTTCATTGTGATCAGCTGTGCCGTTTGCGTCAGCGGCGTCTTGAGCTGGCTGCTGAGCCAGCGTTGGGCAGGGTGGGAGGAGATCTACAAGCTGGTCAGCAAGGGAGACAACATGCCCATCGTAGGGTTGATCCCGCTGACTATTTTTTTCACCTATTTGGCGCTTTCCGAGGCGCTACGCCATGACGAGCTCATCCGCCAAGGGCGCGAGGACGAGGCCCGGTGCGAACAGCTCGATCATCTCCTTGACCGTCCGCCGCACGTCGTCGGGGGTGCCAAACGGCATGACCGTCTGCGTGCCGATGGTCCCCCAGAAGGCAAGGCGGTCGCCATACCTCTGCTTGAGGTCGTGCACGTCGAGGCATTCGGGCTGGACGGGATTGAGCACTGTGACCCCGGCCTCAATGAGG
>CAZRGL010000386.1:0-10973 GCA_964599485.1 uncultured Polyangiaceae bacterium
CGCCCGAGCCACCGAATACCTGGATGGCATCGGGCCCTGTTTGTACGGCGCATTCACTGATCCAGAGCTTGCTCAGAGCCAGATCTTGCTCAGCGCGACGCGACCGACCGATCTGCCACGTGGCCCGGTAGAGTAGTAACCTGCTCGTCTCGAGGCGCAGTTTCATGTCCACCAACCGATGGGAGATGGCCTGGTTGTGTCCGATCGGCCGACCGAATTGGTAGCGTTTTCGAGCGTGCTGCAAGCAGCGCTCGAGGGTTCGCTCCATGGCCCCGACATAGGCGGCGAACAAGCAGCCTCGCTCCCAAGCCATCGACTGACGGAAAATCGTCGCGCCGGCGCCCTCGCGGCCGAGGCGCGCCGAAGCTGGCAATCTGCAGCCATCGAGGTAGAGCTCGCCCCAGGGTGAGCTGCGCAGACCCGTCTTGGGGTGGCCTTGGCCGACGACGAGCCCTTTGGTGTCACGCGGGACCAAGAAAGCGCTGATCCCGGCGAGCTTTCGCTCTGGCTTGGTGGCGGCGTAGATCAGAAACAGGTCGGCTGCCGGTGCGTTGGTCACGAAACACTTGGCGCCGTCGAGCACATAGCCATCGCCGTCGGGCTCTGCGCGGCAGCGCATCGCGAACACATCCGAGCCACTCTCCGACTCGGTGATGGCATTGGCGCCGATGATTCGGCCCTGAGCGAGTTGCCTCAGGTAGCAGGCTTTCTGTTCATCGCTGCCCGAACGAGAGATGGGCAGAGCGCAGGCAAACTGATGAGCGCACAACGAGAAGACCAAACCGAGGTCCTCACAGCCTCGTCCGAGCGCCTCTACGGCGATTGCGGTGTCGAGCGCGCCAAGTCCGCTTCCACCCCAGGCTGGCTCGATGGCGAGACCCGCGAGCCCAAAGTCGGCCGCGAGCTGCCACACGTCCCGATCGAAGCGCGCTTCGGCGTCACGCGCGCCCGCGCCTGGCGACAGCTGGTTGGTAGCGAAATCGCGGATTGCGGTCGCCCGCTGGCGTTGTGAGTCGCTGAGCTCGAAGTCCACGATTGGCCTCGCTCATGCTTGTTGGCTCGGTCGGGTGCGAAGAGGGGGACTCGAACCCCCACAGCTTTTCAGCCACTGGTACCTGAAACCAGCGCGTCTACCAATTCCGCCACCTTCGCGAGTGGGCATGCCGATTTGCAACGAGGGTGTAGCGCGCAACGACGCGCCTGGTCAAGAGGCAGCGTTGGCCCTTGCTCGGTCCGGGCCTTTGCCCTGCAGCCTCCTAGTCGGCCTGCCTGCTCGTCCGATGGTAGGATTTGCATCGATGTTTCATAGGTCACCACGACGGGCTGCGGTCGCAGGGCTGCTGCTGGCTCTTTCCGGCTGTTCCGACCCCGAACCGCAGCGCAGCACAGGTCCTCTCGCCGATGGCGCGTTCAAAGTGGTTTTTGGAACTGCCATGGGCGGCGGTTGCATCATCAAGCCACATGTTGCCCAGGTAGGTGAGGTGACGGAGAACAAGATTGGCTCGCTGCTCACTTCCGGCCAGCAAGGCGCTGAGGTGAGCTGCTCCGTGCTCGGCTCCGGGGGCGAGTTTTCAGCGGAGGTGAGCATCTTCGATTCGGGCGACAGTCTCACCGTCGACCTGCCCAAGCTGACGCTGAGCGCCACCGAAGCAGATCCCGCATCGGGCAGCGTAGTGCTGGTCACGGCGCAGACAGTCAAGCCGTACACCAGCCCTCCGGCTGAGCCCTGTGCGTTCTTCTTCACCGGCAAGGAAGAAGTTGCCGCTGGCCGGCTGTGGGTGAGCTTCAGCTGTCCACTGCTGGAAAACGCTAGCACTGGCAGCAGTTGTGGGCTCGGCGCGTCGGTGCTTGCGGTGCAAAACTGCAGTCACTGAGAACCAATGACCAAGAGTCAGCAATGGCCGGCCCGCCCACCGCCGTTTCGTGATAGGAACCGGCTGTGCAACTCGTTGATGACGCCCTGATCGCTCGCGGTCTGATCAAGGTGGAGCCAGGCGCCGACTTGGTCGACGCGCTGGAGAGCCTAGCAACCGCAGCTGGTTGGACTGACGCGTACATTAGTGGTTCGGGCATGCTCGAGCTGGTTGAGCTTGCAACAGGCGATACGCTCGAGAACGTCGAGCTGGTCACGCTCACTGGTGTGGCCAAACGAACGGAACAAGGCTGCAAGTTGACGCTGCGCGCGAGCATGCTCAGCGCTGGTCAGCTCCGCGTCGGTCGCATCGAAGCCGCTGTCACCGGGGAGCTGCTGCTCGTCGTCGACGCGGTCACCGACGCTGTTGCACGCGCCGCAGTTCCGGAGCGGCGTCCGCCGGTGGTCGCGCCAATTCCTGCTTCTGCTCCGACTTCTGCTTCGACTTCTGCTCCGACTCCGAAACCGACGTCAGCATCTGGAGCCGCACCGACTGCTGCGGCAAAGCCTGCGGACGGTCCCAGGTCTGCAACCAAGCCGCTGTCGCAGAGCTTCACTACCAAGCCCGTCGTCAAGAGCTTCCATCGTGACCGTGAGGTCGACGAGGAGGCAGAGATGTGGACCGAAGTCGAGCCGGGCGACTTTTTGCAGCACCCTCAGCTGGGGTTCTGCGAGGTGGTGGCCGACGATGATTCCGGTGGAACGCGCATCCGCGTGCCGAGTGGTCGAACCCGAGTCCTTCGCCTCGACGCGCTGCATTTGCTGGCGCCTGAGACCGACGAAGAGGGCCGCCGTGTGTTCACCGTGACGGGTCCACGACGTCGTCGCTACTGACACACCGCAGCGGCTCGAGCCCCTTTGGTTCATGACCAAAAGGTGCGCTGTTTGTTTACACTTGACGACAGCGACCTTCATGCCTAAAGGTCACGCCGCAGCAGTTCTGTCCACCGTGAGGAACGAAATGGCAAGACCATCTTCTTTGAGACTCGCTTCCGTCGTTTTTGTCGTATTTGCCTTCGTCAGCAGCGCTTGCATCGTCGAGCAGCTCGCTGACGACGTGGACAACAATCAGAACGAAGACATTGATGGGCTCGGGCCCAGCGGAGGCAGTGGCGCCAGTGACCCTGGCTCCAAGGGCACGGGTTCGGATCCTGGCTCGACGGGCTCGACGAGCTCGAGCTCGACGAGCAGCAGTGGCAATACGACCAGCTCGCAGCCGGTCGGCAACGGCCAGCCGGGCTCTGCTTGCAATTGTGACAGCGACTGCAATGCCGTCGAAGGACATGACGGCATCTGCGTGTACGGCGTGTGCATGACCAAGGCTTCCGGCCCCTGTTCAGCAGGCGGCTCGACCGTCGAGTGCAACGCCGGCTCGCAATGTTGGGGATTGCAAGGACAGGAAGGCTACATCTGCTGGCCGAATTGCGCCGACTTCAGCTGCGCGGGCGGATGTGATGCCGATGGCTCTTGTGGCCCGAGCGCCGATACCAACTGCGGATACAGCTGCGGCAGCTATTGCTCTTGCCAGGCTGGTGACTGTGGCGCCGGCTACAGCTGCTTGGACGGCAAGTGCGTGCAAGATGTCGATGTGGGCAACGGTCCTGGTCCTGGTCCTGGTCCGACCTGCAACAATCTGCCGCCACGCGACTGCACGGGCTCGGCCGCTTACTGTGGCGAGCTGGTCGTCTTCAACCCGCGTACGACGGCGCATTACGACGACTATCCCATCAACGGCGAGACGGCGAACAACCAGTACCGCAGCTACCTGCGTCGTGATCTGATGATGCTGCTCGATTACGCCACGGCGCGGACGTATTGCAAGTCGGCTGGCTGGGCAGCAGGCAATGGTGGGGCCCTCGGTCTTGGCGACATGAGCGAGGCCAACGGTGCAATTCCCGGCACATCGATCAATCAGCCGGGCCACCCGAAGAATACCCACACCAACGGCTTCGACATCGATATCGGCTACTACCAAGTCAACACGCCTGACAACAAGTTGCGGCCCATCTGCGAGTACTCCAACTACCACTGCACCAAGAAGCCGCATCTGCTCGACACCTGGCGCGAGGCGCTCTTCTTGGGCAGCGTGTTCGAGTCCAAACGCGTGCGTGTCATTGGCGTCGACGGTCAGGCGGGCACCGTGCTCACCGCGGCCATCGGCCAGCTTTGCAAAGATGGTTGGTTGGATTCCTTCGCCTGCAACCACGTCAACCTCGGTTTCGAGGTCGAGGACAAAGGGTACGGCTGGTACTACTTCCACCACCACCACGCACACGTCAGCATGTGTCCCGGCAGCGCGCCCTGCGTCAACGCCAACAGCGTGAGCGCCATGGAGCCCATCAGCCCGGGTCTCACCATCATTCCGGTCAAGCACAACCCGCACATGATCTGGAAGCGCGGCTCACTCTAAGAGGTCAGATCGCGTGGCGTCGTACGCCACCATTACTCAGCCAATAGAGGCGCTTGCCAGCGAGGCTCAGGCTGCCCACGCTGCCAGCGATGCGCCCGATACGACTGACGGCACCGCTAGCCACGTCGCGTTTTCGAAGAACGCTGATGATTCCGCCGTCGCTCTCATCGTAGGACTCGACCCAATACAGGGCCGATGAGTCCTTCGTCATGGCGGTCACCGGCCCAGTTGCGACCAGGCGTGTCGGCGTACCGCCCCCGTGGCTCGAGACGGTCAAGATGTGGTGTTTCCCCTCAGCATCTTGCTGCGTCCACAGCAGTTGCTCTGCGTGCACGAGCAACTGCTCGGCACGCTGGGATAGGGCGCTGCTGAGCGCAGTCGGTTCGGGGGAGGCTGACGACCAGCGCAAAAGGGTAGTGGGCTTGGTCGATGTGGCCGCGTACGGCGTCTCGATCCAAAACAGAACGTTCTTGCCAGCGACCATCGCAGCGATGCGCTGGTTGCGTTCGTGTAACTGTTCGACACGCATGGTCTCGGGCGACCAGCGCATGATGTTGCCCAGATTGGACCAGTACAGCCTGTCGTCGGCAGCGCTGAGGGAGGCGGGCGAGCCTCCTCGGGCGATCACGGTCGGCTTGCTCCACCTTCCTTGTTGTAGCTGCGCTTGATAGATGGGCTCTTGCTCGGAGCCGACACGCTCGACCAGCCAGAACACACGCCTTTGTGCCGGCGTCGTGACCAACGCGCCTCCGAAGTCATCATCGGTGTCGCTGACGAACAGAACCCGAGGCTCACCGCCCGCCAAAGGCGCAACCAATACCTGCGCCCGCTCGCCCGACAGCCAGACCAACTGGTCCTGCACGACCACCAGCGCATGTCCGGCGTCCGCGTCGGCGATCAGCAACTCGCCGATGTCGGGGCCTTCGCTCAACAGGGGCTGGTAGCTGGGCAGCGGCCTCGCCGTGTCGACTGCGGTGTTGCTGCTGGCTGACGAGGTGGAAGGTGAGGGTGAGGAGGTTATTGGCAGCCCGCGGCTGGTGGTTTCTGGCTCAGCGCGCTGCGCACTGAGCGCCAGCAGCAAACTCGTGCCAATGCAAAGTGTTGCGATGACGACGGGAATCCAGCGCGCGTGATGCGGACGAGCCACCATGGGCAAGTGCATAGCCTCGCGCGCAAAACGGTACTAGCCCAGGGCCGGTTTCCGTGTCCGGGGCCGCGTCCGGGTCCGGGTCCGGGTCAGCGTCCGAGTCCGCGTCCGGGTCCGGGTCCGCGTCCGGGTGCGCGTCCGCGTCCGGGTGCGCGTCCGCGTCCGCGTCTGGGGCCGTGCTGGGTCTGAAGCTACTGACTCCCGCGTCGTAGTGGACTCAGGGTAGTGTTGGGCACAAGGGGTCACCCTTGCGGCAGGGCTTGTCCTTCACTTCTGGGATTTGTGTGCTGTTGCCTACCGGGCCTGTATTCGTGCGAACGCGGGGACGCGTCGTGGTCTCGGGTTTTGCCTCGGCGGTTGGACGTTCACGTGCGGCTTGTTCGAGCGCGGCCACCTCGCTACGGAGTTTGTCGACGCGCTTTTCGGAGGCCTTCAGCTGTCTCGCCGTGCTGTCGCGTTAGGCTTTGGCGTCTCCTAAGCTCTTCTCGAGCGCCGCGATGCGGTTGTTCTGCTCACCGACATGGTTATTGACGAAATATCCGCCAACCCCGGTCGCGATTGCGAGCAAGCCAGCGATGGCTGCAAAGACCAGCCTTCGGTCCTTGCGCTGCTCCTTCTCTTTCGTCGCCACGAGCGCACGTTCGTGGGCTTGCTCGGAGGCGAGCTCCTGCATGCGGAGCTGGTGCTCAGTTTCACGTCGAATGCGCTCGACCTCGGCCTCCTTGAAGGCTTCGAGTTGGGCGAGCCGTTGGTCTCGTTGCGCTTGTTCTTGCGCGCGGCGCTCCTTTTCGGAGGCGATGCGCGCGCGCTCCGCGGCTTTGGCTCGCTCTTCGGCCTCGGCTCGCTTGCGTTCGTTTTCGAGCCGTGCCTGATGGCGCTGCACACGCTCAGAGCGAATGCGGTCGCCCTCGATGCTCATGAGCTCGTCGAGTGAAGTGATGACTGAGTTGTCGGGGTCTTGAACACGTTGGCCCACGGCGTACCTCCGTTTTTTCATTACATACGGATGACGGAGCAAAATGGTCTGCCGCTGTCCTCCCTTCGGCCCCGGCGGAGGCCCCCGTTTAACCCTAGCCGAGGCGCTTGATTGAACCAGCCCCGGCCGCTCGAATGACTTAGCCGAGGCGCCACTTGCGCGAGCTTCGAGGTGGTCTTTCGGACACGGGCGGCGCCGGTATCGTCTTTATCGGTGGCGCTGCGTCTATGCCAACCGGCCATTGTACTTCGGGCGGGGGCAAGGCAGGCCTGGCCAGCAGGTAGCCTTGACCGTAGGGCACGCCGGCGTCCATCACTGCACTCAGCTGCTGGGTCGTCTCGATTCCCTCCGCGACCACGACGGCCCCCAAGTTGTGGCAAAGAACCACGATGGAGAAGACCAAACGCTGCGTGCGTGCGCTGGTGGCCATGTCTCGCACCAATGCCCCGTCGAGCTTCACCACTCGAGGTGCGAGATCGGCGATGTACTTCAGATTCGAGTAGCCGGCTCCGAGATCGTCGATGACCAGGTGGACGCCTCGGTCTTGGATTTCACGCAACACGCTACGGCACAGCTCGAAGTGGGTCAGCGGGGCCGATTCGGTTATTTCCAAATAGATCTCGTATGGATGCTGAAACAGCGGATCGACTGGTTGCACCAATAGGGGCTCGGTCAGCTCGAGCGGGTGCACGTTGACGAACAAGGCGCAGTCGGGCGCAGCTTCTATCGCGGCCTCGCGGATGACCCGCCCGAGTTTGCCGCAGAGGCCCTGTTGCGCTGCCGCTTCAAACATCTGAGGCGGCGTCTGGAAGCACGGCGAGGTGCTTCGCGCGAGCACTTCGTAGCCAAATGGCGTGCAGGTGGCGAGATCCACGATTGGCTGAAATACGACACGTACCTGCCGCAGGTCGACCATCTGCTCAATCGGAGATAACTTGCTTAGATCTGTCAAGGTTGCCCGCCCCCGAGACAAAGCGTCAGTGTATCGACGGCAAGCACCTTCGTCGATACCCGTGTGGCGAGGAGACTAGTGGCGAGCAGACTACGGCGACTAGATCAGCCCGCAAGCGCGTTTGCAATGTTCGAGTGTTTCGCGCGCCTCCTTGCGGGCGCGCTGGGCAGATTTCTGTAGCGCTTGCTCGACCAACGCTGGGTTTTGGCCGAGCTCGGCGTGCTTGGTGCGGGCGTCAGCAAAATGTGACTCGACTTCGGCCGCCAACAGTTGCTTGGCGTGGCCATAGCCGAAGGGCTCGCCCTGCCGCTTCCCGCTACGGTAGAAGCCATCAATGCGGTCGAGCTCGTTGGGCTCGGCAAACAAGGCGAGCAGCTTGAAGACGTTGCAGCTGTCTGGGTCGAGCGGCTGGCCCAAGGGTGTCGAATCGGTGACGATGCGTCCGAGGATCTTCTTCAGCTTTTTTCCCGAAGCGAAAATCGGGATGGTGTTGTCGTAGCTGGTCGACATCTTCTGGCCGTCTGTACCGCCAACGTAAGGCGTCTTGGAGAGCCGGAATTCAGGTCGACGTAACACTGGGCTCTTCTTGCAGAACGCTTCGTTGAAGTGGGTCGCCATGTCCTGGGTCATTTCGACGTGCTGGACTTGGTCTTTGCCTACCGGTACGAGCGTGGACTGATAGGCGAGGATGTCCGCTGCCATCAGGATCGGATAAGTGAAAAGGCCGACATTCGGCTTGATGCCTTTGGCCACCTTGTCCTTGTAGCCGTGTGCACGCTCGAGCAGTCCCATTCCGGTAACCGTGCTCAACAGCCAAGCCAGCTCGGTGACCTCAGGCACATCGCTCTGCCTGAACAGCAGCGCCTTGTCAGGGTCGAGGCCGAACGCCAAGTAGGTGCGGGCCAGCTCGAGCACGCTGGAGCGCAGGCCGTCAGCATCGCGCAGCGTGGTCAGCGCGTGGTAGTCGGCGATGAAGTAGAAGCACTCGGCTGGGAATTCCTCCTGCAACGAGATGTGTTGCTGGATCGCTCCGAAGTAGTTGCCCAGATGCTTGACACCTGACGGTTGGATTCCGGAGAGCACACGGGTTTCGGGACGCTTCATGGCTCGCGGACGATGCCACGGCCCATGGTCAAGTTCTACCGCTGATTAGAGCTGGACGCTGCCGGCTCTGGCCGACCAGTCATGTCGGCGCGTCTCATATTTGCCATGAACGAATGCATCCAGGATTGGCGCGATGTTCTTGGCGATGTCGGCGTCCCACTCACCGCCGTGTATGCCGTCGAGCGGCCGCATCTCGGCGTCCAATAGCAGGAATGCAGGGTAAATGTTCGTCGGCATGCTCAACTCGGCGAGCTCTTCACGAAAGACCTTCAGGTCGATCCGCACCAAGCGAACTGACGCGAGCGCCTCCTGCATCATCGGGTTGTTCAGTGCGGCGTCCACTCCGCGACAAGGCGTGCAGGTCGCCCCGGTGAGCATGACCAACAAAGTCTGTTGCTTCACATTCGCCAATGCGCGCTGTGCCGTGAGGGCCTGATCCAGAGGTGGCGACGACAAGCCGATGTCAACGACCTCGATCTGACCAAGCATCCGGATCACGGTGTCGCTTGGCGCGCTCGGTTTCGCAGTGTCGCTCGCAACGCTCGCGCTCGCGCTCGCCGACGGGCTAGCAGGTGGCGCTGCCGCTCGTTGGGTTTGGGCCGCTGTTTGCGCGTTGCGGTCCTGCAGCTGGCTGGCCATCATGCCGCGCCACTGGTGAACGCTCCAGACGACCATCGTTGCGGACACGATGAGAGACAAGAGGCCGATCAACCCGAGGGCAGCGATCCACCGCCGCCGGGGCCGCGGGGGCTCAGGCATCGTTCCGAGGCTGACCGGTGCTTCCACCTGCGGCTCCACCGAATGACCGGCGTAGCGGTCGAGGAGGATCGCGGGTGCATGATCTGGCCTCACTCTATTTATGTAGCGCGCCACCGTCCACGAACAAGCGATGCGCCCGAAAAGGTCGGTTTTTGTAGCAAATTCACGATCTGATGGACATTGGACCCTCGCAACAGCGCCTAGGAGCCAAGCGCCCCACGTCAACATGCTATGTTGGCGCCCGCACATGGCGCGCCGCTCAGTTTTGGCAGATGCGTTCCCGAACGCCCTAGCTTGCCTACGATGGCTGTTGGGGATGTGTTTGTTGTTGCTGAGTGCGTCGGTGGCAGCAGCCCCGACGTTGCCGGAGCGCGCCCTCGAGCTGCACGACGAAGCAAGGGCGCTCTACGCGCAAGGCAAGTACCAGGATGCTATCGACAAGCTGCGCAAGGCTGTGACGATTGATCCCAAGGGCAAAATGCTCTTCTACAACCTCGGGCTCATCCAAGAGAAGCTCGGCAAGCTCGATGCTGCGATAGAGGACTATCGCAAATGCCTAGAGCTCGAGCACGACAATGGCGAGCGAGAGCGGCTCAGCGCGATCATCGACCGCATTTCGGGAGCCCACCGCGAAGCACAGCTGCGTCGAGACATTGAAAACAAGTCTGCTCCGGCGCCAGCCCCGAGGCCGCCGTCGCGGGTAGACGTCAACCCGTGGGTTTGGGTCAGCGCCGCGACCGCGTCCGCTGGTTTGTTCGTCGGAACCCTGTTGGCGGCGCGCGCGTCGGCGCTCGACCCCGGCAACGAGCCCCGCACGACTGCTGTCGTCAGTCTGGCGGACTTGCAATCTGATGCAGATGCGGCCCATTCCCATGCCATTGCTGCGGATGTCGCTTTTGGGGTCGCTGGAGCTGCAGCGCTGGCTGCGGTCGTCTTGGCCATCACCACGACCACAACGACGGACCAAGAACCGCAACAGCCGGCTCGGTCTGCGGGGTGGTCGATCGCGCTAGGCCGAACGTCTCTCGAGCTGCGTTTCTGAGCAATGCCTATGGTGGTAGCCGGACAAGCAGCGAATCTGCCCAAAGGACGTATCGTCCGTTGGACGCTCGCCTCGATCCTGTGGCTGCTCATGGTTGGCTGTCACACCGTATTCGATGGCGAGCTCGGTCTGGTCGCGTGCCGTGACGAGGGGGCGTTTGGCGTGCCGGCTTGTCCTGCTTGGCAAACCTGTCTTCAAGGCACTTGTGCAGCGATTGGTGCCCCTTTGGGTCACCCTTGCGAGACGGATGGTGAATGTCGAGATGGGAGCTTCTGTTTCGATCCAGCGCAGCCGAGTGCGGGGGCCGCTGTGAGTGGCAAGGCGCGCTGCAGCCGCCCCTGCTGCGACTCCACAGACTGTGGTCCCTACCAAGACGGCCAGGTGTGCTGGTCACAAGCGGCCGGGCCCGGTGCGTTCTGTTGGCCAGCCAGCGCGCTCGAGCAGCGCGCCAACCCTGGGCCGAATCTTGCTGGCCAAGAATGCAGCGACGCGGCGGACTGCCGTTCTTCGGTGTGTGTTGACGGTGGCTGCGTGGACAGTTGTTGTCTCGATACCCAATGCGGTCAGCTCGACCCGCCTTTGACCTGTCGGATCCGCGCTGTCAGCGAGTTGTTCGAAGGTTCTCGTTGGGCGTGTAATAAACCTTCAGCGCCCCACAACAACAGCAAGTG
>CAZRGL010000387.1:0-10963 GCA_964599485.1 uncultured Polyangiaceae bacterium
AGCACGGTGGACGGCGGCAGCGAGTTGGCACTGATGAAGCCAAAACCGGCTGGCTCCGGGCCAGTCGTCGGGTCCGTCACCGGTGGGTCCGCTGGCTTGTCTTCTTCGGTCTTGGCCAGCTCGATCGGTACGGAGATCTTGGCCGCTCCGCTCTCGAAACTGACAGGCAGCTTCAGCTCGTCGTGACCCTTCAGGGAGGCCACCAGGCTCCAGGCCTTGGTGGTGTCGAGCTCCTTGGTCACCTGGTTGCCACGAAAGACCAGCGGGGATTCGTTGCCGCCGTCTTCGACCAACATGACTTTGGCGCCACGGGTCTTTAGCTGAAAGGTCACCTTGACCTTCCTGAGCGGCAGCTTGACGTCGTCGATCTTGAGCGTTTCGCCGGGCTTGAGGTCGACGACCTTGGTTACTTTGCCGTATTTCTCTCCGCTGGTCTCGAAACGAAGCGTGACCTTGCCGGGGGCAATGTCCTTGAGATCGATAGGCAATTTGCCCTTATCGACGCCGTTGACGAAGACCTTGACCTGTTCGGTCATCAGCGAGCTCATCGATAGGATGGCTGGCGTGGCGACCGTGGCGCTCACCGGTGGAGCGACGTCGCTGCTGACCCCAAGGGTGATGGCAACGTCCGTCGCCTCACCGCCTTTGACCTCGACGGCCTGGGTACCTGCGAGCGCCCCTGCCACGACCCTGACTTGCTTGGGGCCAGGCTTCAGCTCGAGCTTGCAGGGCGAGAACTCACACTTCTTCTGACCATCGACGTAGATGTCAGCCTTCTCGACGGGCTTGTTGTTGTGCAACACCCGAATCGTCACCCGCGTCTCACCAGTGGAGCGGAAGTAGAAGAAGCCTGCAACGGCGACGACGAGCACCGCGAACACCGCCAACATCATCGTGGACCGGCTCGCAGGAGCTGGCGGAGGAGGCGCCATCGACGGCGCCCAACTCGGATGGGGCGGGCGTGGCTCCGCGTCCAGCGGCACCGGAGTTGGCGCTGGGGCGGCGGCGGCGGCATCAGAAATGTCCTGGGGAACCGGCGCGGGCGCCGGGATCACAGGCATCGGCTCGGTCGGAGGCGGCGTCGCAGCCGCCGGAGGAGGAACCGAGACCGGCGCAGCAGCCTTTCCCGAGCTCGCCAACAAGGCGGCCGCCATGCTCACGTCGCGACGAGCCGTCTCGTCAGGATCGTCATAAGTGCGGCTCTTGCCGCCCAAGTCACTGAACAAATCGGCGGTGCTTCGGTCGAAGACCTGCGTGGCTTCTTCCTCGTCGTCCCAATCGAGATCTGCGGCAACTTCACCGGGCAGCACGCTGCCAGCGTCTCCAAACACGGAAGCAAGCGTGGTTGGTTGCACCGATACCTCGGGCGCGTCTGACAAGGGGCGGCGCTGACCGCTCGAATCACTGCTCAACGGAGGCGGGGGTGCCGAAGAAAAACTGCCTTTGCTCGGAGGCGGCTTGGGCTTGGGAAGCGCACCGGAAACCGGTGCAGCCGCCGAGCTCCGCGGAGGCGGTGGTGTGGGTTTTGGCAGCGCCTTCTTTTTCGAAGGGGGTGGCAGCGGTCGTCCCCCGGGGTTCGAGGGCGGTGAGGCGAGGCCACCTCGCAGCGTCCCCGGAGCGGATGGAACCGATGGCTCGGGGATCGCATTGACTGAGGAATTCCTCTTTGTCAGCCCCTCGAAGACATCAAGGTCACTGCCCTTGTCGTCGGCCATTTTCTCGCACTCCTCCTACCAAATAAGCCCAATTAGCGCTCTTGCGAGCGCACGATACTCGGATCTTGCCCCTGTTGAGTAGGGATATCGTGAACAAGATGTGCCAGAGCTACTGGGCCACCGGAACGTTGTAGACGACTGTAGTATAAGCTGTGGTGGTGTGGCTGCGCCACTCACGGGCAAATCTGCGCCGAGCTGAGGGTGCTCGATGGCCTTGTCACGCAGTGCTCAGCTGTCTTTTGGCTTCCTCTTTTTGAAGTAGCGAATCCGCCGCGCCTGAAGTGGATGCCACGTGGTGAGTGGCACGACAGGCGTGTCGGTGAAGATGCGCCGCGCCCCAGGACCGGGCTGACGGAAGAGGAGAACTTGCGAAGCGCTGCGCGGGAGCCGAATGGGCTTCGCCGCCAGATTGCTGTCGGCCCCAAGAGCGATTGGCCATGGCTCTGCGAGCCCGATACCGCCGACGCAACCGGCCGCTTGCAGCACGGCGGCCATCGTTTCGAAGCCGGCCGCTGCGCCCGGTTCTGCGAGCTCCACGTAGACGAGGGCGCCCCCTTCCTGTTCCACACCAAGCGCTGCGGCGATTTGCCCGCTCGCGCTGAGCAGCGGGCCGCTCGCGAGACGCACGGCCCCAGATGCTGGTCCACTTGCGGCAATCGAAAACCCTCCTGGCGACCACCACAGAGACGTCTGTTTGGCGCCCGGCGATCCGACTGGATTGACGGCCAACACCACGGCGCGCGCGTTGCTGGGGTCAGGTGCCGCGCCTGCGTCCAACTCGAGCGCGGCGCCTGCGTCGGGTGGTGGCTCGGGCGTCGACGGTTTGGACCGACTCAACACGGCAGCCGAAGCGTCGCGCGTGAGCAGACGCGGATCGACCTTCAGCACGCGAGCCCGACCTCCAGAAGCCAAAGTCAGCTCGGTGAGCGCCAGGGCATATGGAAAACCATGTTGTGGCAACCCCTTGACCCGCCATTGACCTTCGCTTGGCGGGGCCGATTTCGAGATGCGCAACGGCCGCCCCGGAAGTACATGACGCAGTGTCAGATAGAAGAAGTCGCGTCCTTCTCGCTTGATGTAGCGTGGGAAGTACATCAGTCCCATGCCGGTAATCAGGCGACGCGCGCGGAACTTCCACCCAGGCATGTCGCGCACTTCGCCCTCGCGCTCCAATCGCGGCCGCAGATGCCGGCCGAGCGGTTTGAAGTCGGCAGCCGGGGCGGCTTTGTAGAACTCCATCCCGCTGTGCCCAGCGTTCATGTCGAGGGCAACACCATACTTGCAACGCGTTTGGATCATCGCCCGAGACAGTGCCCGCGGTGATATGTCTGCGCCATAGAAGTAGCCTACGAAGTCCTCTTTGGTCAGGCAGATGCCGGTGCGCACCGTGTGGGTTCGATCCTCCCAGTCCGCCGGTGTGCCGCCCCACCACGTGCGCCCGTAGGGATTGAACTTCTCATCCTGAACCATCACCGTCATGTTCTGCCGGTACGAGCGCATGCTCGGTGGGATGGCCGGGCTCACCGGCCAAGTCCCGAAGGCTGTGCTGCCGTCACGGGTCAGCGCTACGGTCGCCCCGTACGGCTTTGGTGGCAGATAGATGATGCCATCGCTCATCATCCCGTATTCGCCATGTAGCGCTTGGAAACCGGCATTCATGGCTGCAGCCAAACGGCGCATCACCACAGGCTCGCGAGGAATTCGGCCCGGCCCCGTCGCACCGGTCGCGCTCTTCGGCTCAGCCACCCCCGCCATCATGTTCAGCTGCACGAGGCGCGGATCCCACAGCGCCACGTAGACCCGGGTCACTTTGCGCCGTCGATCGCTTCGGATGAACGTGGTCACGAAGGTTGGCGGCAAGCCGGGGAGCGTATGAATGAAAGGGTCTTCGTCTTTGGCATTCCAGCGCCCCTCGCCAGGCAGCGTGGGCTTTACCCAGGGCACGAGGGGAGGTGGAGGGAAGCCAATGTCGGGATCCACGGGCACGCTGCGGGTGGTGGCATCAAGGGATTGTTCGCCGAGATCGTCGGCAATGCTCGAGGCCCCAGTGTCACCGGTGACGGCTTCTTTCCGTCGCTCGATAAAGTCCTTGAGCGAGAAAAAGAACGCTTTGAAATACTGAATCGCTTCAGGGCCGATCACCGCGCGCACCCGATCGACCGTCCAGTTGACCAACTTGCCGGGACGGGTTGGGGATGCTTGCTCGACACTCAACCAGGTGGGTGCCGACCACGGATTCGACAAATCTAGATGGGCCACCTTCCCGTCCGCCTCGATGCGCAGCGCAGGCCCATTCATCGAGATGCTCAGCTTCTGTGGAGGTGGCTCTACGGTGTACGTGATGCGGTCGATGCCGGCGAGCCGGCCCGTTTTCTGATAGCGCCCGATCGCCAGCTGGACGCGGTCCAGCCAGCTCCAGTCGCCTTCGCCCTGCTGTGGCTTCGCCCCTCTCAGGTCGTACAAGCGTATCCTGCTTGGACTGGCGCCGAGCAGTCGCTCTGCAACTGCAAAGTGGTCGCCGTGGCCCACTGGCGCCATTTCGTCGACTGAGCTGGTCTCGGTCAGCTTGTGGTGCGCGCCCACCGACAAAAGCACGCCGTCCGGGGAGAGGCTCGTCTCGACCAAATAGATGTCGTGAGGCTCGTCAGGTGCAGTAGTTGCCCGCAACACCACTTGAACTTGGCCTGCAGCTGCGGTGAGCAGAGGCAGCGGCGGCTTGCTCAGCCACAGCACGCTTTTTCGTTCTACGCGCAAGCCGCGCCGAGCCAGGGCCAGCTCGATGCCCTCGTTTCGGCTCGCGCCAGCGGTCTGCTTGGCTCGATAGAGCGATGCGCCGAAGGCAACCGCAGCGACCAACACCACCAACAGGATCCGGGACCGTGCATGGCCGCGGTCGGGGGAGCTTGGTGACGGCGAGGTCATGGCAGGACAAATAGCCTCACGAAAACCGTGCGGCCAGTTTGTCAGGCAATACAGGCAGCCAGATGGCTATTTGAGAACTGACTCGCAGCCCAGGATGATGGTGATGCTGTTGCCCTTCTGTGCCTTGTACAAGTCGCAGGCGGGCCCGAAGAGCTGGATCTTCGTTTGGGTCCCATCGGTGTAATCCCAGCCATCTTGGTGTGCTGGGTCCTTGTAGATGGTGACCGTTCCGTTGTCGGTTTCGATGGTCACGTTGACCAGATTGGGATCGATGTCCTCACCTTCGGGTAGCTCGAAGATACAGTCCGAGATGGTGCCCGCGATTTTCTCCAAGACCTCTTTGAGCTCCTGCTGGTAGTTCGCACTACCGATCTGGTAGTGGCAATTGCCAGCGGAAGGCGTGCAGTTCGGATCCTTCGCCGTATTGCCGTTGAGCGCGAGCTGAGACAGGAAGCTGGCAGCCCCTTCACTACCAGGCGAGCCAATCACGAAGGTGTTGATGGCCGGCGCCGCGGTGGCCGCCTTGAGAACCTCACTCTCGATGTCAGCCTGGCTGCCGCACATGTCGTTCATGGCCGGAAGACCGCCGAATGGTGGTGTGTAGACGGTAGGCTCGCCGTCGGTGATGAGCAAAGCGAAGCGCTGTCCCTTGGCGGGATGCTGCTTGAGGATCTCGTAGCCGTTCTTGAGGGCGTATAGGGTCGGCGTGTTGCCGTTCGGGTCGTTGGAGCCCAGCCAACCGCTGATGGCGCCCGCGCTCTGAACCAGAGGAGCGATGTTCACCGCTGGACTGGTCGCAACGTCGGTGCAGCCGCCATCAGCCAAGACCTGCGCGCAGCCAGGTGCTTGCGGGTTGAAGATGCAGTTGAGCAGCGCCGCATCGTCGAAATTGCCCAACGGAAAAGGCAGTAGCCCTGTCTCGAGCTCAGGACTGGCAGCGCTGGTCATGGCGTTGATGCCCGCCTTTGTGCCGCTCCATTTGGACTGGCCGCCCGCTTCCTCACTCATGCTCCCTGACCGATCGAGGATGATGAGCAGCGAACCGGGTACTTCGTTGCCAAAGGTGCTCTTGCCGCACTCCTCGCCCGTGAACCCCCCCTGGCCTCCTTGACCTAGGCTTCCACCGAGGTTGCTGTTGCCGCTCGAAGAAGCGCCCGTGCCATTGTTGTTGGTCCCGTCCTCGAGCTCGCTACTGTTGGTGGCGGAGCAATTGAAGATGAGCGTCGGGGTCAGCAGCAGCAGCGCTGCGCCCAAAAAAGTCCTGTGAGCAAGCATGACTATCGCCTTCCTATGTGGGGAGTGTACCAGCCAGCCGGTCGGTTCGGGAGCGAGAGCAAGGCGCTGAGGTGGAATTCAGAGGCGTGGCGGTGTGATTTTCCAACTGTGGCGTAGCGAACCACGACGGTAATGAGCCGCGATCAGTCCCGCCCCGCTTTTCGCGTGCTATGTGCTCGAAGCGCCATGGCAAGCATTGACCGCTCAGAAGTGCTGCGTATCGCCGAGCTCGCGCAGCTCGAGCTCAGCGATGAGGAGCTCGAACGGATGACTCCTGAGCTCGACAGCATCCTCGGCTATGTCCGCCAGCTCGAGCAACTCGATCTACGCGAGGTGCACCCAACTTCCCACGTGCAGCTCGACCGCATGCCGATGCGCAGCGACGAAGTAGTTGCTTCTCTTCCGCGCGACCAAGTTCTGGAACAAGCGCCGCGGGCCAGCGCTGAGGGCTTCGCCGTGCCGGCATTTGTCGACGAGGGCTGAAGATGGGCGGCGTCAATCTGCTCGAAGTCAGCATCCCCGAGCTGGCCGAACGCGTGCGCAGCGGCGACGTCAGCGCCGAAGAGCTGACATTGCAAGCGCTCAACCGTGTTGCTGCGGTCGACGACGAGCTCGGTGGGTTTCTCACGGTCGCCTCGGAACAGGCGCTGACACGAGCGCAACAGCTCGACGAGCGCCGCCAACAGGGCGCGCGCCTAGGACCTCTGGCTGGCATACCTATCGGGCTCAAGGACGCGCTCTGCACAGTCGACCAGCCAACGACGGCCGGCGCTCGCATCTTGACAGGCACGACACGGGGGGACGCCGATCCAAGCCAGGGCTGGCGATCGCCATACGACGCTACGGCCGTCCGCAAGCTTCGCGCTGCCGATGCGGTGTTCATCGGCAAGTGCAACATGGACGCGTTCGCGATGGGATCCTCCACCGAAAACAGCGCGTTTCGGCTCACACGCAATCCCCATGACACGACTCGTACTCCTGGCGGCAGCTCCGGTGGTAGCGCGGTCGCGGTCGCAGCTGGGATGGTTGCCGGGGCTCTGGGCTCCGACACGGGGGGGTCTGTACGCCAACCCGCATCGTTCACTGGCACCGTGGGGATCAAACCGAGCTATGGCCGGGTTTCACGCTACGGCTTGATCGCGTTCGCCTCCAGCCTCGATCAGATCGGCCCCTTTGCCCGCGACGTTCGCGGCGCCGCGGCGTTGCTCGAGGTCATCGCTGGCCATGACGACAAGGATGCCACCAGCGTGAGCACCAAAGTTCCCCCTTACCTCGAAGCCTGCGGGCAGCCAGTCGAGGGCCTGCGCATCGGCGTGCCGGAGGAGTACTTCGCCGAAGGACTCGACGAGGAGGTCGAAAAGCAGGTGCGTGCGGCGATAGCTGGCTTGGCGGAGCTCGGCGCGACCCCGGTTCCAGTGAGCTTGCCGCATACACCCTATGCCGTAGCCACCTACTACATCGTCGCCACAGCTGAATGCTCGTCGAATTTGGCGCGATACGACGGCGTACGCTACGGGTTGCGACTCGAGGATGCTGCAGACCTGCAGTCCATGTACCGCGCCACGCGAAGTGCTGGCTTCGGCGCCGAGGTCAAGCGGCGAATCATGCTGGGCACCTATGTGCTGTCCTCCGGCTATTACGATGCGTTCTACGGGCGCGCCCAACGCGCTCGCACGTTGATTGTTCGAGACTTCGACCAAGCATTCGAGCATGTCGACCTGATCGCTACACCGGTCTCACCCACTGTTGCTTTCGCGCTCGGAGCCAAGATCGACGATCCACTGGCGATGTACCTAGCTGATGTCTACACATTGCCGGCCAGCCTCGCTGGGATCGCAGCCATCAGCGTCCCTTGCGGCCTCGGGGAGCACAGCGGCATGCCCGTCGGCTTGCAGCTCATTGCCCCAGCGTTCGAGGAGCGTCGCATGTTGACTGCCGCGCACGCGGTCGAGCAGATCACGATTCATTGAACTGTGTTTCCACGACTCAATACCCAATGGTTGCATGAGCTTGGGAATCACGACACGAGCAGGGTGAGAAGGAACAAACCGGGCTGGCGCGGCTACGGCTCGTTAGTCTTGATGGTCTGCCTGTGCGCCTGCGACGGCCCAGGTTGCGGACGACAGAGCGAGGCTGCGCGCGACAGCAACCCACCCGCCACGAGCGCAGCTCGAACGCCAACAATCAGCGGCTTCAAGCCGTCACCCGAGCCGTGGACGATGGGGGTCGTTCGCGGCCGCAGCGCCGTCACCATGCCACCTCCTTGCCGACAACGCTCTGAGGTGATGCGCGCGGTACTCTCCCGAGAGGCGCGTCTGGTATCTGAGCCGCACAGCTTGGCTCGAGTCTTGGTAGCCGAAGGCGCCAGCGGCGCACGCTGGCAGGCAGACGCAGCTGGCGTAATGAGCTTGCGTCATGGGCGCTGCCAGGTCCGACCCGCTCCATGGCCTTCGGCTGGCGTCCCGGTGATCGCGCGCAACCCCGCAGGCGGATGGCTATTTGCTGTGACGGAGCCAGGAGCAACAGCGGCGGTACGCGTGTGGCGGGGGGCGGGCATGGAGACGATCGCAACCGGACCCGGCGTTGCCTTGGTCGACGCAAGCTGCAATGCCCGCGGCTGCGCACTGCTCATGCGCGAGCCGGGCCAGGATACCGTTTGGCTAGGTGAGCTCGACGCAGCGCCACAGACCTGGCTCCGAGCACCGCTGCGGATGCCCGTTGCCCACCCGCGCAAGCCTCTCGTCGTCAGCGCTCCCCGCCTCAGCGACGCAGGGGGCAGCGACGCCGTCGTCGCCACGGTGGACGACTTGCGCGTCCGCTTCAGCCGGGTACATCCGAGCGCGCCGCCTGTCGACGTCGCCGCGCTGGCCGCACCCAATGGGGCCCTGGCTGCCTCGGCGGAAGGCACGCCGATGGTCATGGGCTATCTGGCCGATCCCGGGCGCCTCGGATGTGCCAGCGACGCGGGTGGCGTGGCTGTGCAGATCCAGGGCCACCAGACTGTTTCGTTGCGCTCGGCTCTTGCGCCAGTTCGCGGCGCCCTTCATGTGCTGGACGGCGGTGTGCTCGCCACGTGGATGTCCCCTGCCCGCTGCGGCACGGCGATGCGCGTGCTGCACGCTGCGGTGCTCCGCAATGACGGCGCACCTGTTGCTCCGGTCGTGACCGTCGCCGACGCTGATGATTATGCAGTCGCGACACGTGACGATGCGGTGGACATTTGGATCATGCACGACCGCGTGGTGACCTACCTGCAGGCGCGCTGCAGCTTGCCGAAGTAGGAGAGTCATCGACGTCGAGCGGACAGCCTGGCGTATACTCCGCCGATGTCAACGATCGTCATCACGGGTGCAAACCGCGGAATCGGCCTCGAGCTGTGCAGACAATACGCCGCACGGGGCGACACGGTCATCGCGCTGTGTCGCCGCAACTCAGCGGAGCTCGACGCGTGCGCCAGCCGGGTAGAGGAAGGCATCGACGTCGCGGACGACGGCGTGGTCAAAGAGCTGCGCCAGCGACTCGGCGACACCCGCGTCGATGTGCTCATCAACAATGCTGGCCTCCTGACACGTGAAAACCTCGACGATTTGGACTTCGAGCGCATTCGGCAGCAGTTCGAGATCAACAGCCTCGGGCCTTTGCGCGTGACCAAGGCGCTGCTCGAGAACCTAGCTTCAGGCGCCAAGATCGCGATCATCACCAGCCGCATGGGGTCCATCGGTGACAACACGTCGGGGAGCCGCTACGGCTACCGCATGTCAAAGGCTGCGGTGAACATCGCGGGGGTCTCGCTCAGCCGTGATTTGGAAGGGCGTGGTATCGGCGTGGTGATCCTGCATCCAGGCTTTGTGCGTACGGGTATGACGGGGGGCCAAGGCCTAATCGACGCGCCCGAATCCGCAGCTGGGTTGATGGCCCGCATCGACGAGCTCACGCTTCAGACCACGGGACGCTTTTTGCACATGAACGGCGAGCCGCTTCCCTGGTAGTTTGGCGACATGGCTCAGCCCAAACCTCGCCGAAATATGGTCAAGCCTCCACCGCGCGGCCGAAGCATCGCGCTCACCGGGGCTTGCACCTTCCTCGGGCGCAACTTGGTCGGTGTTCTGGAAGAGGACGAATCAGTTGGCCGCGTCGTCGCCATCGATGTGCAACGGCCCCGGACAGGTGGGTCGAAGACCCGCGCGTACGAAGTCGACCTCACCCTTCCCGGCGCCGACGAACGGATCGCCGAGATCCTCAGCGCAGAATCGGTCGACGTCCTGGTTCACATGGCCTTTTTGTCTTCACCCACCCATGCCACGGCGTGGGCCCACGAGCTGGAGTCAATCGGCACGATGCACTTGCTCAATGGGGCACGACAAGCTCCGCCCGCTCAACTAGTGAGCTGGAGTCAGACTTTGCTTTACGGTGCGCGACCCTCCAATCCGCAGTTTCTCAACGAGGACACCCCGCTACGAGGCTCCACCCGCGAGCCATTCTTCGCCGACAAGATGGCCGCCGAGCGCGAAGTGGCTCGATTCGCCGAGCAGCATCCCGAAACCACCGTCACCGTGCTGCGCACCGCTCCGATCGTCGGTCCCACAGTCAACAACTTCATGACCCGGTACCTCTCACGCCGCCTCTGCGTCACGCTGATGGGCTTCGATCCCATGTGGCAGTTGCTTCACGAAGTCGACGCTGTGGCCGCGTTCAAGATAGCCATAGACGTCGATGTGCCGGGCACTTTCAACATCGTCAGCGACGGCGTCTTGCCTCTGTCGACTTTGATCCGACTCAGCGGCGGCTCGACGCTGCCCATTCCGGCACCCCTGGCACCAGCGACAACCGCCACGATTTGGGCTGCACAGCTTGGACCTTGGCCCCCCGCGTTCGTTCCCTATCTGCGCTACGTCTGCATGGCAGACGGCGAACGCGCAGCGGAGCAACTCGGCTTTTATGCCGCCTACACGGCACAGGAGGCGGTAGTCGACTTCACTAGCGCCCAGCGTCTGCGTGATGTTCACATGGCCCGTGAGGTGAGCGCATGAGCAGCGATGACGGATTCGCGT
>CAZRGL010000388.1:0-10938 GCA_964599485.1 uncultured Polyangiaceae bacterium
GGTGTGGGGGGTGGTGGGTGGGGCTAGTCTTCGGCGGAGTCTGCGACCGTCATGCCCCGCTTGGCTTCGATCGCGTCGACGCGCTGCGTCAAAGCGGCCAGCTCTTCGCGAAGCTCGCGGGTGAGGCCCATGCCTGGAACGACCGCCTTGACCCGGTCGTCGAGGGTGGCCTGAAGCTGGTCGAGCGTTTGCCTGGATGTGGCAACGATCTCTTCGAGTCTGCCCTTGGGCTTGTCGGCGTCGGCCTCGGTCGGCTCTTCCGTCACCACCGGTTGCTCAGGCGCTGATTCTGTCGGCTCTGCACCTTCTTGCAGCTCGCCTTCCTCACCGCTGTGCAGCAGTCGACCTAGTGGGCCCTCGCGTAGCGTCGACATGAGCTTCTCACCGCGCTCCTGTATCAGGTTGCGTAAGGTGTTCAGCGGTACGCTCTTCGGCTTGTTCTTCAGATCTTCCGACAGGATCAGAGCGAGCGTTACCTCGGTCTTGTCTTCCTTGGTCTTGTTGTCGATGATCTGGACGTCGTCACCGCAGCGCACCATCTCGCCAATTTGCTGCAGCGTGACGTAGCGACTGTCCCTGGTGTCGTACAGTTTGCGGTTGGAGTAGCGCTTGATGATGCGCTTTTCCGTTTGGTTAAGCTTTTCTGTCTCCATTTGGGGGCTGGGCGATTGGAGCACCAGCGGACCGGGCGCGCAAGGGGTGGTAGTGTCTACTTGTGCTGGCCATCGAGCTAGAAGGCGTGAGCGCCACCTACGGGCAGCCGGCAAACGGGGCTCAAAACGGCATCCCGCCCCAGCTGAACGACGTCTCGTTGGCGGTCAGCAGCGGTCAGCTCTGGGCCGTCTTGGGACCTAATGGATCGGGAAAAAGCACCTTAATTCGCGTTATTGCGGGCCTTCTGAAATCCTGCGCCGGTTCGCTCCGCGTTCTTGGCGACAGCATTGCCGAGCTGTCCCGCGGCGAGCTCGCCAAGCGAATCGCCGTCGTGCCTCAACACTGTGAAGTGGCCTTGGGCTTTACGGTACGTGAAGTCGTGGCGATGGGCCGCGCCCCCCACCAGCGCGCCTTCATGCGCCTTAGCGGCGCCGACCGCGAAGCCATCGAGCGGGCGATCGAGAGCTGCGATCTGGCCGCTTTGAGCTCGCGTCCCGTTGCTAGCTTGTCGGGCGGCGAGCAGAAACGGGTGCATATCGCCAGAGCGCTTGCCCAACAAGCCCCTGTGCTCTTGCTCGACGAAGCCGGCGCCCACCTGGACATCCGCCACCGCATTTCGCTCTATCGGCTGGTCCGCGAAGAGGTTCGCGCACGCGATCTCGCCTGCCTTGCCACCATGCACGATTTGAGCGCCGCGGCTCAAAATGCCGATCGCGTTGCGTTGCTCGACAAAGGGTGTTTGGTCGCCAAAGGCAGCGTCCAAGAAGTGATGACCGCCGAGCTACTCAGCGAGACCTTCGAGACGGCCATACAGGTAGGCACGACTGACCAAGACAAGCGATATTTTGTCGCCGGATGAACGGGTTTGACGGTTCTTCGCCTGACCGCTCATCTCAATGCACTTCCGGACCCCGCGAATCTCGACCTTGTCGCCACATCGATCTATAAGTCGGCCAATGCACCAGTCCCTCCATGGTCGTCTTTTGGTGCTGCTCCTGGCCACCTTTGCAGCGGGTTTTTTGCTCAGCTGTGCTCGCAGTGATTCCCCCGATTTGCTGGCCATCATCGACGTCGTTCCGCGCGACGTGGAGGTTGGGGATCAGATCGAGGTGCTCGGCACGCGTTTGCCATCGGGCGACGTCAAAGCTGCGACGGTGAAATTCGATGGCAAGCTCTACCGGCCTGGGCAGGAGCCGGTCTCGAGCTGTCCAGGAGGCAGCTGCATCACGGTTAGCAACGCCAAGCCCTCACCGGACAAGGTATCCTTCGCGTTCACCGAAGCGCTGCAGGCCCAGTTCTGCGGCAAGGGTGACAAGGCTCAGCACACTACGTTCCGAGGCGACATCATCGTCATCTTCCCATCGTCGGTCAAAGGTGGCCGGCCCGTGCAGGGCAAGATTTCTCAAGCGCCTGGAGCGAACAAAGGGTTCGGCGTTACCCTCGATTTTCGACCGCCTTCCACGCGGCGCGTCGTCATGGAGTCGCGCACGAAAGAGGGGCGCGCAGCACTCGAACACTTTGGAATCGTGCTCGCCGACACCAGCCCGGGTGACGGCGGCGGCCGAAGCGGCGGCGGGCTCAAAGTTGCTGAGGTCAAGACCACCAGCCCGGCGCGCAACGCCGGTATGCTCGATGGCGACGTGATCGTCAGCTTTGGTGGCGTCACGGTGCTGTCGGTCGCCGACATGGTTCCGCGAGCCGGTCAACGCACCCAGCAAATCGGCATCAAGCGAGGCAATGCCGAGCCGTTCATGCGGCACATATCGATAGCGGGCTTCAAAGCTGGCTCGCTTTCGGGCGACTTTCTCGCTGCGCTCATCATTCTTGGTGTGGCGGTGCTGATCATTCTGCTGTTCATGGCGCCTACCGCCGGGATCATCACCTGGGTGGAGCGTCGAGTGGCAGGACGCATGCAGTCACGAATCGGCCCCAACCGTGCAGGGCCGCAAGGGTTCTTGATTTGGCTCGCTGATGGCATCAAGTCGGTCCACAAGGAAGACATCGTTCCAAAAGATGTCGACGAGCCGCTCTTCCGGCTCGCGCCCTACCTCGTGTTCATCGGTGTGTCGGCCACCTTTGTCGTCATGCCATTCGGGCAGTATCTGATCGCCGCTGATCTGGACATCGGCATCCTCTTCGTCATCGCCGTGACCTCGCTGGTCGCCATCGGCTTGATGACGGGCGGCTGGGCTTCGAACAACAAATGGTCGCTGCTCGGCGGCATTCGCGCCGCCGCTCAAGTGATCAGCTACGAAATCCCCGCCGCTGTGGCCATCGTCTGCATCGTGATGATGACCGGGTCACTGCGCATGCAGGAGATCATCCAGGCGCAAGGTGGCCTCGGCGAGACATTGCTCAGTACTGGTGGCTGGCCCTGGTATTGGTTCATGTTCCGCAACCCGGTCACTTTCTTCCTGTTCTTCTTGTTCTTCATCACAGCGCTTGCAGAAGGCAACCGCGCACCCTTCGACATGCCCGAAGCAGAGAGCGAGCTCATTGCCGGTTACGGCACCGAGTACTCCGGCATGCGCAACGTGTTCTTCTTGTTTGCCGAGTGGGCCAACGTGTTCGTGTTCTGCGGTATTGCAGCAGCGCTGTTCTTGGGCGGCTGGCAGTTGCCCGGCGTCACACCTGGTCAGCAAGAGGCTTCGACCCTGCTGCAAGTGCTGGGCGTGCTGATGTTCTTGCTCAAGTGTTGGATCCTCATCTTCGTCGTCATTTGGGTGCGCTGGACCCTGCCGCGAATCCGTATCGATCAGTTGATGAACCTCTGCTGGAAGTGGCTCGTGCCGCTTGCATTTGCCGCCTTCATGTTGACGGGCTTGTGGGTCATCGCAACCTCACCTGTGCCCGTGCTCAGCGGTGGTGTGCCCAAGGCCGGTACGCCGGTCATTTCCGAGTTCATCCAGACCGCCATCGGCGTAGCGATGTTCGCGGTGTGGTTGGTGCTATTGGGGTATTTCGGCATGCGCGTTGCCCACAATTTGAAGGAATCGAAGCAACCGCTTCACCTCAATCCTTTCCTCTGACAAGCCCGTCGACTCGTCTGGGCCTGGCCGGGGGTTCACAACCAACAGCGTAGCGTTTCGATCACTCGATCGATTTCCTCGTCGCTGAGGTGCTCGTGAACGGGCAATGACAGTACTTCGTCACACGCTGCGCGGGCCTGAGGGCAGGCTGCCGACTGCGCTGGACTGAGGGCTGCGATCGCCGGATGGTCGAACAGCAGCTTGCGATAATAGACCCCGCTGCTGATGCCCGCCTCGTCGAGCTGAGCCTCGAGCGCGGCTCGCTGGCCGCCCTTTACGCGGACGGTGAACAGGTGACAACGGTCGCCTTGCTCCAAAGCCGGCGGCGCCATAATCCGTCGTTCGAAACAGGAGTCGCTGAGTGCGGCGCGGTAGCGTTCGGCGTTGCGTTTGCGTCGTTCATCGGCGGCTGGCAAGTGGCCCAGCTTGACGGCGAGCACCGCGGCTTGGATGGCGTCGAGGCGGCTGTTGAGCCCCAGCTGCTCGTAGGTTCCTGTCGGACCCGCACCATGCACACGCAATGAGCGCAAGCGGGTGGCCAGCGCGCTGTCGTCGCTGAGCACGGCGCCGCCATCACCCCAAGCGCCTAGGTTCTTGGTGGGATAGAAAGACAAGCAAGCGGGCCCATCCTCAGCGATGCTACCGCCAGGCCAGCGCGCACCCACTGCTTGGGCCGCGTCGTGGACGATGCCGATCGAGGCCTCGCGGGCCAAAGCGCAGAGCGCGTCCAGATCGGCCACCCTGCCGAACAGATGTACGGGCAGAATCAGCCGGACGCGCCCGCCGCTATCAGGATCTCGCAAGTGCGGACCGCAGCGCTGCAGATAACGGCTCAGCGCTGCTGGGCAGAGGCAGAGTGTGTTGGCGTCGACATCCACGAAACGCGGAACCGCGCCTGCCCTGACGATTGCCTCAGCGGTGGAGATGAACGAGAAGGGTGTGGTCACGACCACATCGCCGGGCACGATGCCGCTGGCCAGTAGCGACAGCAACAGCGCGTCGGTGCCGCAAGCCACCGCAACCGCCTCACGCGTTCCGCAATGGCCCGCCAAGCTGTTCTCGAAGGCAGCTACCTCCGTACCGAGGATGAGCTGATCAGAACGCGCTACTCGATCGACAGCCGAGCGGATCTGCGCGCCCAGCGCCTCGTCCGTGGCGCGCAGATTGACCAGCCCGATGCGAGGCCGGCTCACTCGACCTTGGGTCGTGGCCGCACCCGCGGCCTAGGGGTATTGGCTCGCACGCGTGGTTTCATCAGGCGTAGCGGTCCGCCGGCTTTGGTCTTGCCCTGCACGCGAAGCAACTGTCCGAGCGCTTGATGATTGGCTTCGAGTGCGGTGGCCAAGCGAAGTGCAAGTCCGTAACGAGCTGCCACGCTCAGCTTCTTGTCCTTGATGGCGCCCTGCGCTTTCTCAACGGCCAGCTCGAGCTTCTTGAGCTGAGGAGGCACTACGCGCGCAAAGGGTGACGCAGCCTTCCGCGGGTTGGGCTTGGTCTTGGCGGCAGCCGTGGGCTTTGCCGAAGCGGCAGCAGCTTTCGTCTTGTCCTTGTCCTTGTCCTTGCCCTTGTCCGCAGTTGCAGTACCCATTTCGGTATTGGCCTGGGCCTCGACGGCTTCGATTGCTTTGACGAGCTTGGCGGCGGCTTCCTTGAATGCAGCTTCGTCGACGACATCGGCCATGGCTATCTTGACCACATTGCGGGCTTCGTCGAGCGCAGCGCTGGCCAAGTCGCCGGCCTTGTCGAGCTTCTCGGACTGCTTCTTGAGGGTGCTCAGCCAGGCTTCCGCAGCTTTGTCGAGCGAAGCGAGCTGCCCGTCAATTTGGGGAAAGACCTTGATGAGCTCCTTGTGAAGCGCGGCGGCTCGCTGGAATTTGTCCTTCTTGTACTGCTGGCGGCCGTAATAGCGCAGCGCTTCCATCAGTTTCCTGTTGAGCGGCGCGGAAAAGGTGTCGAAAGCCGCCAGGGCTTCGTTGAGCTCAGGCGTTGCGGGCTTGGTGAGCCGCTTGGCCAACGAGCAAGCGCGGACGTGGCGACCAAAGGGCAGCTGGCCGTAGAAAGGCAGCGCGCGTCCAGCGGCGCGTCCATTGAGCTTGGGTTTGCCTGAGCTGTCGGGATGGTCGCCGAAGGTGGGGATCTTGTCCTTGGACGGGGCGGCTCCGGCCAAGCTGCCCAGGTAGGCGTCGCTGGCGAATTTGAGGCCGTAGGAGCCATATCGACACAGCTCGAGCCGATAACGCTTCATGGTTTCGTCGGAGATGTCCGGGAGCCGCGCGCTGCTCATCTTTGGACTGCGCAGGGCTGGTTTGCCGCGCGCTTTGACAGAGCCTTTGGGTTCTGGCATCGGTGGCGGTGGCGGGTCCTCCTTACAGCCCACCAGAATTGATCCAGATAGCGCGAACAGAGCCAAAGCGGCGGTGGCGACACGTTTGTACATCGATGATCTCTCCAAAAGGAAACGCCGCGTATTTGGCATGCCCCAGCCGCCCAGGCAAGCCCGGAGCAGTACCGCGTGCCAGCCAACCTCACTCCCGCTAGACTGCCAAACAGATGTTGAGCGTCCTCTACGTCATCGCTGCAATCCTCAGCTTGGCGCTGTTGATGGTGGTTCACGAAGGTGGTCACATGATCGCGGCGCGTGCGTTTGGGATGCGCGTCGATACCTTCTCAATCGGCTTCGGACCGACCTTCTTCAAGGTCGAGCCCAACGAAGGCTACTTCTGGTTTACGAGCTTCGGCGGGAAGGTGCGCCTGCGCCTCAGAAAGCACGATCCCGACAAGCACGGCCCGACTGTGTACCAGGCGGCCATGATCCCCTTTCTCGCCTACGTGCGGATTGCGGGGATGAACCCGTTCGACGAAATCGACCCTGAGGACAAGGGTAGTTACGCCAACGCCAGCCTCATCGGGCGCATCAGCACGATTTTCGCTGGCCCTTTGGCAAACTACTTGTTTGCATCCGTCTTCTTCTTCATCAGCTTCTATTACGGCGGCAAACGCGTCAGCCCTCCGCCCGGCGAGCGCGGCACCACCATCATGGTGATGTCAGACACGCCAGCGGAAAAAGCAGGTTTGAAGGATGGCGACACCATCGTCGAAGTAGCAGGCAAGAAGGTCGCCAAGTGGGACGAGATGGCCAAGACCATCTCCAAACACCCCGACAAAGAAATCACGATGGTGGTTCAGCGTGCGGGCCAGCGCATCAGCATGAAGATTACGCCCAAAGACAAGAAGGGCAAGGGACGCATTGGCGTGCACCTCAAGGGCAAACGCGTTGATGTAGGCGCCGCCGAGGCCGCCAAGCTCGCCGTCACTACGCCGCCGCTGGTCGTGCGCAATCTCGTCGTCGGCCTCTACAAGATGATCACCAAGCAAGCCGACGCCGAGCTCGGTGGCCCGGTGAAGATCATCAGCGAAGGGGCCAAGGCAGCCCGCCGCGGACTGATGGACTTGCTCTATTTGACAGGGCTGCTGTCAGCGTACCTCGGGGCGTTCAACCTCATTCCCTTCCCCGGGCTCGATGGTGCCCGATTGATGTTCTTGGGTTACGAGCTGGCCACGCGTCGCAGGCCGAACGCGAAGATGGAAGCGCACATCCACATCGTTGGGATCTTGCTTCTGCTGGGCCTCATTCTTTGGGTGACCATCTTCAAAGACCTGGGGCTCGGGGGCGACTGAGGGCCACCGGCACGCGGCTGCTGTCATCCGATGCGCCATGGGTTGGGGCCAGCTGGCGTTAGCGTGTAGGGTTTGCCAAATGGGCCGGATCGCTAGCGTGATGCTCTGCTGCGTGGTTTCGACCGCGGCGCGTGCTGCCTCGGGTGCTGAGCCGCCTGGAGACGAGCTGCCGGCGCGCCGGCGCGCGAAATTCGACGCCGCTGGTCCCCCGTCTATTCCCGGCTTGTCCCACCGCGAGTGGGTGTTAAACATCGAGTACACCGCCGCCAGCGCAGAGCCCACCGACGTGATCTCCTACGAGCCTCTGAAGGATGCGCGCGCCTATGCGTTTGCGGTTCGATGGTTGCTGGAGACGGCCATTGCACCCCGCGCCTGGTACATCGGTTTGTCGCACAACATGGCTGCTGCGAGCGTTCCCGCGGGAAGGACTCCTGGCAGCGGAGGCAATACCCTCGTGGTAGGCAACCCCGAGCTGTGGGCACGAGGCTTGTGGTCGAGCAGGTCAGGACTGTCGGCCGGCGGCGGGCTGGGCGTCGTGATACCCGTGCCGCGCACCTTCTCGAGCTTGGAGAGCGAGGTCGTCCGGGCCATCCGTGTCATTCGCCCTTGGGACTTCCCCCACTTTCAGGACCTGACGCTGACTGGTCGACCCTTCTTCGACATACGCCTCGTAACGGGTCCCGTGACCATCCAAATGCGGCAAGGCGTTGACTTCGCGGTGTTGGTGCGGGACCGCGCCGACAATGAGAACCGCTATGATATTCAGGCGCTCTCGAGCCTGTATGTGGGCGTCAGCACCATCGAGCAACTCACCTTGGGGCTCGAGGTGCAGGAGGTCTACCAGCTCACCGCCGACGTCTCGTCACCGTCTTGTCTCGCGCCCTGTGATCAACACCGCTCTCAAGTCACGCTCTCGCCTAGCTTGCGGCTCCATTTGCCTCGGCTCTCGCCAGCGCTGAGCGTGCTATTGCCCCTATCGACTCCTCTGCGCGGCGAGGTCGCTTCCTACTATGCAGCGCGACTGCACTTGGATGTCACCTTCGGACTCTGACTAGTGGCTGGCCCAAGAGGGCGCTACGGACTCGCGCGCCCCTAGCGGGGCGAAGGCGCGCGAGTCCTTCGCTAGCGGCCTCCTGTTGGCCAACTAGTTCTTATCTTGGGCGCGCGGGCGAAGGCGCGCGTCCGCCCACCAACTTGCTCAGATAGCTAGCTCTTTGGCTCCAGCAAATGGTCGAGGTTTTCCTCTTCGCAGGCTGTGCTGAGCGCATCGCGAAACACGTCGATGTCGACGTTGCCAGGCACGTCGATGCTTCCACGCATGACGAAGGTCGGCGTGCCGGTGAGCGGCGCGTGAACCAGCTTGGTCGCGAGCGAGGACACGTTGACCTCGTAGCGCTTCAGCACATCTGCCACCTGATGAACGATGCCGGGGTGGTCCAGGCCACTGACCTCGAGCTGGTATCGCTGCGCTTCGGCAGCTGGGCGGTTTGCGCAGGTTTGCTTGAAGAAGATCTGTAGGCCCAACTTCTCAGCTAGTTGTTTGCCTTGTTCGCGGGTGGCCGCGACCACCCCTGGGCTACCCGACAACAGCATCACCAGCGCGAACTCCCCGCCGAGCACTGCCATACGGCTATCTTCGATGTTCGCGCCGAGCTCATGGATCACCGTTGAGATCTCACTGACCAGGCCGGGTCGGTCAGAGCCAACAGCCGTCAACACCTCGAATCGCTTCTCGCTCGCCATCGGGACATCATCGCCTGGGGGCAGTCTCGAGGGCAAGCCAGCCCCCTTTCGCCGAGCTTCGGGGGCTGTCCGTTATTGCGCACATTGTCCGGGATGGTGGCCACCAGGGCGCCGAGGCTGCGCGGCTGAGCGGACGCCAGTTGGCTGTAGTGGCCACAAGTGGTTGATTTTGTACGCAGTCGTGGCTGGCACACGTGCTGCTAGGTATCATGCTGCGAGTCGCCGAAGTGGCCGCAAGGAGGATTGGATGAAGAGTCATTTGTTTCTGATTGTTGGTGCCGTAGCTGCTGCGTTCATGCTGACCCCAGCCACCGCTCGAGCGGCGAAATACGTGGGCAAGCCGAAGCTGACGCTCAAGAACTACACGGCCAAAAAGGTGACTTGCCGTGTGGCCGCAAAAGAGCCCAACAAGCGCAAGCGCAGTTACGTTGGCGACCGTGTCACAGCCAAGAAGAAGAATCGCCGAACCAACCGCCCAGGGGTCAAGACCAACACCAAGTACCGGCATTTCGATAACCGGCTGGCCATCTGCTACTACCCCGACGACTACAAGAGCCACCCCTACAAGCGACCTCACGCCAACTCGACGAACGTGGCAGGCAACCTCTACGCGGTGACGGGCTATTTCGGTGCGAACGCTACAAATGGCAAGCGGATCGTCATCAGCTGTCGCGGTGGCGACAACATGCAGTGCACCGTCAGCGTCGAGTAGCTGAGCTGCCTTGGGGGGCCGTTTGGTGAAAAACGCTTACTGCTTGCCTTGGCAGTAGCCGTTCATCTCGGCGACCAACTTGGTTTCACGAGGGCCGAACTTGCCCATGTTCTTGCGGGCTTCTTCGGCCTTCTTGGCATCGCCTTCAGCAAAAACCTTTGCGGTATCTTTGGCGGTGCTGGCGAGCTCTTCAGCCATCTTGGCGTAGGAGTCACGCAGGGCGATGAGCTTCTCGTCCTTGAGCTCCACCGCGCGCACCTTCTTGGCCAGCGACAGGGCATTGGTCTCGATCTTCGACAGGACCTTGGGGTCGTTCTTGGCCTGCTTCTTCATCGGAGCCTGGGCCTTGTTGATCGCATCGATGAGCCGATTGCACTGAGCGATCTTGCCATCACATCCAGCCCCCAGCCCCGCCAACAACAGAAGTGCCAAAGCCGTGCAGGCCAACCAACTCGCTCTACGGACCATGTTTGATCTTTCCCTGTTCCGACTCTGGACCCTGCGTCCCGAGCGTCCCAGCATCTGACTCGGTTTCCACGCTGTTGGCAAGCCCATGGTATGCACATTCCCATGGTGAGTGGGGAGCGGTCGAGCGGGGAGCGCAGTCGCGACAACCTGGTGTGGATCGATCTGGAGATGACCGGGCTCGATCCACGCTCTTGCGTGATCGTCGAGATAGCTACTCTGATCACTGACGCCCAGCTGAACCTGGTTGCCGAAGGGCCGAGCTTGGTGATCCACCAGCCTCGAGAGCGGCTCGAGCAGATGAGCGAGTTCGTCGAGAAGATGCACACCCGCAGCGGCTTGCTCGAGCGCATCGCTTCTTCAGAGCTGAGCCTCGCCCAAGCAGAGGCCCAAACCCTCGACTTCATTCGCCAACATTGCGCCCCGCAGTCGGCCCCGTTGTGCGGCAATTCGATCTGGAAGGATCGGCAGTTCCTCGAGACCTTCATGCCCGAGCTCAGCGCCTACGTGCACTATCGCAACGTCGACGTCTCGACCATCAAGGAGCTGTGCAAACGCTGGCACCCGAGCTTGCTATCTCCCCCCAAAAAAGAAGCCCACCGCGCCCTAGACGACATCCGCGAGTCAATCGCCGAACTCAGCTTCTACCGCGAGCGG
>CAZRGL010000389.1:0-10887 GCA_964599485.1 uncultured Polyangiaceae bacterium
CCACAGGTCCACCTCCACAGGTCCACCTCCACAGGTCCACCTCCACAGGTCCACCCACAAATGAGGATGTCCTTTCGTAGGGAGCGGAAAGGAGCAGCACATCGGGCCAACTCCACCGCCGGTCGCACCTGAAGTGAGTGGAAATGCACGAAATCCCGATGTGGGATAACATGTCGAGTGGGGATTGTTTGGATAGGGGTCGGTTGGCAAACGCTCAAAAGCAGAACGGGCCCGCTCAGGGCAAGCACAACCCAGGCGATGTCGTAGCCGATAGGTACGAGATCGTCCGTGAGCTAGCCCGCGGAGGTATGGGCTCGGTTTGGGTCGCGACCCATCGGAAGCTGGACACGCGCGTCGCGCTGAAGTTCATGGACACTGAGCTGTCGAAAGACGAGCTAGCCCGCGGGCGCTTCGAGCGTGAGGCCAAAGCGGCTGCACAGCTGCGCAGCCCACACGTGGTGCAAATCCTCGACTACGGCGTCGATGGACAAACCCCCTTCATCGCCATGGAGCTGCTCGCGGGCCAGGACTTGCGAACCCGACTGATGATGATCGACCGGCTTCCGCTCGACGTGGCAGCGACCATTCTCAGCCAAGCCTGCAAGGCACTGCAGCTCGCCGGCGACGCTGGGATCGTGCACCGTGATCTGAAACCCGGGAACATTTTTTTGGCGCGCAGCGGCGACGAAGAGACGGTCAAGGTGCTGGACTTCGGGTTGGCCAAGGCGCCCAAACGAGCGACCGTCGGAGAGGCGACCAAGAGCGGGATCTTGCTCGGCTCGCCTCATTACATGAGCCCGGAACAAGCCCGCGGCGGGGTCGAGCTGGATACCCGGAGCGACCTGTGGTCAATGGCCAGCATCCTTTGGCACATGATCTTCGGCCGAAAGCCCTTTCCCGGTGAAGATCTGGGCGAGGTAATCTTAGGGATTTGCTCCGAGCCCCTACCCGTGCCGACTGACTTCGACGCCGCGCTTCCCCCCGCCCTGGACGCATTCTTCGCGAAAGCCTTCTCGCGCAAACGTCGCGACCGCTTTCAGTCTGCTCGTGAAATGAGCGCAACCTTCTCGCGCATCGTCGCCGAGCACCTCGAGCGGCCTGAGCTCAACCCATCGCTGTCAGGCGTATTGCAGGCGCCGGCGGCGATGATGCTCGATCCCATCACGGTGACGCCTTCAACCTCGCACAACGGCGGCGGCGGAACGCTTACCCAGGCGACACGCAGCCTCGACGAGCCGAGACGCGGCGCGAGCCGGAGGAACCTGGGCTTGCTGGCGAGCGCGTCAATCCTGGCCGGTGGCATCATGGCCTGGGCGGTGCTCGGCGAGCTCAGTTCCAAGAACACACCCACCAGCCCGGACAGGACCGGCGCGGGCTCGACTGCCGCCGCGCTGGGTACGACCGTAGCCGGAACCGCCGCCGGAACCGCCACGCCAACGACGAGCCCAGCAGACACGAGCAAGACTACGGCAACCAGCAAAGCTGCGGCGAGCACAACGACGACGAAAAGCCTAACGGCGGCGAAGAGCACAACAGCTGCGCCCTCTGCTATTCTCGATCAGCCGCAGCCGCCTGGCTCCGGGATTGCTCCCACAACACCCAGCTATAGGCCACCCGCTGTTACAACAACCAAGAAACCCGATCAGCACCCGGTACTCGGCTTCTAGGATTCTGTCGCTCCGAGGCGCTGTTTGTTTCCTCGTCCTCTTGCTTGCTGCCGCTTTGCCCGCTGGCGCTCAGGCCCAAGCGCCTACGAAGAAAGACCCGTCTGCCAAGCCGGATCCCAAGTTGGCCGCAAGAGCGCTCGGCGAGGAAGCGCTCAAGCTCTTCGAGCAAGCGCGCTGGCAAGCTGCCTACGACAAATTCGCCGCGGCGCACGAGCATCTGCGCGCACCAACGCTGGTGTTGTTCATGGCCCGCTGCAAACGCAACCTCGGCGATCTGGTCGCCGCTCGGGGCCTGTACGAAGGTGTGCTGCGCAAGCCATTGCCAGCCAAAGCATCGGAGCCTTTCGTCAAAGCCAAGGCCAAAGCGCGGACAGAGCTCGACCAGCTCAAACCGCGGATCCCGGCGATTCGCATCAGCCTCAGCGGCGCTGAGCCGAAGCGTACCTCGGTCAAGATCGACGGCATCGCCTTGCCCTCGGTCGACGTTGGCCAAGCCGTTGCTGTCAACCCAGGCAAGCACACCATCACGGCGACTGCTGCTGGCTTCCAGGCCGCGTCCAAGACGGTCGATCTCCCCGAGAGCGCCACCGTGACCGAGGTGTCGTTGAAGCTGCTGGCCGAAGGTGCACAACCGATAGATCCCCCTGAGCCCAACCAACACGTCGATGGCCCACTGTGGCCGGCGATTTTGACGCTGGGCGTCGGCACGGCGGGCCTGGCGCTGGGCGCGATCACGGGAGCGATGGCCAGCTCGCGTGCTGACGACATCAAATCCCGCTGCGTCGACAACCATTGTCCAGCTGAGGATGCCGACTTGGGCGACGAGGCACAGACCTTGGCAACCCTGTCGACGACCGGATTCGTCGTTGGAGGAGTGGCTGCAGCCGCCGGCATCGTGTTGGCGATCACCCGACCCGGCGGCGGGTCGACAGAGCAGGACAGCGGCCTGTTGCTCGAGCTCGCGCCTTTTGGCCTCGGTGGACAACTGCGCGGGAGCTTCTGATGCGACGCGGCCCCTTGACCGTCAGCATCCTAGGCGGCTGTTTGGCAGCTGGCGTGTCGGTGGGCGCCTGCGGAAACGTGCTCGGTCTGGGCGATCTGAGCTACGACCTCGATGCGGGTGTCGCCACGACGAGCAGCAACAGCACCAGCAGTCAGCCAGGCGCCGGCGGAGCGGGCGGAGCGGGCGGAACAACCGGCGCCGGGGGAACGACTGGTGGTGGCCCGAGCGTCGGCGGCATGGGCGGCATGGGCGGCATGGTATGGGCCCAACCGTCACGCCCTTGGAAGTGACCGGCAGCCCCGCCTCAGGACAAATCAAAGTCGTCGTTCCCAAGATGTTCGAGCTCGATTTCGTCAAGGACTATGGCTGGCAGATCCACCGCTGGTTCGATCTGGACAGCGCGGCATCCATCGATCTCGCCAGCAAGCTCCCTGCCAGCTTGTATCAGGAAACCAACATCCTGTTTCATTGCTTTCAGATCTCCTTCATGGGCGATTGGCGCGCAGCCGACTATGTCGTCGGGGCGACCATCGAGCTGCTGGAAAAATCGCCGGCGCGCGTGGTGATTCGGACCCTCGCCGACTACGAGCCACAAGGATCGGGCATCGAGGTCAGCTCGCGTTACGCCATCTATCCAACGGGGCGAATCGGCCTGAATTGCATCTTGCGCAACAAGCACGCTCAACCTCAGTATGTCGATGCTGCCGAGTACCTCTACACGGCCGTGCGCCACACGCTCACCTGGGCAGTGTCCGACTTGCTCGGCCAAAAGGCCACCTCGTTCACGCGTTCGAGCGGCCCCATGCCGCGCCCCAGTTTGCTCGTCGTCAACACCAACATCGGCGGCACGCTCGCCTTCGATAGCTCGACCTCACGTTATTGGGATGCAGGCGGGGTCCAGCTCGATCCCAACGTAGACTACGTACGCAGTGGCGTGCTCGCCGTGGCGCCGAGTGGACAAATGCTCGAGAAGCTCCAAGCCCGCGCCGACGACGTACTTCAACCCCAGCTCATTGGCGTCAGCGGAGCATCCCAGGTCGATGACGGCTACCTCGAGCATGAGGCAGCCTACGTGCTCGAAGCAACAGCCAACGGAACCGTGAAGTTCGGAGTAGGCAATGCGCACACGCGCCACACGCCGGCTTTCGTCATTCGCAGCTGGACCTCCGAAAAATGGAAAATCTCATCTGACGACGGCAAGCCCATCGTGGACAGCAACAATCCCACCGGCAAGAAGGGCATTGCGCATTACAACGCATCGACCAAGGAGCTGGTGTTCGTTTCGGTCGACATCATCACACCCCAAGCGAGCGCCGAGGCTCGGAGCTTCACGCTGACCGACAGCTTGTAAGTCACAAGCACGCCGATCGTTCTATACTGATGGGCGTGGCTGTACGACATCTCGCGAACTTGCTCCTGCTGACCGTGTGCCTGGTGCTGCTCGCCGTTCCGCTGCGGGCCGCCGACGTGAAGGTATCGGCGCATGCCCGCAAGCTCTTCAACACGGGCGTGAAGCTGCTAGATGACAAAGAGGGCTCCCGCTACGAAGAGGCCTACCGCAACTTCAAGGCCGCGTACGCCGACTCGCCGTCACCGTTGATCCTGGGCAACATTGGTTTGTGTGCGATGAAGCTCGAACGCTACGGCGAAGCCATCGAGGCCTACGAGCGTTACCTGAAGGAAGTCAGCGACATCGATGCGGAGGAGCGCAAGCAAATCACTGAGGATTTGCCGACGCTCAAAGGCAGCGTGGTCCGGGTCGTCCTCAACGTGGAGCCAGCTGGAGCGACGGTCACCGACACACGCATCGCCGTCAAAGGCGACAAGGTGGTCAACCGCTATGGGCCACTAGGAGCGAAGCTGGAAATCGGCATACGTCCCGGCAGCCACGAGCTACGCGTCGAGCTCGATGGCTACACCTCACAGGTGTGGCGCCTAGAAGCCCTGCCAGGCAAGACACCCGAGAAAACCATGCGGCTCGAAAAGAAGCCGACTGGAACAACACCCCAGCCGCCACTTCCAGGGCCGACCCCTGTGCCTACCGCTGCACCAACCACCAGCCCAACCACCCCGCCCCCTGGACCAACTCCCACAGCAGGCGTCGTCCAAGGCGATGATACGACTGGCAACCGTCCAGTCCCAACGGGCGTCTACGTCACCTTGGGACTGACGGGCGTGCTGGCTGTTGCGGCCGGCGTCACTGGTGGACTCGCACTCAGCAAGAACAGCGCTTACGACGACCAGTTCAAGAGCGATGGCAGCGTCGAGGATCAAGCGGCGGCCGAGTCGCTGCGCGACGATGGTCAGACGCTCAACATCGTCACCGATGTACTGATCGGCAGCGCTGCAGCGGCTGGCGTGACCACCTTGGTGTGGTACCTGGCCCGCCCCACCGTGGAGCCGGCAACGCAAACGAGCTGGCTGCTACTGCCCACGCTGAGCAAGACAGGCCCCGGCCTCTGGGCGACAAAGCGTTTCTAACCGGAACAGAGGACCCGGACCCGGACCGGACTCACCCCCCGGCCCCGGACCCGGGCGCCGTCGCACCGTCAGCGCCCGAGCTCCTGTTGGGCCAGACGTTAACGTAGGCCGGTGATCTTACCGTCGACGACGTCAATCTGCTCGGCGGCGGCACGGCGGGGCAAGCCCGGCATGCGCATGATTTCGCCCGTCATCACCACGAGAAAACCAGCACCCGCATTGATGTGCAAATCGCGTACGGTAATCGCAAAACCGGTGGGGCGGCCCTTCAGTCTCGGGTCGTCTGATAGCGAGCTCTGCGTCTTGGCAATGCAGATCGGCAGCTTGCCGTAGCCGAGTCGGTTCACCTCTTTGAGCGCGCGCTTTCCTTGTTTGGTAAACGACACGCCGCGGGCGCCGTACATCTTCTCGGCCACCGCCGCGATCTTCTCTTCGACCGGCCCATCCCAGTCGTAAAGAGGCGTGAACGGCTTGGACACTTTCTCACTGTTGTCGATGACCAGCTTGGCCAGCTCTACAGCCCCTTCGCCACCACGCGCGAAGTGATCGCTCACCGCGAATGGGACCTCCTGTTGGGCGCAGAACGCGCGCACCGCCTGGATCTCCTCGTCGCTGTCGGCATGGAAACGGTTGAGGGCGACGATTGGGGTTTCGGTGAAGTGGCGAATGTTCTCGATGTGCTTGCCGAGGTTGGCGAGACCGCACTCGATGGCCGCGACGTTGGGCTCATCGAGCTGCTTTCGATTCACCCCACCGTGCAGCTTCAATGCCCGCGCTGTGGCGACCAGCACGACCGCAGCGGTGTCGAGACCGGCACCCATGCACTTGATGTCGAAGAACTTCTCGGCCCCCAAATCGAAGCCAAAGCCCGCTTCGGTGATCGCCCAGTCGGCCAGATGCATGGCCATCTTGGTCGCGATGACGCTATTGCAACCGTGAGCGATGTTGGCAAAAGGACCTCCATGAACCAACGCCGGCGTGCCCTCGAGGGTCTGGACCAGGTTGGGCATCATGGCCTCTTTGAGCAACGCCAGCATCGCGCCGGTCACGCCGATCTCGCCTGCTGTGACGGGGCGCTTGTCCACCGTGAAGGCAACCAGGGTCCGATCCAAGCGAGCGCGCAGATCTTCGAAGTCCTTGGCCAGACAGAGCATGGCCATCACCTCTGAAGCTGCGGTGATGTCGAAACCCGTCTCACGCGGCACCCCCTGGTTGACGCCGCCGAGCCCGATGATCACATCGCGCAACGAGCGATCGTTCATGTCGATCACCCGCCGCCAGAGCACGCGGCGCGGGTCGATCTCGAGCCCATCATCGAAGTGGATACGGTTGTCGAGCGCCGCGGCGAGCAAGTTGTGCGCAGTCGTCACCGCGTGCAGATCACCGGTGAAGTGCAAGTTGATGCTCTCCATCGGAATGATCTGACTGTAGCCGCCGCCAGTAGCGCCGCCCTTCATACCCATGCACGGGCCCAGCGAGGGCTCGCGCAGCGCCAAGCAAACCGATTCGCCCAGCTTGCCCAGAGCTTGGCCCAAGCCGATTGTGGTGGTGGTCTTGCCCTCTCCCGCACGAGTCGGAGTGATGGCTGAAACCAAGATGAGCCGACTCGGGTTGGGGCGCTGGCGTGGCTGCTCGAAGAGCCTCAGATCGAGCTTGGCTTTGTCACGGCCATAGACGTGGAGCAGCTCGTCAGGGATGCCGAGACGCGCGGCAATCTCGGTAATGGGTCGGGGGCTGACCGATTGGGCAATCTCGACGTCGCTGAGCATGCTCTCTCCTGCGTCAAATGTGGGGTCACCACGCTAGACCAGTTCCCGCCCCAAGAGACCTGTTTTCCACGAAGCGAGAAGAACCCACGAGCACGAGTGCTGCGGCAGGCTGCCAAGCTGCTGGAATGGCAGGCCGCAGCCAAATGACCCCGCCCAGCGGGAATGCCCTCGGTTGCCCGTGGGTTGGAATGAACAGGCGCAGGGTCAATTGCGTCCAAAAGAAGAGCGCCGCAAATCTGCTCGCGCTGAAAGCCCACCTGGCCTGCAACGTTTCTGCAAGGCAACGCGCTCGGTCCACCCAGCCGGATCGAGCCGCGTGATGGGCAGGCCCGCTCGCGGGCGAAGAAAAGGAGCCAGCATGGATATCTTCGACAGCACCAAGGACCTGCGTGTGGTTTTGCGGACTCCATCGAGCTTGCTGCTCGATACACGCGCAAGCTCGGTCGAAGCTGAAGACCATCTGGGGCGCTTCGAGCTGCGCGTCGACAGCGATCCAGCGCTCGCCGCTCTCGTACCCAGCACCCTGTGCATCCGCAAGCGAGACGGCTCGGAGCTCCTCGTCGAAGTCAGCTGGGGCTCACTGGCCAAAGCTGGCGATCAAGTGCGCCTCGTGGTGCGCGAGGCCCGCATCCGCCGAATCGAAGCGATGCGCATCGCGGTATAGGCCGTGACCAGGCGAACCGTCGCCCCGCCGAGCAAGCCCGCGCAACCTACTGATGATAGGTGAGCAGGCAGCAGAGGCGGAGTCGATGCCCGGCGACGGGATGAGACACCCGACTCTTAGGCCAGGAAAGGGCTTCCCAGGCCAGCGCAGGCTGGTGCTAAGCTCGACGGTGTGATTGACCCGAGCATCGGGGACGTGGTGGACGGCCGCTACGCTCTCAAGCGTGAGATAGCTCGGGGGGGCATGGGCGCTGTTTTCGAGGCCTTGCAGCTGTCCACCGGCCGGCGCGTCGCCGTCAAGATGGTCCATGGCCACGCCGTCCGCCGAAGGGAAGCACAGGAGCGCTTGCTGCGCGAAGCCAAAGCCATCAAGCAGGCACGCCATCGCGGCATCGTGCGCTTGCTCGACGCAGGGATCTGCGCTTCGCAGGGCCCCTTCGTCGTTTTGGAGATGCTCACGGGTCGACCGCTGGACGGTATCTTGGCTGCGCGGCGCCGACTGCCCGTGGCCGATGTGGTGCACATCGGTCGCCAAGTCTGTGAGGTGCTCGCCTACGTGCACAAGCGCGGCATCATTCATCGCGACATCAAGCCCAGCAACATCTTCATCGCCCGCGAGCCAGAAGGCACCGAAACGGTGAAGCTGTTCGACTTCGGCATCGCGGCGCTCACCGAGGCCGGACCCAACCAGCGCAAACTGACCGGCGGGGCAGACTTGCTCGGCACGCCAGAATACATGTCGCCCGAGCAGCTCTTCGCCGAGGGGCCCATCGATCACTTGTCCGACCTATATGCCGTGGGCGTAACGCTCTTCGAGTGTCTCACCGGCGAGGTGCCGTTCGCCGGTAGCTATCCCCAAGTGCTCATGCAGATCGCCAAGAGAGAGAAACCGCCCTCGCCACGCGAGCTGCATCCAGAGCTGAGCAATTCGCTGGCCGCGGTCATCATCAGGGCTTTGGCCAAGGCGCCTTCGGACCGCTTCGCCAACGCCACCAAGTTCCGCTACGCCCTGGTCGAGGCAACTGGTTGTGCTACCGGAGCTCCTTTCTTGCTCGGTCGTAGCGGCAGCAGCGTCATGCCGCCGGCGAGCGATTTTCCCATGGCTATGGGCGTCGCTAGTGAGGAACGACCAGAGCGGGGCAATCCAGACACCGCGCCCATCCCCTTGGTGAGGCGACGCTTCGAGCGCGCCCCGTATATGACTTCGGTGGTGCTCACCAAAACGGACGGCACCGAGCTCCACGGGCGCAGCGAGGACATCTCCGAAGGCGGACTCTTGGTGCTCGTCGACGCCGTGCCCGAGGAAAAAGTGTTGCTGGTGCGCTTCATGCTGCCGACGACCACCACCGAGGTGCAGCTCGAAGCAGAGCTGCGCTGGGTGCGCGATGGCAGAGGTGAGCTCGACGCGGTTGGCTTGCAGTTCATCGAGATCCCTGACGATCCGCGCCGCATCATCGGCGCATACGTACAGCAGAGCTGACCCGTTGTGCCGGCGACCGCTCACTCGATGGGCAGCGTGCCCGGATCAGCGTCGTCGCCTAGCCAGCGGAAGTTGTCGATGACCACCGTCGAGTCGAGCATCTCGTCGCCAGAGTCGTACACCCCCCAGCGCAGCTGCACCTCTTCGCCCGCGCTCACTGGCGCTTTGGTGGTCAACCAGCTGGTTGCTGCATGCGACTCGAATCCGCTCTTGTTCAACAGCTTGTCACCAAGCTTGCAGTCGAACTCCTTGACCGGATCTTCGGGCGGCGCTTGGCAAGGTGGCCCCATGGTGCAATCGCAAACCCTCACGAAGGCGTTGTTGACGCTGACCGGATTGCCTTCCTGATCGAAAGAAATGTTGCCATCTTCGTATTTCGGCGGCGGAGCGTTGAGCAGCGCGACGAAGAAGTCGTTGAACTCGCTGCACACGTAGTCGGGCCACTCGTAGGTGAAGAAGGAGAAGTCGAAGGCGAGCGATTGGGCTCCTTCGGGCGGTCGCAGCAGCAACTCCAGACCGATATCGTCGTAGGGCTTGCCGGTGGTGACCCCCGGACAGGAAGGTGACTCCTTGGGAAAACCAGGTGGAGATTCGCTGGGCCCGTAACCCTTCTCGAAACCCGCCGGCGACTTGTAGCCCTTGTCCCCGGGGGCGCGCGCCGTACCGCTCGACAGCGCGAGCAAACGCTCGCCCTCGAGCGGCAGCACCTTGGGGCCCAAGTCTGTGAGCAGACCATGGCCCAGGTCGAAGTTCTTGTTGTCGACGGGCTTGCCACCATTGACCATCACATAGGCAGCCGAAATGAGTCCCCAGTCGTCGTCGTCGGTGGCGAGCTTGCAAATCCCCACCGCTCGCGCTGCGGCATAGGCGTCGTCGTCGTCGATCTCGAGATCCTTGTCGCAGGGCGCCCCCGGATCGGCGATCACGTTCTCGTCTCCGGCCTTTCCGCTGCTGCCGCTGCTCGAGCCGGAGGAGACCGGACCGCCCGATGACGAGGTACCGCCACCTACCGGCCCACCAGGAAAGGGCTTGGGCGGATCGGCCGCACCAGAACAGCCCCCAACGTTGGAAATCAACAAGCAACCCGCTGCGCTGAACAGCAGCGCAAGTCTCCGCCTCCACCTCACGTCATTCAATGTAGCGGGTTTGTCCGAGGTAGTAGGTCTTCTTTGCGTGAGTAATTCCGAGATGAGGGCCAAGTTTGTGGTTGAAAGTAAGCCGTCGTGCGTGGTACACACACCTTTGCCTACATCTACTCCCGTACGTTCATCGCATTATTGGGACGCTCTCACATGAAGCATTCTTTCATTCTTCTCGCCGGCCTCACACTAGCCCTCCTCAGCGGCTGCAGCAGTACCGTGCCTGTCGCAACAGTGGCCAAGGCCAAGCAACCGAGCGTGCAAGCGGAACCTGTGGTGGTGCTGCCTTCTGACACGCGGCCTCCCGGAGCGATGGATGTCGACTGGATTGCGCCCAAGCGTCCCGCCAAGAAGAAAGTCGCCCCCCGCAAGACGGCCAAGCCCTTCTTGTCATCCAACAAGCGCACCCGGCGTCGGCTGTTCGTGCTGCCCACCGTACGCGAAAACTAATTCGCCACACCTTCGGAGTGGTCTAGAGCCAAGCTAGCCTGCAACCTCAGCTAGCGTGCACCGCTCGGCCAGGGTATTTGTGGCGCCGTGCTGATCGAGTGTGGCCATTGCGGAGCGCCGCTAGACGTGGAGCCCGGCGCAGCGTGGGCGCGCTGCCGCTACTGCGGCCGCCCACAGCGAATGAAGAGCGCCCGCCCGACTGCGCCGCGCACGCCTCAAGGCTGGCAACCCCCGG
>CAZRGL010000390.1:0-10882 GCA_964599485.1 uncultured Polyangiaceae bacterium
GTAGGACATAGATGGCGCGCTTGTCACCCACCGCCATCGCGTCAGCCAGCACGGGCTCGTCCGGCAAGAACATGCCGCCTTCATCGATGCGCAGCGGGTGGAGCACGCCTTGCTCATCGGTGCCCCAAGCCACCAGCTCGCTGGCCCATTTGCCGTCCTTCTCGAGATAGTCCTTCGTCAAGAACGAGGTGTACCGAACCGTATCGACGCTTCCGTCGGGCACGACGAAGGGCAGCTCACCGTCTCGAGCGTTTGGCTGGAACTTGGGGTTGGTGCGAACGTTGCCGCTGAAGAGATGGACCTTCAGGAACTTGCTGTCGGGCCGAGGATCAGCCATCGCTTCCCTTTGGGCCCAATCGGGCTACGGCGCCTTCGTGCTTGTTGAACCCGACGAGCTGGGCGTAGGAGCGGCTCTCGGCAATGTGCTGGCGCGGGCCATCGTCGGCAGGTTGGAAGTACAGCTCGTAGGTCCCTTCGCGTGGCGGGTGGGGGAACGCGATGGTCAAGAAGCGGCCTTGTTGATCGGGCTTTTCTGTGGCTGCAGCAGTGTGGCGGTAGGTGGTCTTCCCGTCGTGACTTTCGAGCACGAACACGCCACCGACTCCCGCCCGCTCGTCGCTGTCTGCGCTGCTGCAAGGGGGAAGGCTGCGCTGCACCCAAAAGCGGATCTCGTCCAGTCGTGGGACTACCGGCTGGACCTCGATGACGAGCTGCGGCCTTTCGAGTTGCGGCTCTTGCTTCGGCATCTTCTTGGGAGTGACGGTGGTGGGGTGCTCGTAGTCGGCGGGTACGAAGACGACAGCTGGGTCGTCGCCAGCGTCCAGGAAGTATTGGCCTGACCTAGATTTTTGCGTGCAGCCAATCATGGCTCGCTTGAAGAGCTCTATCGGCTCGAGTCCCCCCGTCGCGTCACGACCGAGGTTGAAGGAAAGCAGCTCGTCGAGGCCCGCTAGGCCATTGTCTTTGGCCAACTGATCTAGATTCGTGCCTGCTGTGGTCTCGACCGCTTTGACGCTGAGGATTCGGTAGCGGCCCTTCAAGGGCGTTGGCGGTTCTGTGGGCTCGCGTTTGCTGCACGTTTCGCACTTGGAACGGTCGTGCGTGACCGGGCGCTTGTCTGCTTTGGCTACGGCATAGTCTGCTGCGGGATCTGTGGTGCACAGCGTCCGCGCGAGATCCCAGCCGCCAAAAGGGCAGGAGATCGTCACCGATCCACTCGAGCTGAAGGTGTGGGAAATCAACCCACCTTTCTTGGTGGTCTTCGTGGCGATCCCACCCCCCGCATCGTTCTGTGTGAGGGTCAGCTCGACACCGTCGATCGGTAGGCTGTTTCGGGCGTCCTTCACCTGGATGAGAATCTCATGCGTGTCGACGGCGTCTGCGCGGTCGGCGTAGGAGCGCTTCTTCTTCTTGGCTGCTTTGTGGTGGCGGACGATACCGCCCGCGTCGTCCGGCTCGTCGGTATCGCCAGCGTCGTGCGGAGCGGGGATGGCGGCCGGCTCGGGGCGATAATAGCTAGTGAGCTGTCGCAAAACCGCGTCGTCGCTGCTGTTGCGCGCTGGTCCTCCGCCCGGTGTTGTCGCCAAGATACGGCGCGCCAGCCTCATCGCGCTGGGGTCGTGTCGCAAGCTGCGCAGAAGGGCCAGCAGGTCCTCTCTGTTGCCGGTGGGGGCCATGCCGAAGCGCGATTGTGACCCCTCTCGACCTTCGCCACAAGGACCGGCCACGACTGCACGGTTGCGAGCCGGGCAGATGCGGTCGATGCTCGGGGTATGCAAATCCTGACAGCCGCAAACCCTGAGCGCTGGGCCGGGCTCGCGCTCGTATTGCTGTTGGTCGTGTCGGCGGTGGGCTGCTCGGGCGACGAGCCTGATGGTCCATCGCCCGCGGTCGTGGTGACCCATGAGCTGAGCAGTCGTTGGAAGCTGTTGCCTCATCGCATCTCGGCCATGGAGCTGACCATGCAGCCAGCCGCTGACGGCAGCCATGCTGTGATATCGGCCCAGAACGATGGCGGTTCCTTCGGCGTGGTCGATTCGCCCATCGTCGACTATGCCGTACGCGTTTGGCAAAGCGAACAGCTGGTGGCGCAGTCAGCGAGCGTCAAAGTGGCGATCGAGCCGAACAGCAGTGTTGGTGGGGAGCCGTTCACCGTCGAGACCACGGCGGAGCTGCCCGCAGGTGCGCTGGCACAAACAAGAGCCCAGGTGGCGTTCATCAGGGGCTATGCCGTGACCACCGACGATTATGAATCTCCGCCATCGTTCGCGAGCGATCCTGATCTGCCATACGACCCCGGCGACGGCTTCACGACGCAGGGCTTGGGGATTGCGCTTGGTGACATCAGCATCGAGGGCGACAAGGCACGTGTCAAAGTCCGTGTGCGCAACAGCTTGGGGATCGCCGATCGGGCCGACATGAACGCGGCCATCCCGCATGCAACCACCTGGGTGCGGGTCGACTTTCTCGTGGTGGGCGCGCGCGGCGCTGCTGCCGAGCTGGCTTCTGAAGAGGTGAGCTACTTCTTGAGCACAGCAGCGTACGGCGAGAACACCCTGCATGAGCATGCCGAAGAAGCGAAGCAGCAAGTCACACTGACCGCCGGTGCCGGGCCGGCACACGCAGTGTTCGGCATCCGCGCATTCGACGTCTGGCTCAACCAGTCGGCACACATCGATCCGAGCTGCGTCGTCGTACAAGACGAAATCAACTCCTGGGACGAGCCGGTCTCCGGCCCCGGCCGCTACTTGCGCGATCTGACCGTGCGGCTCTGGGACTCCAGTCACGATCCAGCCAAGGGGACAGGCAGTGCGAAGCTCGATTTGTTCCTGTCCAACAGCTCCGAATACAAGGAGGTGGGCAACGTCTGTCTGGGCGTCCAAGGACAGGTCGGGATGTTGGTTTTCGACGACCCAGCGGCCACCATGAAGCAGCCCGAGCCGCTGTCGCTCACGTTCAAGTCCGGAGAGTCAACGACCGCCGAGTTGGCCTTCTAGGGCTCGACTCACCCAATCGGTGTTGTCATTGTGGGTGTTTTCTTCTTCACTTGCTCTTGACTCTCCCCCTGGGGGAGACCTCACGGTAAGCAAACGATGTTGAGCATTGGTGAGCTCTCGAAGGTTACGGGTCTGACTGTCAAGACCATCCGCCTGTACCACGACAAAGCAATCCTGCCGCCGTCCGTGGTCAGCGAGGAGACCGGTTACCGCTATTACGATGCGGCGTCGGTCGAGCGCGCACGCATCATCAAGCAGCTCAGGGATCTGGACTTCTCGATTGCCGAGATCGCCGCGATTCTCGAGGCTGCGCCCAAGACTGACGGAGACGAGGCCGACATCGTGGCGTTTCTGGAACGACACCGGGACGCGATCGCCAACAAGCTGCAGCGCTACGAGCACATCCACTCCGCGTTGCAGACCATCATTCGCACCGAGAAAGAGGCCGTCATGGTTACCGAGGCAACACCATTCGAGATCGAAGAAAAGACGCTGGACGAGCTCTTGATAGCGGGGATCCGCGCGAAAGGCTGCTACGGCGATTCGGGGCCGCGATTCAAGAAGCTGGGACGCGCCGTCGGGCGACACATCGCCGGCAAGCCGCTCAACTTGTATTACGACCCGGAGTACAAAGAGAAAGACGCCGACTTCGAGTCCTGCTTTCCGATTCGCAAAGCCGTCGACGGCAAAGACGGAATTGAAGTGCGCAAGCTCGAAGGCGGGCGCTGCGTGACGCTGCTGCACCGCGGTCCTTACGAAGCGCTCGGCCGCAGCTACGAGAAGATCTTCGCCCATATTCGCGCCAAGGGCCTCGAACCGAAGTTGCCCTCGCGCGAGATCTACATCAAGGGCCCTGGCATGATCTTCAAGGGCAATCCCAAGAAGTACCTGACCGAAATACAAGTCCTCGTCGGCTAGCGTCGAAGGGACCTGCGGAGAAGCTCAGCTGGTTATCTCACGCAGAAGCCGCCTTGGGCTCTGCAGAAGCCATCTACCGAGCAAGCTTGTGCGCTCTTGCAGTCCGCTGCTGTTGCGGCAAGGCACACTCCTTTGCGGGCGGTGCACATCCCGTACTGCTTGCACACGGTGGCCTTTTTGCAGTCGCTGCTTTGACTCGTGACGCAGTTGCCACCTTTGGCACGGCAGCGTCCGTGGTCCGTGCAGCCCTTGGACTTCTGGCAATCGGTATTGCTGCCGACGGTGCACTCCCCCAGCGCCCCCTTTTTGATGCGATAGGTACACTTGCCTTCGCGTGAGCACATCCGGCTCTGCATACAATCGCTAGTAGAGACCAGCACACAGCCACCGTATGCATTGGTGCATAGTCCGCGCCATTGGCATCCCCAATGGAGACTGCAGTCGGTTCCCGGAGGCGCTGGCGTCAATGGCATGCCGGTCGGCAGTGGCAACAGTGCTGCGGCTCTGCTGCTCGGGTATGAGGTCACGTATGGCCGCGACGTGCTCCAGGAAGTTGCGGTCGCATAGGGGCGCGATGTGCTCCAGGAAGTTGCGGTCGCATAGGGGCGCGATGTGCTCCAGGAAGTTGCGGTCGCACGCGGTCGCGCGCTGCCCCAGGATGGCGTTTTCGTACGAGGCGTTGCGGTACGCGCGTGGGTCGCAGGCTCGTCGAAATCATCGTCGTCTTCATCGAAGTACTCCGCGCACTGCGTGCAGGCACCGAGCCGAGAGCCGTCGTCAGCACAGATCTGCACGCCCGATGCTCCGCCCGGACAAGCGCAGTTGACTTGTGCCCCTGCAGTGCACACCAACACAGGCGGTAGCGGCACTACTGGCGGATCGGTTGCGGGGCGCTGGCAGGCGGTCACGAGCCAACCAGCCCCGAGAACGCTCGCGATGATCCCTCCAATCAACCCGCACTGTCGGATCCGAATACCCACACGCGAAAGTTACCAGCAACCAACCCATGCGACCAGGCGGCCATGCAATGGGGCTAGCCAAGTGGCTTCACCGTCCTCGTTTGAAGCGACGGAAGAGACGACGAAGGCTGCTGTTGACGGACACGTCACTGGGGATGTGGACGCGCAGACGCAAGGCAAGCGCGCCGTCCTTGGTCACCAGCTCGATGAGATCCTCGTCGCAGAGGTTGGCTTTCCCTGCGCCACCTGGGCCGTCGATGAGCACCGACGCGGGCTTGTCAGGCGCCTCCGCTGAGCCATCTTGCACAACCTGAATGCTGTGTTCGCCGCCTCCGTGCTCGACGCTGACCAGCCCCTTGTCATCGAGGCTGAATAGCGCGATGGCGTGGCCCTCAAAGCCAACTTCGGAGCTGCATAGAACCTGAATCTCGCACCGCGAGGAGCGACCCACCACCAACGGCTTCCTGGTGTTGAGATAGAGCTTTCCAGCGGACAAGCCATTGACGCCGAGCTTTGGGTGGCACGCCAAGCACTCAATCCATGGGCCGTCTCGCTCCATCGCGGCTTGCAGCATACCGGGATGTGGCAACCGCGTCGCCCACACGGTCGCAAAGCGAAGTATCCTCGCAGGACGAGCCTGTGGGCCAGCCCGACAAAGGGTATCCTGGGCGAATGAACGCCTCCGTCTTTCGGTTCTTGCTTCGCGCTGGTGTTGCGCTTCTGGTGCTTACCGCCATGGCCCGGGTTGCCGCAGCCACTGGTGGAGACGGCTGGCCGACACTGAGCCACGACGCCCAGCGCACCGCCCGCTCGACAGGAACTGGTGTGATCACGGCAGCTCCTACTGTGGCTTGGCAGCGCATCATGGGTGGAGCCCTCGGCAGCCGTCAGCTGCTGACCGCAGACGTCGATGGCGATGGCAAGACCGAAGCACTGTTGGTGTCAGCTGGTCGGGTGGTAGCGCGCAAGGACAACAACGGACAGCTGTGGGCGTCGCCTCACATTGGTGCATTCGCAGTGATCGCGGTGGCCAACCTCGACGGCAAGGGCGGCGACGAGCTCGTCGCGCTCGGCAGCAGTCCGCGCGGCTTGTATTTGTTCGACGCCAAGACCGGTGCGCAACTCTGGTATGCTGCCACCACGAGCTCGGCTGTCCAGGCGCTCGCGGTTGCTTCAGGCGGCGCGTACCGTGTGCTCTTGGCTGAGCAGCTCGGCACGCTGCGCGCCTACGACTTTGCGGCGGGCTTGATCGATTCGCAGACCAATCTGCTGTGGACCAACGCGGCATCGCCTTGGTCGACGGATCTGGTTGTTGCCGATGTAGATGGTGACAACGCTCCGGACATCGTACGTGGCCGCGACAAGGGCTTCGTCGTGCACGACTTCGCCAGCGGTGCCGTGCGTTGTGATGCTTCGCAGATCACCGCCGCCCTGGTCGCCCCGAGCTACTTTCCTGCGCTCAGCGCAGCGGACGTGGATGGCGACGGGCGTGACGAAATCGTGGCCTACGACTTCAGCTACTATTACAGCGAGGACGCGAGCCTCTATGTGGTCTCGTGCAATGGTTCTGGCGCAACGTTGAGCACGCAGATCCGCATGCAGCAGCAGTGGGTGGGCGATGTGACGCCGGGGCCGGGCAACGACGTTCATCGCTACCAGATTCGCTATCTCGCCAACGCCGTCGCCGAGCTGGACGGAAGCTTGCCGCGCGAGATCGTCTATTCGCTTTGGGACCAACAAGGTGGCAGCTGGACCACCTACGTTCGCAATGCCGCAACCGGTGCGCTGCTGGACTCACGCAGTGGCGAGGCGCTCGAGGCGGTGGGCGACGTGGACGATGACGGCGTAGCGGAGCTCATGTTGCGCGAAGCGAGCGACATCGCTCAGAGTCGGTTGCCCAAGCCCTACTTCAGCACGCTGCGGGCCTACGATTTCGACAGCAAGACCTTCGTGGACAAGGGCTGGACTCGAAGCGGTGCGCGCGTGGCTTGGGTGGGCGCGCACCACAGCCTCGCCGTCACGGCTGGGGCGGGTGCCGTCGCCGCACGCCAGAATGTCGACGGCGCTGCTCATCCGGCCATCGAGACCTACGTCTATCTCGAACCGGCGATGTCGAGCCTGGGCGACCCCGCGCCCGGATCGATTGTCAGCTTGCGCGGCACTGACGGTGTCGTGTTGGGCGCCTTCCCATTTCCCCAGGACGTCAGCGGTGAGCTGCTGCGCTTGACCAGTGCCATGAAGGCGCCCGGCGCGGAATCCGAGTCGCTGGTGATGCTCTACGACGGGGGCTTGCGCTTGCTCAGCGACCAGATGACTGAGGTTGGCAAGCTGTTGCCTGGCAACTATGCCCGGCTGCCCACCGTCACCTCACTCGATGGCATGACCAACACCATCTTCGTGGTCAGCTCTTCGTCAGCGCTACTGGCCATCGACGGCACCCAGCTCGACACCAACGAGCCGGTCGAGCTGTGGCGCTATCCCCATGCGTTGCAGCCTGAGGGTAGGGGTTACGTCAGCGCACCCGGCATGCGCCTACCCAACGCAGGCAGCCCCAGCGGCAAGCTGGTAGTGCGCGCCCATTTGAGCACCAACTTCGAGGAATTCGCGGTGGTCTCGCTCAGCGCCAACGGCACGGTCGGCTGGGAAACCGCTCTAGGGGCAGGCAACGTCTTCGTTAGCTTCGACAACCTCGAGCTGCTCGACGACCTCGACAGCGACAACACCGCGGACTTCTTCATTCAGCAGCTCGATTCGCTCAACAACCAGCGCATGGTGATTCGGAGCGGCGCCACTGGGGCGACTATGGTGCACCGCGCCACTGCTGACTTGTTTCCTCCTGGAGGGACGTTTCTGCAGGGTCACGCCGCCACCGATCTCAACGCTGATGGCAAGCTCGATATCGTCGCCGCATTGCACCCCGGGAGCTTCGTAGGAATCGATGTATCGAAGGCCGGCAGTGGGAACCCTTCCACCGGTTTTGAACAGATCTTCCGCGTCGCAGCGCCGCCCAATGGGCAAGCGATGGTGGGGCAGCTCGACGCAGATCCACAGCTCGATTTGTTGCGCCACAACAGCCAGAACGCTTCAGGCTCGTATCAACGTCGCGACCTGAGCACCGGTGTAGTTCAAGCAAGCTACCTCGCGCCTCATCCCAGCATCTCCGGTACTGATGCCAATGCCGCAGCATTCGTTGCGCGCCCCAATGCGCCTGGGGCATTCGATCACGTTTGGGCAGGCATGGCTGGTGATGCACTCGGCGCGGTAGCGCGTCTCGATGGCACTTCCTTGCAGCCAGTTTGGTTCGTCTACCTCGTGGGCGGAGCCAGTCTGCCGCAGTCGCCCATCCCCGCCGGACGATCGGCCCTCTATTCACCCATCGCGGCCGACATCGACGGCGACGGGAGCGACGAAATCCTGGTGGGCTCGATCGACGGCTATTTGTATGCTCTGTCGGTCGCCGATGGCTCAATCGAGTTTGCAGTGCAGCTCGGCGGTCCGGTCGTACACCTCATCGCAGCTGACATCGACAAGGATGCTGATCTCGAGCTACTCGCCTCGCTCGGTGACGGGCGCTTGTTGGCGCTGGATCTGGCGGGCAGCTACGACGCCGACGACGTTACCCCGCCGCCCATGCCGGACGCTGGTCCCGATAGCGGCAGTGGCGGAGTGGCTGGTGGCTTGCCGACGGGGGGAACGGGCGGCAGTGGTGGCTCGTCGAGCGCGAGCAGCGGCCAAGGTGGCGCCAGCACAGGAGGCCATAGCGCAGGCGGTGCTGGAGCGGCGGGCCCGGGCGCGACCACCATCGACGCGGGTTGCGGCTGTCGCTTGACGAACAGCGCGGGGCAGCACGTAGCTTGGTTGCTCGGCCTGCTGGCGCTCATCGGCTTGGCGCGCCGCCGTCGAGGTTGAGCGCGCAGCGTCCGTCGGGCGGTCCCATCACCTCGCTCACGGTTGCGCATCCATGTGCACGCAAGTGTGCAGATACCTGCCCAGTGGTTCGACGGCATGAGCGAAAGCCTTCAGTTTTTTGCGAGATTCTGCGCTCAGCTGTCATGCGGCATGGCCTTTGCGTCAGACGCGCTGGTGCTCGCGACAAGTCCACAAGATTTTCGTGTTTCTGACGGCGGCCTCGAAACGCTCATGGACGCGTACGTCAGCGGCGATCACAGCGCCTTCAACAAGTTGCACGCTCGTACCAGCGCCGACGTGTATGCCTATCTGCTGACGCTGACACGCAATCGCGATCGCGCCGTAGACCTCCGTCAGACGGTGTATCTGAAACTGCACCGCGCCGTCATCGCTATCTTCGCGGCCATTCTCTTAAGGCCTGGCTCATCACCATTTGCCGCAACGTTTTCATCGATGATGCCCGCAGGAACAAGCGCGCTCGCGTTCACCTGACCAGGAGCGGCTCGCTGCCCGAGGTTGCCGACTTTGGCAGTGCCACGATGCCCGATGCCGGCTTGCGCAAGGTGATCGACCAGGCGATGGCCAGTCTGTCGCAAAGGCAGCGTGAGGCGCTGCTGCTCACCAAGAGCAGCGGGTTGACCCCTCTCGAGGCCGCCAAGGTGCTCGGCACTTCGGAGATGGCGGTCAAACTGCGCGTGCACCGCGCCGTGTCGAAGCTACGAGCAACCATCGAACGCCGTAGCTGATGATCCGCGCCCTGAATTGCGGCGCCGCGCCGAAGCTCTACAATCGGCCGTCATGAGGCTCTTGCTTTGCTCCCTTCTGTTGTGTGCAGGTCGAGCCGCCCAAGTGATCGAGTGTGGCAAGTGATGCAGCGGATCTGCTAGCCGCTCAGTAGCGGCCGAAGATTTTGCGCACCCAGCTGTTGACGCCTTCCTGCATGAAACGACGTTCGGCCAAGCGACTGACGACTCGGTTCATGGAAGGGTAGGCGACGATGTTGCGGCCGAGCTGTTGGAGGGTAACGCCCTCGTTTATGGCCGCTACGAAGTTGCTGAGTGCTTCGCCGGCTTGCGGGCCAAGTAAGGACGCGCCCAAGATCTTGCCTTTGGACGTGCACACCACTTTGGCAAGCCCCCATCCCGCTCCGTCGGCTAGGGCGCGGTCGACGTGGTCGTAGCCGTGGCGGTACACCACGACATCGAGGTCTCGCTCTCGAGCTTGGGCCTCGGTCAGGCCGCAGTGGGCCAGCTCAGGATCGGAGTATGTGCACCAAGGGACCACGCCCGGCTCGAAGCGCTCCTTGAAACGGAACAGCGCGTTGCGTGTTGCCACGCGGGCTTGGGCGCTGGCGAAGTGGGTGAAGAGGAACGGCCCCGTGCAATCGCCGGCGGCATACACATCAGTGGCCGACGTCTCGAGGTGCTTGTCGACCCGGATCCGGTCCCGCACGGTCTCGATGCCGACGTCTTCGAGGCCCAAACCTTCGAGGCTGGACTTGCGCCCCACCGCGACGAGGATCTCGTCGCAGGCGAGCTCCACCTCTTTGCCATCGGTTTCGTAAACGACGATCTTGTGTCCATCTCGCTTCTCACAACGAGTCACGTCGGCCTCGGTGACGATGGTCAGCTCTTCGCGCAGCTTGTCGCCCAGCATGGTCGTCAGCTCGGGGTCGTTCTTGTTCAGAATGTGGCCGCTGCGTTCGAGGATGCTGACCTCTGCGCCCAGCCGCGCCAGCGACTGGCCCAACTCTACGCCGATGGGGCCGCCGCCAATCACCGCCAAGCGCTTGGGCAGCTCTTCGAGGTGAAAGACGCTCACGTGGTCGATGTAGCCCGCCTCTTCGAGGCCCGCGATGGGCGGCGCGAACGAGTGCGAGCCGACACATACGATGACGTTGCGGGCATGCTCGACTCGGTCCTCAGCAATGACGATGCGCTGCGCTGTCTTCTCGAAGCGCGCACCGCCGAGCGCGACCTCTACGCCGTGCTCCCCCATTACTTCGGGTGTCTCGGTGGCAGCGACCTGCTCGACCACACCCCAAACGTATTTCATCACGCCGGACCACTGAGCCTCGGTGCTCTCGATCTGCACGCCGTA
>CAZRGL010000391.1:0-10850 GCA_964599485.1 uncultured Polyangiaceae bacterium
GGTGCAGATGCTAGCCGTCCCAGATACCAGGATGGTGTTATGGCCCTCGTTGGCGAGCGTCAGCCCGCGGGAAAAAGCCGAGCCGTATTCTAGCGACGGGTTCTGCCGCTTGCTCAGGGTCAAGGGTGCGATGTTGGCCGTGGACTCGTCACTCGTCTTGATAGCGAGCACATCCATGACGCACTCTTCCCCGGCGCACGTTCCCTGGATGCCGGTGCTCGCCGGGAAGGGTGCGTCGGGCCGGCCGGTGATGCCACGCGCGGAGTGGAACCGAGTGCGGACGTTGTTGAGCTCGCCGTACCAGTCGAGGATTCGTTGAAGGTAGATCCAGGTGCGCGCCACGTCTGTGTAGGCGAACCCGTTTGCCGCCAACGACGCCTCCGCGTTCTCGAACATGCGGTCGCCCTGCGCAGTCACGCCGCGCGGCAAGTTGCCGTCGCGGTCTGTTCCCATGACGGCCGGTATGTGGATCAGCTCGAGGCCCGGGGCTTCGAGCAGGCGCGCTCGGCCGTCGCGAGGCGTGGGCACCGTCTTGACGGACACGTGGTCGCTCGTTGGAACGACTCCCCAAAGCTGGACTCCGCGGAAGGCCACTGGCGTAGTGCGCCGCCCATCCAGATAGGTACAGGCCATGCTCGTGTCCAAACCCGCGTCGACCAGCGCCTTGCCTCGCAAAGCAAGCACCTCGTCTCGTGCCGTCACCGAGCCGTAGACCTTCTCTTGCAGCGGCAGAATCCGCTGATCCGCGACAGCCGCAGCCAGTTGCGCGAAGGCCTTTTCGGCAGCCTCGAGCGGTGCGAGAGCCGGGTCAGCAAAAGCGGTAACGTAAAGCTCGGTGAAGGTGCTCCGTCGTAGCTTGCGTATGTGCATTTCAGTCTCTCTCACAGATGGGCTCCGCTGTTTGTCAGAGCGATGGTCTTGGGACCCCTGAACGTCGCCCCGAGATCGATCCACCGGACGATCAAGAGTCGTTCCTCGGGGCCGAGAATGGTCGCTTTGACACCACGCTTGGCGATGAGCTCGGCGCTCGGATGCGGCGCGTCTCCGCGAAGCGCTCGCGCCGCCTTCAGTTCTTTGCCGTAGATCTTCTCGACGAGATAGCTCTCGATTGCGAGCGCGTTGCGCTCACTGATGTACTTCTTGCGACCAAACCAGCCGCTGCTCGGGTCATCGAGTACCATGAGGCTCTCGTAAGCGTCGTTATAGTACTGGGTGGGTTTGGACGTCAGCGACAACCCCGCCGAAGCTTCCGCCCCGGAGTGGCAGCCCGTGCAGTGCTTTTCGAGCACGGGTTGGATGTCGCGCGTGAAATCGATCGAGAGGCGGTCCTCGACCGCCACGGCCATCGCTGGTGGATCGCCGGCCGCCTTCGAGATGGCGTCTACACGGCCTTGGCCGGAGAACGGGTTGGCCGGGCCAAACAAGGTGTTGGGCTTGCCATCCATCGATCCCATACAGGCGCCGCAAGTCTGGAATGTCTCGCTGGCCGAAGGTGATACGGTGAAAGGCTCGTTGGGCGCGAAGAAATAGTGCCGTGCTTCCTGCCGTAGCGCCATACCATCTGCATTGAGACTCTGGATGATCAACGGAATCATCGAAGGCACCTTGAAGAATACTGAGCCGTCCGCGTGTACAGGAGCTTCGCCGACGATGCGCTTCATTTGGTGAATGCCGTTGCTGACGATAGTGCTTTCCGGGTCACCATTGCGTATGGCCGATACGGCAATGCGCTTGGCCGTCTGGGTGGTCATGGGGATAGCCTCGACCATGCGCACGAATTTGACCCTATCGATGGCGTCGTTGGGCTTACCAGTCACCGGATCACGGTCATAAGCAACGTGTTTGCCGACCGGGGATGGGTCGCGCATGATCGCGTCGATGAGAAGGTAGTTTCTCTCCAGGTAACGTGCCGGACGGCGTGTCCTTCTTCATGCCCGGGTGGCGGATGAGGTGGTCGCGCTTGGGCCGCCGCCCGGCGTTGAGCTTGGGTTTGAGGCGCACGTAGATCGGATGAGCTTGAACCTCGCTCACGCCGGCTGCAGCGAATGAGAGCTTCGCCTTGCGGATCCGCGGGACGCCTTTGCCGCCCTTGGGCTGGAAGCTGGGATCGCCCCGCAACACATAGAGATCGAAGTCGACCTTGGCCTCGGGATCGAGATGGTCCATGGCTGCAGGCGAATGGGAGACCAGGATGCCCCCATCCGGCAGGGGAATGGGATCGCGGTAGATCCCCCCCGGGGAGTAGCCCGTTCGACTGACTGCTTTGGGACCACGCAATGGAAACAGCGGTGTCTTCTTGAAGACGAAGCGGGTGAGTGAGGGCTGGCGCCCCTTGAACTTGAAATGGCTGTTGGTGTGGTCCGCGCGTTCGGTTCTCGGCGTGCCGTGCTCGTCGAAATACCCAGTGGCAAGATCGTGTGGATTGCGCGCTTCGAGCCCCGGGCCGAACTGGTGATCGCTCACGCTGAGGTTGCCGCCCTCCCAGAGGTTGTCGGGATCGAGCCCGACGTGGATGTCGATGCCAGTCGGCAGCTCGTGGTTGTCGGCGTAGATGAGAACTTGCGAGCGGTTGCCGTGATGCGTAGGGAAACTGAACCGCGTGTCGAGGTGGCGCCGACAGCTGGCCATGTGAAAAACGGGTCGCCCATACTTGTCGCAAGCGGAACGTTGCGATGAGTAGAAGACCTCACCCGTGGTCCTGACGCTCAGATCGAGATCCTGCCCTGGCGTCATGGTGATACGCGAGAGGGTCTCGTCGTAGAAGTACTTCTCACGTCCGAGGGACGGGTACTTCATCCCATAGACCGAATACGACGGCAGGAACCCCGGCTGGGTCTTGGCGTCTCGCTCGATGTAATAGATGGTCGAGACGTCGACGGGTTTGTCGAAAGGTCGGTCCACCTCGATGAACGACCGCCCGGTGGAGAAGAGCTGATTGTCCAGCTTGGTGATGGTGCGCCAAGCCCCCTTGTTCGTGCCATCGAGGATGTAGATACGCTTGCCGACAAAGCTGCCCGATGCCTCGGGACGGTCGAAATCGACGATGCTGTCGCGGTCGCCGCCATCCGCTTCGCCCACGATGCCGCGTTCGACGCTCCGCGCGACCTCGCCAGCAATGTTGCTGGCAAACACCAAGTCCACCTTCTCGAGGTTGAAGCCGCCTCCTGCTGCGCCCTTGTCCGCAGGATCGGGCACGTAGGTTGGGTCGGTGTAGTGGACTTTGAAGCCGGCTTTCGTCTTGGGACCGTAGGTGAGGCGCCGGAAGCTCTTGTCCACGTATTCGAGATTGGGGCCGAGTGTGATTTCGTAGAGGTTGAGGTTGTCCGCTTCGCCGATACGCATTGAGAACACGATCGCCCGACCATCGTAGCGGACGTCGGGCTCGCGAATATCGGCCTCGGAGTCTGGGTGGAAACGCGCTGTTAGGTTGACGGGTTTGCCCTTGGCGGTCTCGAGGGTTTCGCCAGGAGCGAGCGCCAACAAGTAGAGATCGCCGCCCGGCAAGTACTTGCCCACGTCGACGTAGCGGCGGTGGTTGTCGGTCTTGGTCCTGACGAACACGACTCCGCGGATCCTGCCGACGTCGTCGGCCGCCACCGGCTTGCCACCGATACGAACCTTATCGATCGCCTCCTTGCGCTCGAGCGCCAGCCACTTCGCGATCGCCTTGAAGTCCGGATCGTCGGGTCCGTCGATGAACTGCGCGTTGCCACCTCGGTGCATGACGCCCCCTTTGTCGAGAGGAATGAGCTTCTTCAAAAAGCGGCTCTCGGTCACCGTGCCAGTGAGGTACACCAGGCTCTGGATGAGCCCTTTCGACGTCATCCGGTTGAAGCGCACCTGCTCCGGGGAGAAGCGCTCGGCGAGGGGTTTGGCGAGATCCAAGCTTGGCATCCCGGGATCGGGGATGAAGGCCGAGTGGTTGAAGATGTGGCAGGACGGAGCCAAGCAGGTGTTGCGCGCCAAGACCGGAAGGACCTCGTCCCGAAACGCGATCTCGGCGGGGCTCGGCTTGACCTGCTTCTTGGAACCCGCGGCATTCTCGAGAACGACCCAGCGGGCGAGCTTCTGGAACTCCGGATCGGTCGCGCTGTCGAAGACCTCGCCGCCGCCATGATAGAGCCCAAAGCCCCCAGCCTGGGAGGCGAGCGGCATGCGTAGCAAGCGCGCGAAGTTGGCCTTGCCGGTGTAGCGGGTCAGCACCCGTGCCTTCTCGAAGGCGAGCAGTCGGTGTCGCTGCGTCGCGAGCTCGCCGCCCGCCCCCAAAGCGAAAGAGAAACGCATCTTGCCACTCTTGCCGTGGCAAGCACCGCAGGAAGACGCGAGCGCTGTTGGGAGCATGTGCGGCGCTGCCCGAGCATAGGCCTTGATCGCGTCTGCCCCGAGCTGGCTGGCGGGTTGCCCATGACAGACGTAGGCCCCCGAAGCGTCCTTGCCGGAGCAGGTGCTGGCGAGAATGGGAGCCACGTGGGCTTCGAAGTACGCAAAGGACTTGCCCTGTGCGTAGTCCTTGCTGGTGAAGTGCGCGTAGAGCGACACCGCTGCGAGCAGTGCTACGACGCCGGCAGAGCCCCAACGGGCCCGCCGATCGGGCTGCGACGGAGGGTCACTGGTAGGCATGCGCACTCCCCTCCGAGGTTGGTAGAAGACCCATACCCAAGTAGGACAACAGCACGAGGGCGAACCCTGCGATGACCAGCCAAGCACCAGCGTGGCGTCCTCGTTTTCCCATACGGCGAACGTGGAAATAGATGCCGTACACGCACCAACAAATCAGCGCCCAGCTCTCTTTGGGATCCCAGGCCCAGTAGTCACCCCAGGCCTCTTTTGCCCACACGGCGCCCAGCACGAGTCCGGCGGTAATCAGCGGAAAGCCGACGAGCACTGCAACGTGCATGAGCTCTTCGTAGCCAACAGCCTGGCCTCGACCGCGGAGCGTTACCCGCCATTCGGGGTGCCGCAGATGAACCGCTGCTGCCACCATCGCGACCAGCAGGGCACCGTATCCCAAGAAGTAGACTGTGACATGGGGCACGAACCAAGGGCTCTGCAGCGCGGGCGGCAGGCTGACGATCTCCAGATCCGCACGCCATCCGGCGTAGGCCAGCGCAACGGTCAGCAGCAGCGATGAGCAAGCGCCGACGAGCGGTACACCAGCGACGTAGCGCATCGGTACGAACAGGACCGATGCGCACCAGACGAACAGGATCATCGACTCGTAGAGCGTCTTGAAGGGCGGGCGGCCGGCCTGCATCCAGCGCTGCGCTATGAGGCAGCTCACGAGTACGATTCCGATGCCGAACAGCACCGTGGGGATATGCCGATGCCACGCTGGAGCGTCCGATCCGGCGTCTGCGGCCCGCTCGCGTCGCCAGCTAGCGCCAAATCCCAGCGCGGCCGTGCCGTACGCAACCATGGCCAACACGAGCAACACCTTATCCGTCATGACGCGGTCTCCCGCCGACGTCGCCGAGGGATGGCCATGAGGTGGGCGACTCCGAGCAGCAACCCGACCAACCCGAGGAGAACGAACCGGTAGCCCGGATCGCTCACGACCAGCAATCCGGCGTAGGATGGGTTCTTTGCGTCGAAGTTCGCTTGGTAGAGCGTGAAGCCGCCGTAATGGAGCGGATTGTTGACGCTCACCTTCTTGCTGAGCACTTGTCGATCGCCGTCCAAGATCGCCACGGTGGCGCTGTAGTTGATGACGTCGTCCGAGCGTTTCCCGAAGAGCAAGCTCTTTTGGTCGCCGAGCGCCAGGCTTCGCTCCCCATCGCCGCCCAAGGTCAATTCTCGGGCGCCATTGGGGCCCCACACCCGCAGCTCGACGGCTGGCTGCAAGGCTCGCTTCTGCGTAGTCTCGTCGACGCCAACCTTGCCTTTGCTCGGATCGAGCCACAAACCCTTGGCGCGCGCGGTTTTTGGAGTGGCCGCAGACTCCGGCACGGAGAGCCGCAACAGCTCGATGCGACCATAGCCATCAACGATCACCCGGCTCGGGCTGGCGGCATCATACGAGGCCAGAACCTTCTGTTGGGCGCCTCGTTGCTCCACCAAGTAGAGCCGATATCGCGGCTTTCGGCGCTCGACGGTGAAGTCGTCGAGGCGCACCATGAAGGGCAACGTGATCTTCTTGCCTTTGCCATCGACGAAGTAGTTGGCGCTCTTGTTCGTCTGCAGGTGAAGCATGCCGCTGCTGCCGAATACGCCGCCGATGAGCCCACCGCCGAGTAGGAGCAGCAGCCCTGTGTGCAAAAGCAAGAAGCCCACCTGATCTTTGCGCCACATCCGGCGGCGCGCGATCGAAGCGAGCAGAGCACAAGCGGTGATGATCAGGAGCCAGGCAAACCACCAGCTGTGAAAGACGTCATGCAAGTGTAGCCAGGTCAGTACAGGCGCAATGCTGCCATAGCGACCGTAGAACAGCTCGTTGTTGTTGGTCTGGACGACGAGCGTTCCGACACAGGTCGCGAGCGCGATCGACGCCAGAATCACGACGCCGAAACGTAGATCGATCAGCGCAGGCAGGACCCTGTGGCGGTGAGCCCTCACCCACATGCCGCCGATCACCACCACGGCTGCAGCCAGCGCCACGAAGATGCCGATGGGGATCACGTTGCGGCTCGCCGCGTCGAACAGAACCTGCAGGATGCTGGCGACCAGGGCGCCGAGCCCGATCCACGACGCGATTGCTGCCAGAGTCGGCTTGGCGCTGGCGAGGGCGGTAGCTGGCTCGGGCGGCCCGGCCTGCTGACTACTGACTTCTGTTTCGGAAGGAAGCTCTGGGACCGACATCACCCTCCTCCCATCGACACAGCACAGCGGAAGCCCGTGTCGTTGAACCAGTAACGAGGATTGCCCCACATTCGTTTGGACAGTCGTGTGTTCTCCGCGCCTCCCTTGCCCCATCCACCACCACGGATGACTTTGAGGGTGCTTCGTTCGTTGCCGGCAGCCGTGTGGCTGTCTACGAACTTCTTCGCGGGGGGGGCCCCATCCTTCGGACCCCTGGGATCACGTGTCGTCTTGCCTTTTAGGGTCGCGTAGTAGTGGCGGTCGTACCAATCAGCGACCCATTCCCACACGTTTCCAGCGAAATCGAGCCCGCCTTCCGTGGTCGCTCCGGCCGGGAAAGAACCCACCCGAACTGGGCCCGCCGAGGGAGCCGCTTCCGTACGCGCCATCCCCGACTCGAACTCGTTACCCCAAGGATATTTGGTACCCTTCGAGCCGCGCGCTGCCCGCTCCCACTGCGCCTCCGTGGGCAAGCTGCGCCCCGCCCACTTGGCGTAAGCGCTCGCGTCGTTCCAGTTGACGAAGCGCACCGGATGATCTTCTTGGCCCGGTCCGAAGCCCCGGCGCCACGGCCCTTCGGAGCGGTAGCTGCTCTCTTTGACGAAGCGGGCAAACTGGGCGTTTGTCACTTCGTGTTTGTCGATGAGGAACGCGCCCAATGCCACGCGATGGCGCGGCTTTTCGTCGGAGCTACCGTGGTCGCTTCCGGCCATGAACTCGCCGGCTGGCACCAAGATCATCTCCATGCCGTCCTTGTCGGCGACGTACTTGTTGCCCTGCTTGCTGATCCCCGATGGCAGACTCTCGCCCTGCGCTGTCCACGCGAGCATCGCCGCCAGCAGACTCACGACGGCCAGCGGGGCGAGCCACACGCCTAGCTTGCGGTCAGCCATCGGACGCGCCGCCTCTCTTCTTCTTGCTGTTGGCGCAACGAAACCCAATCGTGAAATGTCGGTAGCTTCGCTCGTGTGCTGCCCGCGCCGCTGGGCGGACCGAGCTCGGGTAGGAGCTGGAGCTTCCGCCCTTGACGATCATGGCGCCGGCCGGCACCCGCGACCGGTCGCCCTTCTTGGGCACGTAGCGCTCGTTGACCCATTCGGCCACGTTGCCGGCCATCTGATGACAACCGTAAGGCGAGCGCCCCGCCGCAAAAGCTTTGACGGGCGCAGCGTAGATGAAGCCGTCGCGCTCACCCTTCCACTCGTAACCGCCGCTATTGCACTTGGCGAAGTCCCACTTGTTGCCCCAGGGCCAGGTGCGCCCCTTCGTGCCGCGGGCAGCTTTTTCCCACTCCGCTTCGGTGGGAAGTCGTTTTCCCGCCCATTTCGCGAACGCATAGGCGTCGAACCAGTCCACGCCAACCACCGGGTGGTCGTCCTTGCGGAACGTGCTCGCATCGAAGTGTTGCAGCTTCGCCATGCCGGTCGTCTCGAGCAGCGCTGGCCGAAACGACTTCCAATAACGCGGCGTGTGGTCCTTGCCGGCGGGTTGGTCCGCATGGCGGATCTTCTCGTCGCCGTTCTTCTTCACCCAGTCGAGGAATTTCCGATACCGAGCGTTGCTGACCTCGTACTTGTCGATTTCGAACGTGCCGACCTCGAGTGTGCGCCGCGGCCCGTCCATGGCGAGCCCCGCGGCGTCGCCCATGATGAATGTGCCCGCCTTGACCTTGACCATGGGCGACGCGTCACGCTTACCGGCGGCGGCGGCCGGAATGGTCAGGACAGCGACGCAGGCGGCGAGGCCGAAGTGGCGCCAGCCGTGTGTTCGTCGTGTGCAGGTGGTGGGCATGGTGGTCAGTCGATCGACAGCAGAAAATTCTCGAGGTCTTGAATCTGCCGGGCGTTTAGGTGGCTGGTGGCACCGTGGGTGTCCATCATGTACGTGCGCTCGTCGAAGAAGCTCAACTCGTTGAACCCGCGCTCGCGACCCGAGGGGCGCATCTCTTCACTGCCACGCAGCGGGCTGTATTTGAACTTGCGTAGCGAGTAGTGGTCCGGCGTGGCGATTGTCTCGCGTACAGACAGCGCCCTGCCGTGGTGCAAAAAGGTGAAGGGTCGGTCAAACAGGCCGCGCAGCGGGAACGTCGTCATGTGACCCTCGTTCCGCTCCACGCGCCCCTTCTCCCAACTTTCGACGTCACGTTGGTAGCCGTTGATGGTGTCCATCCAGCTTGGCCCGACCAGGGTGAAAGCCTGCTCTCGCTTCGTGAAGCTGATCAGCGCTGGCAAGGTGCGGTTTCGGTTGTGAGACAGGGCCTCGCTCTTGTCTGTAAAGTTCGGTGGTTTGTGACACGAGACGCAGCCCACCCCCAGATCGCCGAACAGGAGCTTGCCGCGCAGGACCGAGGGGTTGTGCTGGTCGGTCGGATTGGGCAGTAGTCGCGGCTCGGCAGCCTGATAATCACCTACGAAGCGCTGCAAATCGCGGAAGTTGAAGGCCTTGCCAAAATAGCGTGCAGTGATCTGCCGCGTGAGCTCGTCGCGGCGCTCTTTCAGATCGTGGTACTTCGACGGTCCCCACCGATCGGTGGACATCTTGTCTTGCAGCTCTTCGTGCTCGTCCTTGCGCTCACTTTCAGGCAATGGATGATGGATCTGGGTAAAATCGCCATGCGGATTGGGCGCGAGGAATCCATGCAGCGCCATGTGCTCACGGATGTCGTCGAGCTGGGCGTCGAAGGCCGTGTGCGTGCCCTCGAAGTAGAAGGGTTGGGTGGCAAACAAGTTCCTCAATTGGGGGATGCCGAGCTGCCCGCCATTGACGAATTTGCCATCCCTCATCTGCCCGATCGCCTGGCCGGCCCCCCAGCCGCGACCATCACTCGTGCTGTTGATGTGGCAGGAGGCACAGGCCGTGTCTTGATCCACCGAGAAGACACAAGTGTCGACGAACATCTCGCCACGCTCAGCGTTTGAGTCAGGGAACGGGCGCGTCAGATCTCCGACGACGAACTGTCGAGTCTTGGAGCTGTTTGTGTCGATGACGCTAATCGTCTCGCTGAGGAAGTTCGAGACGAACACCAGTCCCTCGGCGACCGTACCGCTTGGCCCGACGACCACGTCGCGCGGCATGATCCCCGTCGGATAAACGGCTACGGGCTCGAGCACTTCGGACGCTTCGGTCGCGTCAGGATGGATCTTCCACTCGACGAGCTCATAGGTTCCCAACATCACCACGAAAGCGCGTCGACCTGAAACAGCAATCGAGAAGGGGTAGGCGCCGACCACACGTTGCAGCTCGGGAGGGATGTCCCCGCTGAGGTCGTGGGGGAGGATTTCCGCGGAGTCGGAGGTGTAGCGAACCCAGCCATCGTGGGCCTCGTAGCGGTTCGCAAGCAGCGCGTAGTCCAGCTGATTCACCCCGCGCGGCTTTGGCACGACGATGCGCTTGGTGTCGACCACCAAGACGTCGTTCTGAATGTCCGACATCTTGAAAGCAGCTGTCCCATCGGTGGCGTCGAAGGGCCCGAGAATCGATTGCTTCTCGATGGGGAAAGGCTCGGTGGTCTCAGGATTGCGCTGCACGGTGAATTGGGCAGCTGGGTTTTCGGGGTCGGTCGTCTCCCCGCCGTACGGATCGCGCTCACGCGCCGCGCCGAAGCCCAGCCCCATCGAAAGCGCGATCAACAGCTCCCGAGTGCCCTCCTCGTTGCGATAGAGCCCCAAACCGGTGTTGATGGTCTGGGTGTAGATGGCCGTGATCTCTTCGTTCTTTTCGAGATCGACAATCGAAATGTCGAGGGTGCCGCGGTTGCCAACGTAGAGGCGCTTGCCGTCAGCTGACAGGGCGAGGGTCCCGGGCTTCGAGCCGAAGTTGCCGATGGGGATGCCAGGTCCGTAGCGGGCGGCTCGGATCCACTTCGCAACCTTCTTGTAGCGCTCGTCGGATCGGCTCCACACCACGAGTCCACCAGCGTGGAAGTTGGCACCGGCGCGGTCGTCGGCGAAGCCCGCCACGGCAGTCGACAAGATGGCCCGAAGCAAGATGCTCTCATAGGGGTCACCCCGGCCCGAGCTCTCCACAGCCGAGAGGAAGGTCTTGCGTGCGTCCTT
>CAZRGL010000392.1:0-10832 GCA_964599485.1 uncultured Polyangiaceae bacterium
CTGTTTTTCGAACCTACGGCGGCAGCCCATTCGCTGGGCATGAGCGGTAGCAAGCAATCTGTGTCGGACCATGAAACTGAAACGATACCGGGACGCACTCATCGTGCTGGCAGCATTGGCCATCCCGTTTTGGTTTCTCCGCTACAACATGCAACGAGAGGCCCGCGGCCTTTCAGGGCCTGACAAGGTCATTCTGCGGCTCATCGCGCCCATCCAATATGCCTCCGCGACGCTGGCCCGGGGACTGAGTGGCTACTGGACGGACTACGTCTATCTGGTTGACGTCAAGCAGGACAATGCGCGCTTGGCAGCCCAGAATTCCCGCCTGCGGGCGCGGGTCCGCAAGCTCGAAGGGTTGCAAGCCGAGAATCGTCGCCTGCGCGGCTTGTTGGGGCTGCGCAATCATCATTCCGCCCATTTGGTCAGCGCTCAGGTCATCAGCAAAGACACGGTGGAGTTCTTCCGAGTAGCCCACGTCATGCTCGACCGACCAGCGCGCGATATCCCCAACAACGCGCGGCTTCCGGTCATCACGCTCGATGGGGTGGTCGGCACGACGGGCAAGGTCGCTGGCGATACCGTCGAGGTGCAGCTCGTGGTCGATGCTGGCAGTGGTGTCGACGTGGTGGTGCAGCGCACTGGCGCCCGAGGCTTCGTGCGGGGCACAGGTGATGAGACCAAGTACCGCTGCAAAGTGGAATATGCCAAACGCTCCGACGAGATCGACGTCGGCGATCTGTTCGTGACCAGCGGGGTCGGTCGGCGCTTCCCCGCAGGGATACAAGTCGCCAAGGTTACCAAGGTCGAGAAGCGAGATTTCGGTATCTACCAAACCGTGATCGCAGAGCCCACGGTCGACATGTCCCGGTTGCAAGAGGTGCTGATCGTGCTGTCGCCGTCATCGACAGCCAAGGGAGCAACCAAGAAGAAAGGCAAGAAGTGATGCAGTGCACGCGGCTCGCGGACCAATCGGTCGAGAGACCGACCTCGAGGATGCGCAAGCAAGCTGTATCGTGAGGCCCTGCCATGCGCAACACGGCTTTTCTGCTCCTCGGTCTCGGACTCATCGTCGTTCAGAGCAATCTGTTTCGGCTCGCTGGGTACGTGCATATCGCGGGCATTACGCCGAGCTTGTTGTTGCCCTTGATCGTGTTTCTGGGCGTGCACGAGCATGCGCTCTGGCGGGGAGCGATGCTGGCGTTTGCCCTCGGCTATCTGCTCGACGTATTCGCCGCCGCGCCGCTCGGCTTGTACACATTCGCTTGTGTGGTCATCTTCGTGGTGTCCCGCGTTGCAGGGGTGCGCTTGGCCGCCCAAACCCTATTGACCAAGGTCGCGCTGGCATTTGCCTTCTCCCTTCTGGAGGGCACCATGGTCATCATTCTGACGGCCATCTTCGGCGGTGATGCGGCTCGGCCCCGTGCCCTGGCCGCTCTCGTTCTGCCCCATGCAATCGCGACGGCCTTGCTGGCTCCCTTGGTGTTCTGGGCAGCGCAGCGGATTCACTTGGCGACCGTGACGGTGCCACGACCCGAGGTCCCGGACGCATGAGCTTGCTGGTTCAACGTCCGGACGTCAGCGAGTTCCGGCGGCGATTTCGCTGGCTGACGCTGTTTGCGATTCTGTGCTTTTTAGCCATTGCCGGTCGGATGCTGCAGCTGCAGCTGATTCACAGCGACGACTACCAAGCGATTGCTCGCGAGAACATCATTCGCAAAGTCACGTTGGCGACGACGCGAGGTCACATTCGTGATCGCAACGGGGCCACCCTCTCCGCGAGTCGGCCTGCCTACAACATGTTCGTGGTGCCGGAGCGCATCACACGGCTCGACAAGCGAACCAAGTTGCCCGTCATGGCTCCTGTTTGGTCGAGGTTGGTCGAGCTTGCCGAGATGAGTGAGCCCCTGCGCAAACGGCTCGAAACCAAGCTGCTCGGCATGCGTGCCAAGGGCGGGGCGCGGCTCAGGCAGCAGATTCTGCTCATGGAGGACATCTCGCGCGACATCGTGGCGGTGCTCAAGACCCATGGGCGCGAGCTACCGGGGATCGATGTCATCCCAGTGAGCGTTCGTTTCTACCCAAACAAACACGTTGGGGCGCATGTGTTGGGCTACATGCGCGAGGTCGACGCCGAGATGCTCGCCAAGCTCCGGAAACAGGGCTACATCGAGGGCGACCGCATCGGAGCGACCGGCCTGGAACGCGCCTGGGAGAGCTATCTGCGCGGCAGTCGTGGTTGGCAGAAGGTGATCGTCGACGCCCGCGGCCTGCGCCGGCCGACGCGGCCCGGGATCATCGATCCACCCAAACGCGTGGCGCCCATTCCAGGTCGCGATCTGCGCCTGACCATCGACGCACGAATCCAGAAGGCCATGGTCAAGGCGATGCGCGGAGAGCTCGCTGGTGGTGCGGTCATGATCGATGTGCGCAGCGGCCGTATTCTCGGATTGGTCAGCAAACCGAGCTACGACCCCAATCAGCTGTCAGGCGGTCACGGCAAGCAGGTCATCCGCAATGCTTTTCGCCGCTTGTTTGGCGACCCGCTCAAGCCGGCCCTCGACAAGACCTTGTCCGGCGCGTATCCGCCGGGATCCACGTTCAAACCTTTCACCGCTTTGGCCGCCCTCGAGAAGGGCTTGATTGGCCGCCGTGCTTCCGCCACTTGTCGCGGCTACCGACGTTACGGCCGTCGGTTCTTTCGCTGCACCCAGTCTCATGGGCCGACCGAGCTGCACAAGGCCATCGCTCAGAGCTGCAACGTTTACTTCTACGGTTTGGTTTCGGACTTCGGCGTCAGCATGGACATGATTGCCGAAATGGGGCGTCGCTTTGGCCTGGGCCAGAAGACCGGGCTAGCGCTCAACGCCGAGACCAGCGGACGGATGCCCACGCGCGCGTGGATGACGTTGCGCAACAAGGGCCAGTTCCGCCTGGGCTTCACGCTGAACGCGGCGCTGGGTCAGGGGGCCACCACCGTCAGCGTGCTGCAGCTGGCTTTGGCATACGCGGCCCTCGCCAACCGAGGCACGCTGTATCAGCCGCAACTGGTTCGCGCGGTGGAGACCAGCGGCGGCGCTGTCATCCAGGAGTTTTCACCCAGGGTGCGCCGCCGTATCAAGCTCGACGGTCACCACCGCCAGCTGATCGATCGCGCGCTCTGGGGCGGCGTCAACGAAGAGGGCGGCACCGCTCACAAAGCGAGACTCGCTGGCGTCGATGTGGCGGGAAAGACCGGCTCGGCGCAGGTTTCGCATCGGCTCCGCGGTGGTGACAAGGAGAACGTCTGGTACTTCAATCGCGACCACGCATGGTTTGCGGGCTACGCGCCCTCCACCGCTCCTGATGTCGCCATCGTGGTGTTGGTCGAGCACGGTGGGGCGGGCGGAAAGCACGCTGCGCCTGTAGCCTTCGAAATCATTCAGGCCTACCAGCAGATCAAAGAGCAAGATCTCAAGAAGAGCGGCCCCGGGCGCAGAGGTGGGCGGTGATCGGGGGACAAAGCTTATCGGGCCAGGCGCGCGATCACATCGACTGGCCTTTGTTCATCGTTACCGCGCTCATTGGTGTGCTGGGCGTTGTGAACCTCTACAGCGCCACCAGTGTCTATTTCGGTACGGCGCGAGCCGGTCTGAGCGATATCTACATCAACCAGGTCTACTGGCTCGCCATCGGCGGAGTCGCTGGAGCGGTGGTGGCCGCCATCGACTATCGCCACATCGAGCGGTTCGGCTACGTCATCTACACCGTGGGCGTGTTCATGCTCGTGCTGGTGATCATCTTGGGGCAAGGCCGACGCGGCGCCGTGCGCTGGATCGAGCTCGGCTCCTTCAGCTTCCAGCCGAGCGAGTTCATGAAACTCTGCTTGATCATCGCGCTGGCCAAGTACCTCCACGACGACCCCAAGAACGAGGAGCGCACGCTGCGGGATCTGGCGGTGCCGGCGGTGCTCACAGCGGTGCCGGCGCTGTTGATCGCGCGCCAACCCGATTTAGGGACAGCACTCGTGCAAGTGCTGATTTTTGTGTCGATCGCCGCCATCACGCGGGTAAGGCGTCGCAGCGCGCTGACCTTCCTCGGCACCGTCATCGTCGCGGTGCCGATGGTCTGGCAGTACGCCTTGCCCTATCAGCGGGCCAGGGTGACGGCGTTTCTCAACCCGGGCGCCGATCTGAGCGGCACTGGTTACCACGCCTACCATGCGCGAATCGCCATCGGAAACGGTGGCGTGGCCGGGCAGGGCTTCATGGAAGGAATGCAGAACCAATATCGCTTCCTGCCTGACCAATACACGGATTTCCCGTTCCCTGTGTTCGCCGAGGAGTGGGGTTTCGTGGGCACGCTTGCGCTCTTGGCGCTCTACGGCTTCTTGGTCGTCTGGTCGATTCGCATCGCCTCGCTGGCCCGAGACCGTTTTGGGGCGGTGGTCGCCGTCGGCTGTGGGGCGCTGATTTTCTGGCACACCATCATCAACCTGGGCATGTCGAGCGGCATGCTGCCGGTCGTCGGCATGACCTTGCCGCTGTTCTCATATGGCGGCTCGAGCGTCGTCACGATGTTGCTTGCCATCGCCCTGCTGATGAATGTGTCGATGCGTCGCTATGCCGGATTCTCATCACTCGGTGGCCGTCTGTGAGCGCGCGGATTATTGGCTCATCCTTGCGCGAAAGCGCGCGCTAGCCAATCGGCGTAGCCCGACAGCTGTGCCGCCACGAGCGAGCCGACGATGGCCAGCAAACAAATCGCGGCGAGCACTTGCTCGTAGCGGCGGCTCGGCTTGGCGGCGCTCTTGGCGTACACGACGCCGAATAATGCGCCGGCGAGTAGCCCGCCCACATGCGCGGAATTATTGATATTTGGCAACAGGAAGCCGAACAGGAGGGCGTAGCCGACTGTTTGGCCAAGCCAAAGCTTCCAGCGCGGATCGCCACGCCGCCACAGAAAGCCCAACACCAGGCCCATGACGCCGAATACTGCACCGCTGGCGCCCGCAGTGAAGCCGCCCTGGTTGGCGAGTTGGTAGTAGATGACCGAGGCGACGAAGCCCAAGATGCCCGTGGCCACATAAGCGATGATGAAGCGTGCTGAGCCGATCGCAGGTTCGGCCAACCGGGCCAAGTGGACCAACCAGAACATGTTCATGCCGATGTGCACGATGCCGTAGTGCACGAAGCAAGCAGCGAGCAAACGCCACGGCTCGGCGCGCAAGGCTGCCAGGTGCAGGGGCGCGAACGCGCCGAAGCGGACGCTGCCCAGACTGATGTCGAGGTTGCTGCTACCCGCCTTGATCATGGCGTCGCCGGCCGTGGCGCCGTGGCTGATGGCGTCGTAGACCTGGCCAGCGAAGACCAACATGGTCAACCCGATGATTATCTTGGCGGCAGGTAGTGCGTCGGCGCTCCAGCGCCCGAAGAGCTTGTCGACGCCAGCGCCTGCCAGCTTGGATGCTGTCGCTCGAGCGCGCCGAGCGGGGACCCGTCGCTTGGCCTTGTCAGCGGGCGCTGCGTCCCCGAGGGGCCGATTGCAGCGGATGCAGCCGTCGAAATCTGCCCCATTGAGCGCCCCACAATGACTGCAGGCCACGGTGCCCTTGCTGGTGCTCACAGCGGCACGATCGTGGATGGTTGCTGTGTTGGCAAGCGTGCTGTGCTCAGGTGGTGTTCGAGCTGATTAGGTGAACAACGGACGCATGTTTGCCGTCGAACCGTAAGCTCGCCCCTCAGCGTGCGTTACTTTGGCATGAACGCCGCCGCTGTGCAGCTTGCTCAGGGGCCCCGCGATAGGGGCTCCTCGCCCGATATGTCGCGGTCTACCGCGGCGAGTTGCACTTGTAGGATGTCGCCGGGCCGCCGCGGCGCTATCGTGCGTTTGGTGGCTTCCAAGACGGCAAAAAGTGAAAAAAAGAGCAGCGACAGCTCCTCAGTGACCAAGCCCCGCTCCGCTGACCCCGACCTCGACGAAGCTCGCGCCCGCGAGCGTGAAGAAGAGCGGGGCCTGTGCGAGCGTGCTCAGGGCGGTGACAAGAAGGCTCTAGCGTCCTTGCTTCGCAAGTACGGGCCCATCCTGTTCCGCTCGGTGTTGCTTCCCCGCTTGGGTAGTGAGGCCGCTGCTCAGGATGCGCTCGCCGACACCTACATGCGTGTCGTCGAGCGCTTCGACCAGTTCGAGTGGCGCGGCTGTGGCGTCTACCCGTGGCTTCGGGTGATCGCCATGCGAATTGCGCTCGATGCGTTGCGAGCCCGAAAGCGCGAAACGCTATTCGAGCCCAACGATTTGAGTCGGGCGGTCGAGAACGCCGAGGCAGATCTGCGCGATGGGCTCGATGTGCAGCTGTGCGAGAAGCGCGACCGCGAGGCGGCCAGCGCTATGCTCGACGATGCGCTCGGCCGCATCAATCAGCGTTACGCCAAGGCGATTCGCCTGCGTGTGTTGCAAGAGCAATCACGGGAGCAAGCTGCCGAAGCGTTGGGCGTCACGGTGCCGACCTTCGATGTGGTTCTTCACCGTGCGCTGACGGCTTTGAAGAAGGCGATTCGACCGCCGGAGGGCGCGTCATGAGCAAGGACAAGGACCAAGAGGGACGTCGCCTGCGACTGATCGAGTCTGACGCTAGCGCATCCGACAAGCGGGAGGCTGAGGCGGAGGCGGCAAGTCGCGCGCTGGTGGCAGCATTGAGGCCTAGTCCGCTCGATGAGGTTGACCACGAGGCCCTGTTGGCGCTCACGCTCGGCGACGAGGTGGTCGACATACCCGCAGAGGAACGCCGCGCTGCCGAACACTTGCGCTTGGCGCTCGAGGGCGTCGAGGCTCATCCCCTGGCAGAGCTCGCTACCAGCTTGCGTTGTTGTCGCGAGCCGGCCGCAACGCTGGACGAGGAGCACAATGAGCAGTTGATTGCCGCCGCCCTGCGACAAGAGCTCGTCGTTGCAGAGCCGGAGCGCAGACAAGCCGAGCGGCTGATGTTGGCGCTGCAAGGCAGCGGTCAGCACGAGCTGGCCGACTTCGCCGACACCCTGCGACTGGCCCATCGTGAAGCTCGCCCCCTGACTGTGGCGGACAACGAGGCGATGCTGGCGTTGACCTTGGGCGACGCTGCGAGCAGCTTCAACGAGGCTGAGCTCGACGCTGCCGACGAGTTGCGTCGAGCGCTCGGATCCGACGGTGATGACCATCCATTGGTTCAGCTTGCCTGCTCACTACGGGCCGCGACCGCAACCGCCGAGCTCGACGAGCTCAGCGTCGAGCGTGCAGTGGCTCGGGCGATGGGCTCGAAGGCCGAACCGCGCCGAGCCCGAAGGCCGGCTGCCCGAGTCATGCTCATGAGCAGCATCGCCGCGGTTGCCGCCGGGCTTATGATGTTGTTCGGATCGATGGCCATACTCGAGACCACCTCCGGGCCGAGCGCGCGTCGCGACAAGGAGCCGACGGCGCCTCGAGCTGTGATGGTTGAAGCGCGTTCGACTCAAGCCTTGTTTGATCCAACGACGCGGTTTGCCACCAAGGGGGGCGAGAGCGAGCGTCTTGGAAAGATTGTCGCTGCCCGTGCTGCCGACTTGCGCGCCAACCGTTTTGCCGCTTGGGGGGTAAAGTGAGCCGCCCTGCGCGCCTTCGCGGTGGCGGCCATATCGTGCTGCTCGCCTTGCTGCTGTTCGGATTCGCTTGCGCCGGCGAGCAGCCGCGCCCCACTGGTGACGATCCAGGAAACTGCGTTTGCGCCCAAGAGGCGGTGGTTGATCCAGCGCTGCTCGCCTTCTTGTCCAAAGCGCGGGCCCTGCACGGCCAGGCCGACATCGCTGAGCGTGAAGGCAAGCCTAGCCAGGCTATAGCGTTCCTTCAGCGGCTCGTCGACGCTCCACGACCGCGTGATCCGTCGCCCGAGGTGCGCGAAGTACTCGCCGACACGTTGGCGCGCATCGCGGAGCTGCGTAGCGCTAGCGGAGATTTCGACGGCGCCACCAAAGACATCAAGCGCGGTCTGAAGCTAGCCCGAGAGCGAACCCACTACCGAGGACGGCTGGTGGAGGTGCTCGGGGTGGTTGAGAAGCGACGCTACGAGCAGCTTCTGGCCGACGGGCAGGAGCATGAGGCGAAGCAGGCCAAAGAGCGGTCGATCAAGGCATTCCAGAATGCGATTGCGATCCAAGACGCGGTCATTCGGGAAGCTCTCGCCGATGCTGGCGGTTCGGACAGCGGCGCGGGTGGACGGTAGCCAAACAGACGTGTAGAACCTGTCAAAGACCAGGCCGCGATCTCTGCTAAGCTGCCGTATCTGTTAGTCCCCTAGTCTCCCGTCATGTCACGAATTCCGCGACGCTTGCCCGCTGGGGCGCCGCAGGTGAGCTTGTCGCCGCAAGAGGATCACCTGCTCGGCGTCGTCGACGCTACGCTGAGCGAGGACGATTTGGCTTTTGTCACGGGTATGGATCCGGACGAAGTTTCCTCAACGCTCGATCGGCTCGTGGACATGGGTCTGGTGGTATTCGCCAGCGATGACGATGAGCGGGAAGAAGATGAAGGCAGCGCTGCTGGCGGGACCGACGACGATGCCAATGGAGCTGATGACGAAGCGTCGCCCGACAGCGACGCGACGGCCGCTGGAGACTCTGAGACTGCGGCCTCAGAAGAGCCCGACCCAGGCGATGGGATCGATCTGAGCCACACCATGCGTGAAGGGATCGATCTGCTCTTCGAGCAGCTCGAATTCTTAAATCATTACGACGTGTTGAGCGTCGAGCGCGATGCCGGGGTTGCGGATATCAGAGGCGCTTACCTGAAGATGGCGCCGAAGTTCCACCCCGATCGGTATTTCCGAAAGAGCCTGGGGCCGTTCAAGCAGAAGATAGAGGCGATTTTTGGCGCGCTGACCAAGGCCCACGACACGCTCCGAAACCCAGCTCGCCGCAAAGCCTATGACGCCAAGCATCCGGTCGGCAAGGCCGCGCAAGCACGTCGCAACAGGCCGCCCGTAGCGCCAACACCAGCGCCTTCACCGTCGATTGTGCCGCCGCCGGCGCCTTCGGTCGAGTGCGAGCCCATCGAGCCGCCGCCGACACCCGCCATGCCCTCCGAGGCGTTGAAGCCTCCGCGTGTGCCGAGAGTGGCTGCTCGCCAAAGCCGTCCTGGTTCTGGCGCACAACCCCGCCGCGACGTAGAGGCCTCCCCACCACCACGGCCGGTGCAAAGGCGTCGTGGGGCGCGCAGCCGGCCAGGGGGCAAACGCCCGTCCAGTCCGCCTCAGTCCGATGAGCAGCGCCAGGCTCAGCGAGATGCGCTGGTTCGCAAGCTTCGTCGGGGCTCTGCACCTCCGCCGCCCACCCAGACCGCCACACGTCTTGCTCAGCGTACCTCGCGTATCGATACGGGCGATGCGGCGCAAAATGTGCAGCAGAGCGCCGCGGAGAAGCTGCGGGGCCGTTTCAGCAAGATCGGCGACGAGGCGCGCCAGCGTCGGCTCAAGCGCTATCTGAGTCACGGCGAGCAGGCGATGCATGCCGCCGATTACCGGGTGGCTGTCGAGGCATTCAGGCAGGCGCTGAGGCTCTCGCCACGTGACACTGACATCGCCGATAAGCTGAACGAGGCAGAGCGGCAGGCATCGACCGAATAAGACGGGTTGAAACGATGGAATGCTGGTTTCCATGCCAGCATTCTTCTACAACTAGCTGAATACTCTGCTTGGCGGAGTCGGCCATCGTTATGGAAGAACTGGATCGCGTAATCGGCATCGACCTCGGTACCACCAACTCTTGTGTGGCAATCGTCGAAGAAGGTGTCCCTCAGGTCATTCCCAACCGTGGAGGCTACAAGACGACGCCGTCGATGGTCGCCATCACCGAGGCTGGCAAGCGCCTCGTTGGACACATCGCCAAACGGCAAGCGATCACCAACGCGGAGAACACCGTCTATACGGCCAAGCGACTGATCGGTCGAAAATGGGATAGCGGTCCGGTCAAGAACGCCTGCCAGACGGTGAGCTACGAGATCGTCGAAGGACCCCACGGAGACGTCCGCATCAAGCTCCGTGACAACCTGTATTCGGTGCAGGAAATCAGCGCGATGATCCTTCAAGAAATGAAGATCATCGCCGAAGAAGCACGGCCAGGGGAAGAGATCTCCAAAGCGGTCATCACCGTGCCGGCGTATTTCAACGATGGCCAGCGACAAGCCACGAAGGATGCTGGTCAGATCGCTGGTTTGGATGTCATCCGGATTATCAACGAGCCCACTGCGGCGGCGCTCGCCTACGGCTACGGCAAAGATCTCGACAAGCTGATCGCGGTATTCGATCTGGGTGGTGGTACCTTCGACATCTCCATCCTCGAGATCGGTGAGGGCGGCGTGTTCAAGGTCGTCGCAACCGCAGGAGATACCTTCCTCGGTGGCGAAGACTTCGACGGACGGGTGATCGACTGGCTGGTGGATTCTTTCCGTGAAGAGAACAGCGTCGATCTACGCGAAGATCGCATGGCCTTGCAGCGCTTGAAGGACGCAGCTGAAAAGGCCAAGTGCGAGCTCAGCGGGGTTGGTGAAGCTGACATCAACTTGCCGTTCATCATCTCGGTTGGTCGTAGCAACGAAGCGCTTCACCTGCAGCGCTCCATCACCCGCGACCAGCTCGAGAATTTGTGCAAAGACCTGGTCGATCGCTGTATCGAGATCTGTGCTGGTACGCTCCAAGATGCCCAGCTCGAGTCCAGTGAGGTCGACGAGGTGGTGCTCGTCGGTGGCATGACTCGGATGCCGTTGGTGCAGTTGTCGGCGGCGGAGTTCTTCGGCCGCGAGCCTTGCAAGGGGGTCCATCCAGACGAGGTGGTGGCCATTGGCGCCGCCATCCC
>CAZRGL010000393.1:0-964 GCA_964599485.1 uncultured Polyangiaceae bacterium
GCATGTCGTTGATGGCGACCAGGATGGTCTCGTAGCTAGCGCTCGCTTCGATGAGTGGTTTCCAGCCGCTGTCGACCTCGAGCTGAAATCCCCCGGTGGCCATCACGTCGAAAGCGTGATGGCCGTCGCTGCTTTCATGGTGGAAGCGAAACGCAGCGGTTGTGAACGGCGCCACCAAGTGGCGCAGAACGGTCTGCTCGCCAGCACTGCGCAAGCGCAGATCGTAGCGGGGGCCTAGGCCGAGGTGAACGAAGGAGCGAAGCTGTTTCTGGCGCCAAGGATCGAGCAACAGCAAGCTGCGAATCACGCCAACGTCGGCTTGGTAGTCGCCGGCCTCGGACTGCGCGAAGCGGACCGTTCCCACGGTGGTGTCCATGCCGATGTTGAAGGGAAAGGCCACGCGGCGGGGCGGTGAGGTGGGCAACATGATGCGTCCGTCGGCCGTCCAGCGCATGAAACGTACTCGGTACGTTGTCGCCTCGAGCTGCACAGGGCCACGGTCGGGGCCGAGCCACACGTGGGCGTCGAGCGCTCGGTGGTAGAGCTTGTAGGCGATCGTGCCCTCTTCGAGCTCGATGAGCTGGCGGTAGGCTACGCCGGTGTCGAGCGCCACACGCCCAGCGCGGCCAGCGTCGCTCCGTTGTGGCGTGATGGGCAGGATCAGCTGGGGGGCCCAGCTTGAGCCTAGCCACCAGCGGCTCGCCGGATCGAAACGGACCCGTACTTGCAGTCCTCGCCGGTCGCGCGCGTAGGGTGAATCAGTCCGCTCGTCGCTTGGGCCCGACACTGGGGTGGCTTGCTCGGCGTTTGGTTGTGCCAACAGGCGAGGCGACAGGCAGAGCAACACCACGCAGCAGCAAACGCTGACTTTGGCCGCCATCGACATGAGTCGTCTACTGCCCTCGTTTTTCCTCGATGCGGCGATGATCTTCGGCGCTTGGCGCCGGCCCCCACCACATCACAC
>CAZRGL010000393.1:974-2778 GCA_964599485.1 uncultured Polyangiaceae bacterium
AGAAGTTCACACGCAAGCCAGCGCCAGCGCGCAGCTCCCAGCCCGCGGCCTCCTCGACCAGGTCGTCGCGGTATCCCCCCTCGCCAGAGAGCATCAGGCTCAGCGGCTGGTCGTTGATGGCCAGCACGATCATCTCGTAGGCGAGCAAATTCCGAAAACGGTGACGCGGGGTAGGCCCAGCGCTGCTGCCTTGAAAAAACACCATCGGAGCTTCGTATCCACTGGCTATGGTCAAGCGGTACATACCGGCTTGACCGAAGAGCACGTCTGCATCGAGCATCGCGTGAGGCGTCAAGGCCAAGCGGTGGCCCTGACCGTCGCGATTGAGGTAGAGATCCTCGAAGACGCCACCGACCTTGATGCGCAGCCAACTCGACAGGTCACGCGAGTGCCAGAAGTCGAGCGTGGGTCCAATGCCCACGAAGCGCAGGTGCGTTTCGTCCTCGCTGCGGCGGGGGCGATAGGACACACCCATGACCTCCGCCCACCAACCTACGTTGAGATAGCCGTCGTGTCTGACGGGCTCTGGCCAAAAGGTGGTCAGTCGGACGAAGGGCGTGTCGCTTTCGCTGCTCTGATCGAAGCGAAACAGCGTGGCTTGCACCTGCAGAGGGTTGAGTGCCAGCTCGCTCTCGAGGGCGTAGAAGCGGTAACGCGATCGGGTGTCGCGGCTCAGCAGCTCGCCGCGAACACCTGCTTCGATGGCCGCTCGGCCTAGCTGATGTTCCCCTGATGAGTTGAAGCTCGGCGCGTAGCGCCCGCCAAGCCAGACGCGCTTGTTCATGTCGAACTTGGTTTGAAAGACGCGGCCACTACCGTCGCGTGTCCAGCCTGGGGGTGCTTCGGCAATCGCCGGCACGAATTTCATGCCGCGGGCTACCAACTTCGAGAAACGATCCCGCTCTCGATCAGGGTGCCGGCTGTCCTTGAGTCGTTCGAGCGGCCGGCACTTGTCGCCGCTGCTGCTACCTTTGCAACCTCGGTGGAACAAGCAGGTCTTGCTGCTCTCGTCGCATTGGGCGTACAGCAGCTTGCCGTGTCCGTCGAACAGACGCAGGACGGGTTTGTCCCATTGCATGCGTGGCGGATCGGCGGCCAACCCGCTCGTCGGTGCGGTCAGCACCGCTACCGTGCTCGCCGCGGTCAGCAATTTGCTCAGTCTCATGGTCACCTCCCCGCGCGCACTCCACCCTTGGGAGTGCTCTGGCGCGGCCTCCTGTGTGATGTCGCCCACTCGCACGCGCCCATGGCGCGAACCAGGCTCGGCGGTCTGCATCGCGCCGACGAGCTCGTCGCCAGGAGCGGCAACCTGCGTGCCAGCGCAGGATTTCGACGTTTTGAGCGTCAACTCAGCAGGTTGTGGAGCGACGTAGCCTGCTGGCTGTTGCCGAGGCGCGAAGCGGCCCTCGCGGCGCGAAAGCGCTGACGCAGCGCTGTGCCTTTCCCCTGCGATGATCGGCGGCTATGATTCCGCCGCCGTCATCAGTACGGGGGGTAGAGAGTCTGCGCAATAGGGGTCGTGGCCGACAAAACCGACAAAATAGACGAGTCTGTCCTGCTGCGAATCGCGGGACGCTGGCTGTTGGCGCTCACAGAATCCTCCAAGGAAGTGATCGCGCTGCTCGACGCCAATGGTGGCGTGCAGTTCATGAGCGTCAGCGGAGCGGTGCAAGAAATGCTCGGCTACGACGCGCTAGCCTTGGCGTCCAAGTCGACCGCCGAATTGCTCCACCCAGATGACCACAACCGGATCATCAGCGCTTTTCAGAACCTGGCCGCTGAGCATGGCGCTCGTCACTCGACC
>CAZRGL010000393.1:2813-10805 GCA_964599485.1 uncultured Polyangiaceae bacterium
GCGAAGCACCGCAACGGACACTACGTCCGGCTGCAGTCGACGGCGGTCAACCGTCTCGAGGACGAAATCGTCGACGCCATCGTGGTCCACACCCGAGAGATGACCATTCCGGAGATCCCGCTGGCCACGGGAATCGATCCGATCACCAATTTGCGTGACCGCTCGGCTTTCGTCGAGTCGGTCGCTCAGTCGGTGGAGCATGTGCGCGCCGACTCATCGTATGGCTTCTCGGTGCTCATCGTCGAGATCGACCGCCTCAAGATGTTGGTCGGCAACTACGGACAGGATGTGGTCGATGAGCTGCTCGCCGAGGCGGGCAGGCGCCTGATTACGCTGCTTCGCCCCGAGGATACGCTGGCTCGGCTCGACGGCGGCGAGTTTGCGGTCATGCTCGACGGCATCGGAGAACGAAGGGCTGCCGCCCGGATTGCGGATCGCATCCAAAAAACAGTGGGCGTGCGCTACCAGGTCAAGGGTCAGAGCATCACCACCAGTGCGATTGTTGGTATTGTCACCAGCGAGCGGCGCTACGAGCGGGCAGAGCACGTGCTGCGTGATGCAGCGTTGGCAGCCAGCCGTGCGCGTGGCCAAGGGCGAAAGCGTCGGGCCGTGTTCCAGACGCAAATGCGCGTCGAGGACACGCGCTTCATGTCGATGGTCAGCGAGCTGCACAACGCCATGCATGGCAATCAGTTCCGTCTGCACTACCAACCGATCGTGTCACTTGCGACGCGCACCTTGAGCGGATTCGAGGCGCTCATGCGGTGGTACCATCCCGAGCAAGGGGTCATCTCACCAGCCAAGTTCATTCCTGTGGCCGAGGAGACAGGCCTCATCGTGCAGATGGGCGAGTGGGCGCTGCGCGAGGCCTGTCGCCAGATGGCGGAGTGGCATCGCGCCTTTCGGATGGACCCGCCGCTGTACGTGAGCGTGAATCTCTCTGCCAAGCAATTCGGCGAAGAGGAGCTTCACAAGCACGTTGAGCAGGGGCTGGGCGAGGCGCAGCTCGATCCAAGACAGCTCAAATTGGAGATTACCGAGAGCGCGGTTTTAGAAAACCAGCAAGAAGCGGTCGACGTCCTCACCCGCCTCAAGCAGCACGGCGTGACAGTCAGCCTCGATGACTTCGGTACGGGCTACTCGTCGTTCAGTTACCTGCACAAGCTTCCGTACGACACGTTGAAGATTGACCGCTCATTCGTTTCTCGCATCGGTGAGGGCGGCGAAAACAGCGAGATCATCCACGCCATCATCGTCTTGGCGCACAATCTTCGCATGGACGTGGTGGCCGAAGGCGTCGAGACCGCGGGGCAGGCGGCCCAGCTGAAGAACATGTGGTGTGAGTACGCGCAGGGCTACTTCTTTGCCAAGCCGCTCGACGCAGACGCTGCAGGCGCACTGATCGCGTCGTACCCGCAGTGGTGAGCGCGGCGGGAGCGCTCGGTGGGCGAGCAGGTAGGCATTGACCCAAGCGCCGGCTTGGCTCTATCCCCCAAGATTCAGATCCGAAAGCCCGAAGGAGAACTGCCGTGAGCTGCGTTTGTGGTCTTGGAGAAAGCACCGAGCAATGTTGTGGTCGCTACGTGAGCGGCGAACAGCTCCCGCCTACGGCTGAGGCGCTGATGCGGTCGCGCTACGCGGCCTATGTGCTCGGTGAGGTCGACTATGTGCTCGAGACGCACGATCCTGCGACCACCGATCAAGTAGATGAAGAAGGTGCGGCGCAGTGGAGCCAGGAAGCAGAGTGGGAAGGACTGACCATCCACGAAACGGAGGGGGGCGAGAATGACGACGAGGGCGTCGTCGAGTTTACGGCTCGCTACACCATCAAGGGCCGGTTGCTCCGCCACCGAGAGCGCGCGCAATTCCGCAAGATCGACGGCAAGTGGCACTATCACGACGGAGAAATGGTCAAGGCCAAGCCGGTAGTGCGAGAGGGACGCAAGATAGGGCGAAATGAGCCGTGTCCGTGCAGCAGCGGAAAGAAGTACAAGAAGTGCTGCGGCAAATGACCGCTGTCGTTGCTGAATGAATCTCAATGCTTAGACCACGCCCATAGCACCCGAGGCGATAGGGCGAAGGCCTCACAGATCACTTTGTGATACATTTGAGTTGACAATGTGACACGTCGTGTTACGTTGCGGTTGTGAGCAACGAAGACCACGACGAAGGCGACAAGGCCGAAGCTGGCGACGGCGACTCGACCAAGGAACGCGCTAGCAAGCCCCGCAAAGAAAAGGTGCTGCACACGAGGGTGCCGGTGGTGCTCGAGCAAGAGCTCAAGCGGCTAGCAACATCGTGGCGGGTCCCCGTCTCCAACGTGGTTCGCACAATACTGGAGGACGCGGTCACCACCATCGATTCGATGGGAAGGGTGGCGGAAGGCGAGCTCAGAGGCGTGGCCGATCGGCTGCGCGAGCGCCGCAATCAGCTCCTCAAGCCTTTCGGTGAGCAGCAGGCTGCCTCGGGCGCTTCCGGTGCCTCAGAGCAGGGGCCGCGTCCTGCAGCCGCTCCGCTCGCCGGGGTGGTCGGCTATCAACCGCTCCTGCTCGCTCGCGACGAGCGTTGCAGCCTTTGCGGCGGCCCGCTCGCTGCTGGCAGTAGCGCCTTTCTTGGGATCCGCGAGACCACGGGCGGCCCCAAAGTAATTCTCGGACAAGAATGTCTGCCGCTTTCGGCGGCTGGGCGGCCGGAGGGCTTGCCCGACCAACAAGACAATGAACAGAAACAGGAGAAGTCAGATGAATGAGCAACAGTACGCGCCGCCGGCCGAGCCAGTGGCAACCGAGTCTGATGAAATTCATTCGCAGCTGTCACGCTTGGCAGAAGATGGACTTGACCTGGGTCGCCTGTGGGCGAGCCACGGTTTGAATTTGGGACGCCTCGCGCTCGAGACGAGTGCCCGCACGTTGAGCATCACCGCGAACATGCTCAGCGAGCTGTCCCAGAATTTCGTTTCGCGTAAAAAGCAGTAGGCTCACTTCGCTGGTGGCTGCGGGCCGTGGCCCGAGCGCTGCTTGATGTTGTGGGGCGAGGCTGCAAGAGGGCTATCATGCCGGCGATGGACCATTTGCTCCTTGCAGCTCAGGCGTCTTGTCACGTGCCGTGGGCGAGTGGCAGCTTGCCCTTGCTCGACGGATTGTGCGCCGCGGGCAAGCTCCGCGCACCCATGGCACCCAAGAGCAAGGTGTCTGTTTGGTGGTCATCTCGCCGGAGCCAAGCATGATCAAGGATGACTACGTCATGCGCATGGTGCGACAGGCGACCAACATGATCGCCCGTGCGCTGACCTTGCTCGACAGGGGTGAGCACGAAGCGGCCGAGCGCCAAGCTGACAATGCGCTCAACCAAGCGCTCGGCCCGCGCCGCGACTTGTATGGTCTGGTGGACACGCCCACCTTGATCTCGATGATCGGCTCGCCAGAGCTCGTGCGCGCTGTGGCGCGAGCGGCCTGGTTGGCTGGCGAGCTGCATCATCGCAATGCAAGGCCCAAGGAGGCACGCAATAGCTACGTGCGCGCCTGGGAGCTGTTCAAGCACGCGGGGGTAGGGCCGGACGACGAAGCTGAGCCGGCTCCTCCAGATGGAGAGCTGATGGCTCGCATCGCCGTCCGCCTCAAACGGTGAGCTGCGCCGACCTGGCGAGCGCGACATCTTCCTGGTCAATCCCCGGTGGTAGCTAGGTGCCGCAACTCAGGACGAGCGTAGCTGGGTGCGCGCGACCCACAAGCCAAGCCATGCGCCGAGCAGGCCGAGCACGAGACTGAGGCCGACGTTGGCCGCAGCGCGGCCGAGCTTGCCGTCCTGGGCGAGGCTGAGCGTCTCGACGCTGAAGGTCGAAAAGGTGGTGAAGGCGCCGCAGAAGCCCACTCCGATGGCGAGCTTGGCCTCGCGGGAAATCGCTCCACCGATGGCGAGGCCAGCGATGAGCCCGAGCAGGATCGAGCCGACTGCGTTGACCATCAACGTGCCAACTGGGAAGCCCTCACCGAAGGCCCGCTTGGCCCACTCGCTGACGCCGTACCGCCCTAGTGAGCCCAGCGCTCCCGCACCAGCAATGAGCAGTAGCTCGCGCATCGTGTGACGATAATGGTCTGGGCCTTGGCGGGCCAAATGCCGGCGCAACCCTGAAGCCCGGCAACCCAACAGCTCGGTAGCGGTTCAGCGATTGCCAAAGCAGTGCTCACCGAGCGTTTGAAGCTCGGCGGGACTGAGCGCTTGCGGTCCATCGCAGAGCGCCGTGCCAGGGTCATGGTGGCATTCGATGATGAGGCCGTGGGCGCCGGCGGAGAGGGCGGCTCGGGATAAGGCGTCGACCAAATCCCGTCGTCCTGCTGCGTGGGATGGGTCAACCACGACCGGTAGGCCGTAGACCTTCGACAGTAGGGCGACGGCACCAAGATCGAGCAAGTTGCGGGTCTGGGGATCGAAGCTCTGGATCCCGCGCTCGCAGAACACGACGCCAGCGGCTCCGGCCGCGAGTAGATGCTCACCAGCCAGCAGCCATTCGCGCACGGTGGCTGCCATGCCGCGCTTGAGCAGAACTGGTTTGGCGCAGCGGCCCACCGCTTTGAGCAGCCCAAAGCTCTGCATGCTGCGTGAGCCGATCTGGATCATGTCGGCCGCTGCGGCGACGGCATCGACCTCGCGCTCGCTCATGACTTCCGTGACCATCCCGAGGCCAGCATCGTCGGCCGCGCTGCGCATCCAGCCCAAAGCGTCGCGCCCATGGCCGCTGAAACCGTGGGGAGAGGTTCGCGGCTTGTAGACGCCGCCACGAAGCAAGCGAGCGCCCGCCGCCCGGGCTGCTTGCGCCGCGCTGGCGATTTGCTCTGGAGATTCGACGCTGCATGGGCCGGCGATGAGCACTGGAGGTGCTGGTGCGCCAAGCTCCACTCCGTCGATGGCAACGCTGAGCTCGCGGTGCTGGTCGAGAAGAGGATGTGGGCTCGCGGGCAGCTGAACGTCGGCGACTCCTTCGATCTGTTCGATCTGCTCAGCGGGCACCGACGCTGAGTGGGGCGCGACGACGAGGGCCACCGTCTTGTTCTTGCGGCCGCTGTTCTTGTGGCTTTCGAGGCGTGTGGTCCACAGGCCGAGACCGCGCAACGCGGCTTGCACGAGTTCGGTATTTGCGCTGCTCTCGAGCGTCACCAGCATCTTGCGCCCCGTGGCCCTTGCATAGCAACTGTACGCGTCAAGGTCGACGAACATGTTAGGGTCGCTCGGTCTTGGCCTTCGTCCACCAGATAACCGCTCGATTCTTCGAAGTCGATCGCGCCGGCATCATCTTCTTCGGGCGTATCTTCGAATACTGTCACACGGCCTATGAGCAGCTCTTGGCAGCCATGGGGACGGGCATCACCGAGCTGTTCGAGGAGCACAACCTCGGCATGCCGCTGGTGCACGCGGAGGCGGATTTCTGCAAGCCCATTCGGATGCAAGAGCGCATCGACGTGCAGCTCGAAGTGTCGGCCATCAGTGAGCGGTCAATCCACTTCAGTTTTCGTTTGGTCGGCAGCGACGACGGCGTGCAGCGGGCTACCGCGAGCCTGGTGCACGCATTCGTGGCGCTGGACAGTTTCGCCCCCGCCCGTCCGCCGCTGTTGCTCATCGAGGGCCTGCGAAAGCTTGGGCTGATCGATGACGCTATCGAACCTCCAGGGTCCGAAGCCGGTTGAGGGCGGCGGCGAGCTCGAAGCGACGAAACTCTGCGAGCTGACCCAGAGGGTGGCGGGTCAGGGCGTCGAGGCCGCGGGCGGCCAAGTCACGTTCGACCGCGTCGAGCAGCTCACTGATGCAGAGTTTTCCGTCCATGTGCTTGCGGCTTGCGTGATGCAGTGCGTGGCCGATGGCGCGCAGCTGGCTGCTACTGACGAGCTCGGCGACAGCGCTGACGTCGATGTCGTGTCGACCGAGCTGGATGCAGCCAAGTCCGCGTGCGCCGATCTTGGCCTCGTGTCGTCCGCGGCTGGCGTCCACGCTCTTGCCTAGCGGAATACGCTTCGTCATCCCGCCAAAACTCCGTCCGCCTTCGTCGTGCCGACCAGTTGGCTCTTCGGCGATCTTCTTGGCGAGCGCGCTGACGTCGCGAGGGCAGTACGCGTCAAGCTGGATGACGCGATCGGCCACGTCGAAGTAGTCCCCGCTGCCGCCTGCCACCAGCACCGTGCTCACCCCGCGCTCCTCATAGAGCTGCCGCACCTTGTCCACGAACGGCGTGATGGGCTCTTGGTCTTTGGCCACCAGCTGTTGCATGCGGTGGTCACGGATCATGAAGTTGGTTGCGGCGGTGTCCTCGTCAATGAGCAATAGCTCGGCGCCCGCTTCGAGCGCTTCGATCAAGCTGGCCGCTTGCGAGGTCGAGCCAGACGCGTCATCGCTGCAGAAGCGCTGGGTGTCGCGTCCGTGGGGCAGGTTGTTGATGAACGGACTGATGTCGACCTTCTCGACCCGGCGACCATCCTCTGCGCGGATTTTGACCGCGCGCGCATTGCTGGCCACGCGCTCACGGCCATCGCCCGGCCGGTGGGCATAGATGCCGTGCTGCAACGCGCTCAGGAGGGTGGATTTGCCGTGATACCCCCCTCCCACGATCAAGCTGACGCCGCGGCCGATCCCCATGCCGCTGACGGGGCCATGATGCGGCAAGCTCAGCTCCACACGAAGCGCAGCGGGGCTGCGAAAGGCCACGACCTGCTGACCAGCCATGGGTTGCTGATCGACACCGCTACGGCGCGGTAAGATGGCGCCATCGGCTATGAAGGCCACCAGATCTGCGTCATCGAGCTGACCGCGAAGACTGTGCGCGTCCTCGACGACGTTGACGTGTGCTGCGATCTCTTGGGCGTCGAGCTGGTCGTAGCAGGCCACATCAGCTGCCAGCGCGGGCAGCTCATCGAGGAGGAGCTGGGCGGCTTGCCGGCCGAGCACCCTGCGGCCGGCCGCTGGCAGCCCCACCGAGATGCGTAGCTCGACGCCCCCTTCGTCGACTCGGCAAGCGCTGCGTTCGAGCACCTGTTGGCCGGGACGGTCGATGTCGATCAGGCCGCTCTTGCCTGAACCGCAGCGCTGCGCCACCCGCTCGCAGCCGCTGGCAAATTCGCGAATCAAGAAGTCGGCTAAGGCCACACGCCTGACGCGGTTGTCCCACAACGACTCTGGAAACGCAGCGACGGCTCGGGGGACGACGAGCCGCACGCGGGAAGGGGCGGCGAAGGGGTCGCCTTGCACATGATCGACATGCAGCTCGAGATTGCGGTCGGCGTAGGCGCCTTGGATGTCCTTGTAGGCCCGGTAGCCGCGACCGTCGATGCGGCGCAATTGCTCGGCGAGTTGATCGAAGCTTCGCACTAACTGTGGGTTTCGCTCCTAAAGGCCGCGGCGGCAAGGCTTGCGGACAGGCCCCGGACCCAGCCGCAGACTCGGACTCAGCCGCAGACTCGGACTCAGCTGCAGACTCGGACTCGGCCGCGGACTCGGACTCGGCCGCAGACTCGGACTCGGACTCGGCTGCGGACTCGGCCGCGGACTCGGACTCGGCCGCGGACGCAGACTCGGACCCAGACGCGGACTCGGCCTCGGCTCCTACTCGGCCGCCGACTCCGCCTCGGCCTCCGCCGCTCGGACCCTGCGCTAGCTGCGACCATGCTGATCGACGTGAACCGCGCCGCTGCCGTCCACCCAAGCGACGCCGCATGCTTCAGTAGAATGGGCGTAGCCGATCATGCCATCGGCGGTCAGCCCGATGATGCCCAGCAGGCCGTCAGCAGCGCATACTTCTTCGAATGTACGGCGCAGTGCTTGCTCGAGGTTGGCCCCGTCGAGCATGCGGGTGGCTACCCGTCCGCACAGGTTCAGATCGAGGATCTGTTCCCCGAAGCCAGTCGCCGACAGGCCCACGATCGGGCACGCGTAATTCCCGGCCGGGGTAGGGGAGTCGCTGAGTCTGCCGACCGCTTCGTGTCCGCGGCCGCCAGTTGAAGTACACGG
>CAZRGL010000394.1:0-10791 GCA_964599485.1 uncultured Polyangiaceae bacterium
ACCATGCGACCACGAGCGCGGCTGGGTGCGGGCCGGGCGCGTCGGCTGAGCGCGTGGTGATTGACTGCGGCGCCAGCTTCTCTACCGATACCGGCCCGTGCTCGGAAGCAGGCATCGATCTGGTTCGGCCGAGCTTCGCCTGGCTCGCGGAGCAACCCTCTCTGCTGCGCGGATTGGTGCTCACCCATGGTCACGAAGACCACATCGGGTCCGTGGCGTACCTCGCTGGTGCCTTGTTTGAGGCTGGTCTGGACAAGTTGCATCTGTGGGGCACGGCGTACGCGCTCGCCTTGTGTGAGCGTCGCTTCGATGAGCTTGGCGTGCCCGCCGAACGGCTCGTCGCGACCGCTGTCTCGCCCGGTCGGCCATTCTCGGTTGGCTCCTTCGACTTGGAGCCGATCAGCGTGACGCATTCGATGGTTGCTGCCACCGCGTTGCTCATCCACACGGCTTGTGGCCCAGTGGTTCACAGCGGGGATTTCAAGCTCGATCCGCATCCTTCCGACGGCATCGTGACCGACCAAGCCCGCTTGTCGCAGCTCGGCGACGCCGGCGTGCGCTTGCTGCTATCGGATAGCACCAACGTCATGATCGAAGGGCACAGCGGCAGTGAGCAGACCGCTGCAAACGCCCTCGACCGCCTGGTCAGCACTGCGCCCGGGCGTGTCGTCGTGGCTTTGTTTGCCTCGAATCTGCACCGCATTCGCGCCCTTGGCGACATCGCTCAGCGCTCCGAGCGGCGCTTGTGCCTGCTGGGGCGAAGTTTGCGCACCCACGTGGCGGTTGGCGAGCGGTTGGGTCTGCTCGCCTGGCCGAGCGATTTACTCGTCAGCCCCGAGCTTGCTCGATCATTGCCGTCGCGAAGCGTGCTCTACCTGGCGACCGGCACACAAGGCGAGCCGCGCGGGGCCCTGCGACGCCTGGCGGGGGCACACCATTCCGATTTGAAGCTGTCCGGAGGCGATCGGGTGGTGCTGTCCAGTCGCGTGATCCCTGGCAACGAGCGCGCTGTTCAGGGGATGCTCAACGATCTCCTCGAGCTCGGTGTCGAGCTTTGCACCAAATCGACAGACCCCGACGTGCACGTCAGTGGCCATGCGTATTGCGAGGAGCAGCAGCGACTCATCGAGCTGCTCCGTCCACAGGCCTTCGTGCCGGTTCACGGCACGATGATGCACCTGGACCGTCACGCCGAGCTGGCGCGGCGACTTGGTGTAGCGCAAACCCAGGTGCTTCGAGATGGCCAATGCGTGACGTTGTCTCGAAACGGATTCAGCGCCCCCCAGCCCATCGCCGCAGGAAGGGTCGCCATGTCGGCGGGCCAACCGATAGCCGACGAGGTACTGCGAGATCGCCGCCAGATCGGCCGCATCGGAGTGGTTTTTGTTGCGGTTGGCCCGATCCAGTCTGGTCAAGCGGCAACGGTGACAGTACGAACACGAGGTGTTTCGAGACCACAAGTGGTTGCCGCGCAGGCCGCTGATGCGGCGCGGTCGGCGCTGTTGCGCGTGGTCGGGACGCGCCCCGAACAAGAGGCAGTTGCCGAGCGAGTACGCCGCGCCGTGCGTCACCGCATCGGTGAGCTGCTGGGCACTCGACCACAAGTCGAAGTAGCAATGGTGGGTTGGTAATGGGATCGAGACGAGTGAGCGCAGAGGGACTGGTCAAACCGGCCTGCCAAGGGCTGGTGGAACGAACGCAGGCGGCAACCGAGCGGGTGGTGTTCGACCCCAACGATCCGGAGGCAGTTCACGATTTCCGCGTTGGTATGCGCCGCCTACGCACCGTGCTCAGGGCGGCACGGGCGCTTTACGGCAAGAAGAAGATTGGTGCTCTCGAGCAAGCGCTCAAGCGTTTCGGTGACGCCACCAACGCGCTTCGAGACGAAGAAGTGCTCACCGAGACGCTCGAGCTCGTTGGCTTGTCGGCGGCAGCGCGCCGTGCGGTGGAGGCGTGGCTCAAGCGGCGCACGGCCTACGAACGAAAACTGCGTCGTAGCGCCATCGAGCTACTACGAGGTGAGTCAGTAAACGACGCGTTCGCCGCTTTACTCGCTTTGCTCGAACGAGGGCCGAAGCGCAAGCTCAGCGCTGCTCAGTTCGCCAAGCAACAACTGGCCGCCGCACGCCAAGGAGTGAACAAGCTCCTTCCCGCCAGCGAGGACAACGTCGAGGGGTTGCATCGTCTCCGCATCCGCTTCAAGCGCTTGCGCTACACCTCCGAGATGTTGGGCCAGTTCATGACGCGTGCGGACGCTTCCGAGGCGCTCAGACGACGCAACCGTTTGCGCCGGCACAAGCCGAGCACCCCCAACTACGCGGCGATCGCAAGGCTCGCAGCCCGCATGCAAAAGGACCTCGGGATCTTGCATGATGTCGACGTGGCCATCGAGACGGTGCGCCGAGCGCGCAGCCTGCCCGAGCCACAACAGAATTCCACGATCAGCTCGCTGCTTCGTCTTCGCAAGCGTCTGGCAACAAAAGCCGTGGAACGCCTCGATGAGCTCCCCCCTCAGCTCCTTGGTTAGCCGAGTATTACTGGCGGAACAGCTCGACGCGCTCGAGGACGATGTCGTTGGTGGGCCGGTTTTTGGGTCCCAGCTCGGTATTCGCGATGCGCTTGACGGCGTCGTGGCCAGCGGTGACCAAGCCGAAAACGGTGTGCCGCTTGTCCAGATGAGGAGTGGGCACCTCAGTGATGAACCACTGCGATCCGTTGGTGTCCGGGCCGCTGTTGGCCATCGAGATCACCCCGGCGCGGTTGTGCCGTAGCTCGGGGCAGAACTCATCGCGAAAAGCGTAGCCGGGCTTGCCTTTGCCCCACTGGTCGACCATGTCGTCGTAGCGGGTCATCGGGTCGCCACATTGAATGACGAAGTTGCGCACCACGCGGTGGAAGCGCAACCCGTCGTAGAAGGGCGTGCCCTTCATGCCCTTACCCGTCTTGGGATCCTTCCAGTCGATTCGACCGCTTGCCAAGCCCACGAAGTTGGCGACGGTGTTGGGCGCTAGGCTCTCTTCGAGGCGCACGATGATTTCGCCACAGCTGGTGAGCAAGCGGGCATACAACTTGCCGTCGCCGGGTACCTCGATCGGCGGAAATTTCATCGGTTCGTCAAGACCTCAAGGGTTCGGATCCAGAATGCGACCTTTGCGTTGAGCAGCTGGTCGGCTCGGGACGAGATTGACACGACGGCATCATAGCAAGGCCGAGCCGACTAGTGTGGCGAGTCCGAAGCTCGCGGTCGAATTGACACGCCCCATTCTGGGCGATGGCGAGCGAATTCAACGCCTTGCGCAAGATATTGACCCACTGAGGCTAGGTTCAATAAGTGGTGAGCCTAGCGCGTGCCGCGTTCGATCAGGGTTGCGATTCCCTGGCCTAAGCCGATGCAGAGCGAGGCGATGCCCAATCTCGCCTCGCGCTGTTTCATCGCGTGCAACAAGGTCACCATGACCCTTGCCCCGGAGCAGCCGATAGGATGGCCGAGGGCGATGGCCCCCCCGTTTACGTTGACCTTCGCCGGGTCGAGCTCGAGGGCGCGACAACAAGCCAACGACTGCGCCGCGAACGCCTCGTTGAGCTCGAACAAGTCGATGTTTGGAATGCGCAACCCAGCACGTTTGAGGACTTTTCGGACGGCGCCGATTGGTCCTTCGCCCATATAGGCTGGGTCGACGCCAACCGTGGAGCTGGCGACGACTCGTGCCATGGGCTCGATGTCGTGTTGCTCGAGCACGCTGCCCGACACCACGAGCACGGCCGCCGATCCGTCGTTCAGAGGCGACGAGTTGCCAGCCGTCACGCTGCCATCTTTCTTGAATACGGTCCGCAGTCGGGCCAGCTTCTCGAGCGAGGAATCGCCGCGAATCGACTCGTCTCGCGACACCACGATGGGGTCGCCTTTGCGCTGAGGCACAGTCACCGGGATGATCTCGTCGGCGAAGCGCCCGGCCTCCGTTGCCGCTGCAGCACGACGATGCGACTCGAGCGCGTACGCATCCTGATCAGCGCGGTTGATGCCATGCTTGGTGGCAACGTTCTCTGCCGTGTCGCCCATGCCAATCAAGTCGAAGCGTTTCTCCATGCGCGGATTGGGGAATCGCCAACCGAGTGATGTGTCATACATCTTTGGCGCCTGGCGACTGAAAGCCTGGGCGGGCTTGGCCATCACGTAGGGCGAGCGGCTCATGCTCTCGACACCACCCGCGACGACGCATTCCGCTTCACCAACGGCAATCATGCGCGCGGCGTCGTTGATCGCTTCGAGCCCTGAGCCGCACAGTCGATTTACGGTCACCGCTGGGACATCATAGGGCAGGCCCGCCACGAGGCTGGCCATACGGGCCACGTTTCGATTGTCTTCCCCAGCTTGATTGATGGCGCCGAAAATGACCTGGTCGAGTTGGCCGATGCAGCCCTCGTTTCGCTTGCAGAGGGCCTCGATGACATGCGCCGCCAGGTCGTCGGAACGGACGGCGCTCAGGCTGCCACCATACTTGCCGATTGGGCTACGGACAGCGTCCACGATGAAGGCAGGGCGAAGGGTATTGCGTACGGATGTGCTCATCGCCGCCAATGTAGCAGAGCATCTGTGCGCGAGGGGGCTTGTCGCGAGCGCCGTGACGACGTACCCATGCCAATCTTCGGATTCTCGCGTCGCCAGGGAAGCGGCAGATATGTTACGCTACGGAACTTGTCTCGTTCACGTTGAGCCGCCATGCGTCTAGGTATTTTCAGCGACATACACGCCAACTACGAAGCCCTAAGCGCGTCGCTACATGCGTTCCAACGCGAACGCATCGACGAGTTTCATTGTCTGGGCGACGTTGTGGGTTACGGCGGATCGCCCAACGAATGTGCCGATATCGTGCGTGACCTCGCCAAGAACACGATTCTTGGCAACCACGACGCCGCTGTCGCCGGCCGTATGGACTACTCGTATTATTACGATGCGGCGCGCAATGCTCTGGACATCCACGCCGAGATCCTCACGCCCACCAACACCGCTTGGCTGAAGAGCCTGCCTTATAGCGAGCGGCTCGAAGAGTTCGACGTCGAGCTCTGTCATGGCTCACCAGTTCGGCTTGAAGAGTTCGACTACATCTTTGCTCCCGAGCAAGCACGGGAATGCTTGCCGATGCTCGACCGAATGGCCCGTTTGACGCTGATCGGCCACTCCCACCTGTGCAAGGTGTTTGCCCTGTCGCACGGTACCGTCGAAGAGCTCCCACCGGCCGATTTCGAGCTTGAGGCCGGCACCAAGTACATCGTCAGTGTCGGTTCGATAGGCCAGCCACGCGACTACGACAACCGCGCCAGCTACGTCGTCTTCGACGTCGACAAGCAGCACTTTTCCTTCAAGCGTGTCGAATACGACATCGAGGCAGCCGCCCGAAAGGTGCTGGACGCCAAGCTCGAGAAGAACTTCGCCCATCGCCTCTACATCGGCGTCTAGACTGGGCGACTAGACTGGGCGACTAGACTGGGCGACTAGACTGGGCGACTAGACTCTGGGCGAAGGCGCGGGTCTTTGCGCGCGAGTCCGTGCGATCACCATCCGCGCCGACGCCGGCAGTGCAAAATGAGGTTGGTGCTATCGCGGTCTGGCGCCTCGCAGGCAAAGTCGCCGTGCGCAACCACAGTCTCGAGGCCATTGTAGTGAAGCAAGGCCTCCAGCTCCTGCGGATAGAACTGCCGATGGGCTAGGGGCGTGTTCCAGCGCTGTTGTGGCTCATCGCGGGACTCGAACTCCATGTCTACAACCAGAACCTGTGCCATGGGCTCGTAGTCGAAGCGCTCGCCGTAGCGGACCACTCGTCCGGTCGTTCGATGTCTGAACGGCGTGCAACGGAGCAGGCGATTGGGATCGCGGCAGAGCTCGTTTGGGTCAGGGATCGAAACATCGACCACGAATCGCCCGCGCGGTTTCAGGTGGGCCACGACGCGCGCGCAGAATCGTTCGACGTCGCGCCGGCTATAGAGGTGCAAGAAGGTGTTGAAGGTGCACAGGACCAACGAAAAGCGGCGCTCGAGCCGCACACTTCGCATGTCGCCGCGGCGCAGGACCAGCCTCTCGCGTACTTCTCGGGGTGCGCGACGCAGTCGACGCCGGAAGTCTTTCAACATGGGCGCGGATTGGTCGACGCCGGTCACCCGAGCGCCACGATAGGCTAGCGGCAATGCGATGCGGCCGTTGCCGCAGCCGTATTCGAGCAACTCGCTCGGCTCGGCGTCGGCGACCAAGCGCAGGTAATAGTCGATATCCTCGCTGCGATCGGCGTAGGTAGCGCTGTAATAGCAAGCGTCCTCGTAGTGCGCCTCACTACCTTGCTCGAGCCCGACCACTAGATCTGCGGCGCGCCCCAAAGCGGAGCCGCTTCGTGACCGGTCAGCACGAGTTCGACGAGCGCGTGACACGGCGCTTGTCGGCTACGCTAGCCTTTGGTGGCCGTGTAGCGCATGCGCTGCTGCGCGACCCACTCTTCGATGACTTCGCCGCTGCTGCGGTCGAAGTACACCTTGCCGGCAGCGATCTCGCGCAGCGCCGTCACCAGTGGCTTGTTCTTGCAAGTGATGAGGGGCTCTTCGACCCTCATCAGCTGGCGCGACCGCCGAGCGGCCATGATAACCAGAGCGAAGCGGTTTTCTTCTCGCTCGAGACAGTCTTCTACGGTGACACGTGCCATAGGCGGAGGCGCACGCTAGTCGCCGTCATCTAAGTAGGCAAGCTTATTCGGAGACTCGGTGGATCTTGTCGCCTGGGCATACATAGGTTGCCAGGGCAGTGGCGCGGGGCTACGCCGGGGCCCGTGGCCAGCAGCGCGGATAGCCTCCACCCACCACCCGCTCTCCATCCCGACCTTCGCTATCAGCGGATCGTGCTCAAGCTGAGTGGCGAAGCGCTTTGTGGTGAAGTTGGCGGATTTGGCATCGAGCCAGGGACCTTGAAGAAGGTCGCCAAAGAGCTCGACGAAGTGCACCAAATGGGGGTGCAGATCGCCATTGTCGTCGGAGGAGGGAACATCTTCCGGGGCCTCAAGGGCGCGAGCGCGGGCATGGACCGCTCCCAGAGCGACTACATGGGCATGCTCGCCACTGTCATCAACAGCCTTGCTCTTCAAGACGCTTTGGAGAAGGAAGGCTGTCCCACACGCGTCATGACCGCCCTGGAAATTCGACAAGTTGCGGAGCCCTATATTCGGCGTCGGGCCATCCGGCACCTCGAGAAGGGCAACATCGTGATCTTCGGCGCTGGCACCGGGAATCCCTACTTCTCCACCGATACCGCTGCGGCGCTGCGGGCGATGGAGATCCAAGCCGACGCGCTCTTCAAGGCGACCAAGGTGGAGGGGATCTATGACTGCGATCCGGCCAAGCACGAAAGCGCGCGGATGCTCCAAGAGGTTTCTTACGAGAGCTTCTTGGTCAAGCGTATCGGTGTGATGGATCAGACAGCTGTGGCGCTTTGTCGAGAGAACAACTTGCCGATTCGCGTGTTCAAGCTCACCGAGCGCGGCAACATCATGCGCGTGTGCCGAGGCGACGCCATCGGCACCATCGTCCAGGATTGATGGCGAGCTCGAGCCCCGCTTCGGCTGGCCTCGCCCATGGCTCCGTCTTCGCCTTCGCCTATGGCGCGCGAGCTCGAGCCCGCTTCGGCTGGCCTCGCCCATGGCTGGCCGTGGTGGAGCGGGGTGGCGGCTCACGGCTGCTCGCGCGGGGCTTGGTGTGCTAAAGCCAGGCCATGACGCCTGTCCGAGTTAGCTGGCTGTTGCTGTTGCTGCTGCTCGCCGTGAGCTGCAACGACAAAGCTGTCGGTCCGCCCGATGCTGGTAAGCCGCCTGGGGGGCTCAGTCATGAGCAGGCGGCCAGGGTGGTGGCGAAGGTTGGCGACAAGGTCATCACCGTGGGGGATTTTGCGGCGGCCCTCGAGCGGATGAACGCGTTTGACCGACTACGATTTCAGACCAAGAAGCGCCGTCGGCAGCTGATGCAAGAGCTGATCGACATCGAGCTGTTGGCGCAAGAAGCTCGGCGCCGAGGTTTGGACAAAGAGCCTGCGGTGCAAGAAGCCATCCGCCAGAAGCTCCGCGAAGCGATGCTCGCCAAGGCGCGTGAAGGCATGCCCGCGCCGGCCGAAATCAGCGCTGCCCAGGTGCAGGAGTACTACGACTCGCACAAGGAGAAATTCCGCGAGCCAGAACGCCGACGGGTCGCCGCCATCGTCTTGGGAGATGCTGACAAGGCCAAGGAAGTCCTGGCGTTGGCCAAGAAGATCACTACGGGGCTGCAATGGGGAGAGCTCTATTTCGAGCACTCGTTGACCGCCCCCAAGAAACGCAACAAGCACGCCCCCGCCGATCTCGCCGGAGATCTCGGCATCGTGGGTCCTGTCGGCGACGCCAAGGGCGACAACAAGAACGTCCCTGGCGCGGTCCGGGCGGCTGCGTTCAAGCTCGCCAAGGTCGGTGACATTCACTCCGAGCTGATCAAGGACAAGGATCACTGGTTCATCGTGCGTTTGGCCGGCATGTCCAAAGGCCACACGCGCTCGGTGGCCGAAGCCGATCGCGCCATACGCGTTGCAATACTGCAGCAGATGGTGCGCGATCGGGAGGCGGCGCTCGAAAAGAAGCTGCGCGCGAAATTCCCCGTCAAGGTGGACAACGAGGCGCTCGCAGGCGTGAAGCTGCCCGCCGCCCTCGGAAAGCAAAAGCCCTTCTGGGACCGCGAGCCAACTGGCACCCAGGACGGGGGCGCTCCCGCGAGCCAGGCTGACGCGGGCAGCAAGGGCGATGGCCCCAACTAACGCGTCTGCTGAGCAACTGGACCGCCCGCTCCCCCGTGCGCGACTGGCCGACCAGGCAGCAAACGCTGATTGGAGGTGGCAGCTTCGTCATTCGATCCGCACCGCCGAGGCGCTAGCCAGTCACCTGCAGCTGAGCGCCGACGAGCTGGCGGGCGCCAAACGGGCCGAAGCGCAGGGCATGCCCCTTCTGGTCACACCCTATTACCTCGCGCTTTGTGATCCGCGTGACCCGCACTGCCCGATCCGCCGGCAAATCGTCCCGAACATCGCCGAGCAGCGTCGCCAGCCTGAGGAGCTGTGTGACCCGCTTGGCGAGCAGGCTCACGAAATCGCGCCGGGCCTGATACGCCGCTACCCCGATCGGGCGCTCTTGGTCGTTGCCGATCAATGTGCCAGCTACTGTCGCTTCTGCACCCGCTCGCGGCTGGTTGGGGGCAAACAGAGGGCGCTCGGCTCGAATCATCTCGACCGCGCGCTGCGCGCCATCAAAGAAGAGCCTCAGATTCGTGAGGTCATCCTCAGCGGCGGCGAGCCGCTGATCCTCAGCACCCCCAAGCTGGTGGAGCTGCTCGCTGAGATTCGGGCGATGAGTCATGTGGAGGTCATTCGCATTGCCACCCGCGTGCCGACGTTCTTGCCTCAACGGATCAACGATGCGCTGCTCACGGCGCTTCGCCCATTCCATCCCTTGTGGGTGATGACCCATTTCAACCACCCCAAGGAGCTTTCGGCCGAGGCCCAAGAGGCATGTGCGCGACTTGCCGATGCAGGACTGCCGCTCATGAATCAGACCGTGCTGCTCGCTGGCGTCAACGACACGCTCGAGACGCTCGAATCGTTGCTGCGACGTTTGGTTCGCCATCGCGTGCGTCCCTACTATCTCCACCAGATGGACCCCGTGGTTGGCGCGGCCCATCTGCGCACCCCGGTGCAAACCGGGATCGACTTGATGGAGGCGCTGCAAGGGCGGTTGAGCGGTATCGCTTTGCCGAAGCTCATCATCGACACGCCCGGTGGTTACGGCAAAGTCCCCATTGGGCCCGATTGGGTCGTCGCCCGCGAACCTGGGCGGATCACGCTGCGTACGCATCGCGGCACGACCGTGGACTACCTCGACCCCTCGTGAGCGCCAACGAGCTGGTTTGTGCGATTGCCTCGCAGGGGATCGCTTGACCCCAAGTCCGCTTGCTAGCTAACACCACAGCGATGGCAGACAACACCCATGAGGCGCAGCTGGCCAAGCTCGAGAAGATGAACGCTGAGGCCCGTATCGGCGGCGGCCAAGCTCGTATCGATCGGCAACACGATGCTGGAAAGCTCACCGCGCGTGAGCGCATCGAGCTCCTCGTCGATCCGGGCAGCTTCGTCGAGCTGGACCGCTTCGTTACGCACCGCTGTACCGATTTTGGCATGGAGAGGCAAAAGTGGCTCGGTGACGGCGTCGTGACTGGTTGGGGCACCGTCGACGGGCGCAAGATCTTCCTCTTTGCACAGGACTTCACGGTGGCCGGTGGCTCTTTGTCATCCGCTTTCGCCTCGAAGATCTGCAAGGTGATGGACATGGCCGTGCGGGTTGGCGCACCCGTGGTCGGGCTCAACGACTCGGGCGGCGCCCGTATCCAAGAGGGCGTGGCGTCATTGGGCGGTTATGCGGACATCTTTCTGCGCAACACTTTGACCAGCGGGGTCGTGCCCCAAATCAGCGCCATCATGGGGCCCTGCGCCGGGGGCGCCGTGTACTCGCCGGCCATCACAGACTTCATCCTGATGGTCGAGCAGAGCAGCTACATGTTCATCACCGGTCCCGAGGTGACCAAGACCGTCACAGGGGAAGAGGTCAGCAAAGAGGAGCTCGGTGGTGCCGCCACTCACGCGGCCAAGAGTGGGGTCTGCCACCTGACCGCGCCCGACGATCCCAGTTGCTTGGCGCAGCTTCGGCGCCTGCTGGGCTATCTGCCCGCCAACAACACAGAGGACCC
>CAZRGL010000395.1:0-10787 GCA_964599485.1 uncultured Polyangiaceae bacterium
GCTCGGCCCCGCTCACGCGGCCAAGCTCGACAAATATGGCCTGGACAAGCAGAGCCGTAAGATTGCGCCCCGCGGGCGGGTGAAGTGTCCCGCCGTGAAGCTCGAGGTGTACCGAGGCAAGCACATCCGCTACCGCACGGCAGCCAAGATCTACACGGGTTTTCGTGTGCGCTTGGAGCGTTTTGAAAAAGTCGCCTCAGATCTCGCCATCGAGATTTATGGGCGTGCGCCACAGCGGCTCGTGCACATGGGCACCTACAACTGCAGGCGCATTGCCGCTTATCCCGATTGGATCAGCGAGCACGGGCTCGGTAACGCCATCGATCTGGAAGGCTTCAACTTTGCTGCCTTGCCGCGCAAGAGCAAGCTCCCCGCGGGCTTGCCCAAAGCGCTTCGTCACGCGTTCCACGTCCGGGTGCTCAATCACTACAAGGCCACCCGCGGCATCGCCAAAGTCCACGCCCGTTTTCTGCGTGAGCTGGGCCGCCGGTTGATTGCCCGCAAGGACATCTTCCGTGTTCTGCTCGGCCCCGGCTACCCCGGTCACCACAACCACTTCCACTTCGACTGCGCGCCGTTTCGTATGGTCGAGGGCTTTGCCCCGCCGACGAAGTAGCTTACTGGCTAGGCACATGGATCAAACGCGCGGGCCGCGGCCCACCCTTTTGTTGCTCATCGCCGGTCTGCTCGCGGCGACTGGTTGCCCCTCTAGTAAGCCGGTGAGCGGCACGGTCAAAACGTCGTCCAGCCCATCCACTACCCCTACTCATCCGCACCTACGGTTCGGGGTGGTTTCTGCCAACATCAAGGTTCGGCCGAAGCAGCGCCCAGCAACCACTGCGCAAGCGATGTTGCGGGCCGCGCGCAACGAGCTCGAGGCGTTCCAGATTGTCTTCACGGCCTCCCAGCAGGTCGCCGGCGTGTCCTTGGCGCTGTCCAAGACGCTGACAGGGCCCAGTGGGGCGACGATTCCGGCGCGCAACGTCGTGTTCTATCGCGTCGGGTATTACCAGGTCGGTACCGCTTCCAACCTGGAGGGGGCGGCCGGCCGCTGGCCTGACCCCTTGATCCCCGACGTGGATACCTATGTGGGAGAGAAACGTAACGCGTTCCCCTTCGTGGTTCCCCGCAACGAATCGAGGGTGGTGTGGACCGAGCTGCTGGTTCCCCGTGACGCAAAAGCGGGACGCTACCAAGGCGAGATCCAAGTGCGCGTCAATAGCAAGGTCGTCGGCAAGGTGCCGCTGTCGCTACAGGTCGGTCGCTTCACGCTTCCGTCCACCGCGAGCCTCCGGTCAGCCTTCGACATGGACTACGCGCAGCCTTGCATGGCACACATGGGCAATGACACCTGCGCGCCCAAATGGGACCCCACCGCCGCATACACGCTACGCGAACGCTACGTGAGAGCTGGGCTCGAGCACCGCTTCAGCATCTTCAACATCTTCTTCCAGCCCCCTTTCGACAGCCCCGCATTCGACAAGCACATGATGCCCTTGGTGCGCGGGACCGGGCGCACGCGATTGGCAGGCGCAAAGGTGACGGCTGTTCGGCTCGACGCCACCGAGCAGCTCGACAAGTGGATCGCATATGCCAAAGCGCGTGGCTTTTTCGATCGTTTGGTCCACTACCCGATCGACGAGCCGGGCGATGACGCTGCCGAGTGGGACGAGTTCAAGCGCCAAGCAAAACGGCTTCATCAACTCGATCCCAAAGCCCGCATCCTCATGACGGCGTCGATTCAGGAGACCGACAAAGCCGGCGCCACCGAGCTGGTGGATTGGTTTGTTCCGGTGATCAACTCGCTCGAGGATCGGCCGGACTCAGGGAGCATTTTTGCGGGCAACCAGCTGCCGAAATATCAAACCTGGTTGAATACCAAACCAGGACGGGAACTGTGGGCCTACCAGTCTTGTATGTCCCACGGCTGCGGCGCTTGCGGCGAGCCCTCCCCCGAAAAGGGCGATACGGGCTGGCCCAATCGCGTCATCGATTCGAGCGCGGTGCAGAATCGCGCTTTCCCTTGGATTGCGTTTCGCTTCAACCTGAGCGGCGAGCTCTACTTCGAGGTGGCCGAACAGCTCAACAAGGCCTGGCTGGCCAACGGACAGTGCAAGTTCTCCGGCTCGGGCGACGGGACGCTGTTCTACCCTGGCACCCCTGCGACCATCGGCGGCAAGACGCACATCCCGATCGAGTCGATACGCATCAAGCTCATCCGCGAAGGCATGGAGGACTACGAGTACCTCACGCTGTTGGCACGCCGCGATTCGGCTGCTGCTCGAGCCATCGCCGCCTCGCTGTTTGCCCGCGCCTACGATTGCGCCCAGCCAGCCGCCAAGCTCGAGGCGGCTCGCAACAAGCTGTTCGAGCTACTCGACCGCTGAGCTATTTGGTAGCCGCGTCCGCGTCCGGGTCCGCGTCCGTGTCCGCGTCCGCGTCCGCGTCCGTGTCCGCGTCCGCGTCCGAATCGGCGTCCGCGGCTGAATCTCAACAAGGAGCAGCCCGCTGGTTTCGAGCCGGCGATCGAAGTCAGGCTTCAGTTGGGCGGAGGTACATTGGGGCTCAGTGGGACTTTGGGAGTTGCTGGGCTAGCTCTGCGAGCTTCAGCACGGTGCGCCAGTTGCGGATGGTGCTGGTCGTGTCCAGGACGCGGTCGAAGTACTTGTTGCTCAGTTTCGTTCTGGCGACGCCGTTGGGACAATGAAGGTAGATGGCGCGCCCATGGGCGACGAAGGAATCTGGTGGTGAGCGGTCTGGATTGAGGGCGGCGAGCTGCTCGGCGTTGGGTTGTTCGGCGAGAAATACCACGTGCAGTTGTTTTGGATCGATGTCCTCTTTGTCTAGATAGGGATTGCCATGGGCGATGCTGGTGATCTGTCCAGCGTCGAGCATCACGAGGGGTACGCTCAGCTCGAGCTGCTCGGCGATGGTGGTTTCGATTTGGCGGGGCAGCTCGCGGGCAAGCGGCTTGCTGGCTTCGAACAGGACGTTGCCGCTCTGGATGTAGGTTTGCACGTGTTCGCAGCCCGCCGCACTGAACAGGGCGGTCAGCACCTCCATCGGCAGCTTGTTCCTGCCACCGACGTTGATGCCGCGTAGCAGCGCTAGGTAGGTTTGCTTTCTACGTCGTGGCTCGCTCGTCTTCGCCATGCTCATCGGTCAGCGCTTCACACAAGGTGTCATCGCGGCGTTGGCATCGAAGGAGCAGCGCCCATCCTTCTTGCACGCCTGCGACTTGCGGCAATCGTCGTCACCTCCAACCTTGCAGTAAGTCTCGTTGGGCTCGAGCTGGCAGTAGCCTTCGAGGCGGCATGCGTCGCTGCGCTTGCAGTCGGTCTTACTCTTTGCCCCGCAGACCGCCATCATGAATGGGGGTGGTTGCACCACCAAATGGCAACTACCGGCTTGTTTGCAGTTGGACGAACGGCGACAGAGGGTGTCGCTCACGGCAACGCAGCGCGGATCGGGCCAGCCGTGGGCGAAACCCGATTTGCACAGGCCACGATCACGGCACGCTCTCGAGCGAGCGCACTGCGCGTCTGTACCTGCTACGCAGCGAGGCGTGTTGGCCGAAAGTTTGCACGTGCCGTCGTCGATGCACCCCTTTGACTTGAGGCAATCGGCGTTCTTGATTGCGATGCAGGACGGGATGGGCTTGCTACCTCCGTGGAGCCTGGACATGCCAAACTTGCAGCGGCCGTGGGCGCGGCAAGCTTGCGCGCAATCGGCATCAGAAAGCACCTGACACTTGCCGTCTTTGAAGCTACATGCGCCTTCGCTCGTGCATCGCTCACCCTGCTGGCAATCGGCATCGGACAGTAGCGCACAGACCCCGTCGCGAAAGCTGCACCTGGCGTAGTGTACGCACGGATTGTGCCCGTCCTTGCCGCGCGGCTTGCGGCAATCGGACTCGCTTGTTCCGTCCCAAGTGCACTGTCCGTCGTGTGCGGTGCAGCGCCCCCCGCTCTTGCACGAGACCGAGCTCTGACAATGGGCGTCTTGGGTTGCCGCACATTTGCCGTCGCGCAGCTGACACAGTCCTTCATAACTGCATGAGTTTGCGGTTGGGCAACGATCGGGCGGCTGCGCGGACGCCACCGCCGAGGTCGAAGCTGGCGGCTGGCTCACCGCTGCCGTGGGCGTTGCCGTCGGCTCGGTCGGCAGCGGTGCGCTGGCCGGGCTGCATGCGTGCACTCCACCCAGCAACAACAGGATGAACAGCGAAGTGCGTGCGAAGGCTTGTCTGGCGGCTCGAATTGTCATTTCTCCCCCTGGTTTGTTGCGAGGAACAAGGAACGCAGCGCTACCCGACGCAGCTCACTTTGCTCAGCACCCCCATGAGCGCGCTGTAGAGCCTGCAACTCGGCTTCTACGGGACCGATGGTCCAACACTCCTCGGTCGTCAGCTCAGTGATTGGGGGCGCACTGGGCTCCTCTTCGTTGAGCTCGCAGATGTCGCGGTACTCGGCGTCTTGTCCGTCGGGCCCGGCATCAATCCAACGCAGCGGAAGTCCCTGAGTGCGGCAGACGTAGGGTCGGCTGGCGTAGATCCGACAGCTGCCGTCGCCGGAAAGGAACGCACAGGCGCCAGTGGGGTGGGGCAGCTCGCGGCCGAGCAAGCTCGGATGATGATGTTCGATGAGGCGAGCCTCGACCTCGAACACACTCAACTCGTCGTCGCAGCAGGCGATGCAGCCCCGGCCGCACCGCATCCGCTTCGCGTGCACGACCATGAGCTGTTCGACACGCGTGTCCACATGGCGATGGAGCTTCTCGACGGCAGCGATCAGCTCGGCGATCTGCGGCGCTGGACCGAGTGTGTCGTTGCTCGTCACGTTTCAAGCTCGATGAAGTCGGCGTTTCGGGGGCCGACGCCGAGCGAAACGATGTCGTTGGGCAGCAGGCTGCCAACGAGCTCGACGTAGCCGCGGGCATTGGCTGGCAAGTCCGTTAGCGCTCTGGCCTCGGCGAGCGGCTCGGTCCAGCCGTCGACCTCGATGTAGTGCGGCTTGGCGCGGCGGTACAGCCACGGGTCGTCTGGCAAGATCGGGTAGCTGTGGCCATCGATCAGGTAGTGGTCGCACACCTTGATCCGCTCGAGCCCTGACAGCACGTCGAGTTTGTTCAGATGCAGCTCTGCCCCCTGCGAACCGCTCAGCGCTTTGCGTAGCGCGGGCAAATCAATCCAGCCGATCCGGCGACGGTTGTGTTGCGCGACGTCGATCTCGTTGCAGTTGGCAAAGAAATGGGCCGCCTCGGTCTCTGGCATCTCCGTGGGGAAGGGCCGCTTGCCCAAACAGGTGCTGTAGGCAGCGATGACGACGATGATTCGGTCGATCGACTTGGGTGAGAGGTTGGCGCCGCAGATCAGTGCGCCGATGTTGGTCGAGGTGCTGGTGGTGTGAGGATGAGCACCGTGCAAGTTGTCGAGCAGCAGCCCATTGCAGCCCTCGATGAGGACCCGTTTGTCGCCCTGATGCAGCTGCTCGATCACGAAGCTGTTGAAGTCGACACACACCTCGCCGACCAGTGCCCGAACCTCCTCGAGGCTGCCGACCAGCTCGTCGAGCACATCGATGCAATAGCTGCGCAGCTCGGCTGATCCCGACTCGAACCGCTGAGGTTGGGTTTCCACGCAGGTTCGGGCGAGCTTTTCGAGCACTTCCTCGCGGACCACCTCGTCGCCGTCTGCAACCGCGCGCACATCGTACAGGTGCAGCGAGTGGCGCGCCGCCCGGGCCACCGCCGAAGGGCCGGTGCCTTGGTGGGTGCTGCCAATGATGGTGCTCATGCCCCCTTGCCCTTTTTCGATGTAGGGCCGGATTACGAGCGACACCGACGAGGCGATCTTGAGCTTGCCGGTCAGCTCGGCCTTGTCGGGCCGGCCGCGAACTTCCTCCATGAGCGCGACGAGATTGAGCAATGCCCCCGGCGCGACGATCAACAAAGTCCGCTCAGGAAAAAACACGCTGGGCAGCTGTCTGGTGACGTAGCTGTTGATGCCGTCACTGACGCAATGCCCAGCATTGGTCGAAGCGTTGACGCGCATGACCGCGTCGTAGCGGTGGCAGCAACCACCAACGAACTTGCCCTTGCCTTCGTCGCCGAGCAGGCCGCCGACGACCACATCTGCGCGCAGCATTTACTTCTCGATCATCGATGAAGCGAAGAGGTCACCAGCGACCTTCTTGAGCTGCTTTTTGAGCCGGTAGCTCTTGAACAAGGATGGCCGCACCAGGGGCTTGCCCGCGAGCGCTGCGTCCATCTTGGCAGTTCCTGTCTTCTTGTCGATGGTGAAGCCCGCGTCGGCTTGTCCGGTAGCCGGCTTGGTTGCGACCAACACGGTGTCGTAGCCGCCGCGCCCATCAGCGTCGTAATAGGCCCAAGCGATGCCACCGCGGTGGAAGTAGGCGAACTCGGAGTCGAACTTCTTGTCCTTGAGGACCTTCTTGACCTTGATTTTGTCGACAGGGCCCGACAGACGGCTGTTGCGGTCGAGATCGACCAAGTAGCCATCGCTGCCTTGACCGAGAATGGCGATGACACTCTTGGGTGAGCCCTTGATCGCCACGAGCTCGGCGCCGCTGCCGCGGTGGTCGTCGACCGGGTGCGGGAAGGAGCTGAGCCCATCGTCGTCTTTGGCCGACATGATGCGGAGCAGGCCGCGGGTGACCATCGAAGCAACCGCCTCGGCGTGTGACTTGCTGCTCAGCAGGCGCGGCCGGATCAGCTTGCGACCAATGTGTTCGGGCGCAGATGTCTTGGCGCCGGCGCTGTCGATCTTCCAGGCCTCCTTGGCGACGTAGAGGCGCGACCCAGGCGCGTGCAGTGCCAAATCGAACTTGGTGTCGTCATCCGTGTCGTAGAACACCCACATGTGCAAGCCTTGGCTGACCACGCTGATCTCCGGATCGAGCGTCGCGGCCGTTACGCTGGCCATGTTGAAGAACGGGCCCACTCTGCGGCTGAAGCTCTGATCGGCATCGACCAACAAGCGCTTGCTGAATGGTGTGGTGATGTTGACCGCATCGAGCTTGCCGTCGCGGTTCAAATCGGTTCCGCGTGCACGGCCGGTGGCAGCGATCGGCTTGGGCAAGGTCTGTTTGACGTTGGTGGGGGCGTCGGTGTACCGCGATGGGAATGCCGCCCGGGTGATACGGGTGAAACGATCGTGCAGCGTCTTGTCCTTGAACAGAACCGGACGGAACGGCTTGCCCGACGATAAGGTTTCAGTGCTCTTGAGCCTGCCCTTGTCGGAGATCGTGTAGGCCGAGTTGACCATTCCCGTGGTGTACTCGTCGAACAACAAGGTATCGAAAGTGCCGTCGTTGTCGGTGTCGTACCAGATCATCACGTCGCGCCCGAGCTGCAGGTAGACGGCTTCGGGCTCGAAATCGCGCTTGTCGTAGACCTCATCCAGCTTGGGCAGCTTGCTGCGTCCCACATAGCTGTTCTGATCGATGTCGATGAATGCGGCGGCGCTCTGGCGTGGGCAGAAGCGGCAAGGCTTTCGTCCTTGCATCATCAGCACGTCGACCTTGCCGTCGAGATCGGCGTCCTCATAGCTGATGTCGCCGCCTCCCTCGAGCCATGGATCGGGCACGAGCTGCGCCGGTTCGGCCGGCTTGTCCTTGGCGAAGTTCTCGACCTCGGTGTGGTGGACGTGGAAGCTGACGAGCCCACCAGTTCGCCGGTCGCGGCGTGAGAACACATTCAGACCAATCAGCTCGGCTTGGTCGTTGACCAGCGGTCCGCCGCTGTCACCAGGCAGGATGTTGCAGGTCGACTGGATGACCATGCCGAGATTCTTGCTCTCCACGTACTTCTTGAAGGACTTGCGCGCCCTCTTGCCTTCGTCGTCGTCCTTGAAGCTCGCTACCTGAGCCAAGTGGTCGGCGAGCTTGCCGAGGGCTGAGATCTCCCCCGACTTGAGCGCCCACAACATACCGGCGCCGGCGTGGCCTAGCGCGATGACCGAGTTGCCTGGCACAGGCTTGTTCTTCGCGATCTTCACGAAGGGGAGGTTCTTGGGCGGCTTGTTGATTTTGAGCAGTGCGATGTCGCGCAGCTTGTCCGCCTTGTGCACGAATGCTTCGTACTCCTTCTTGCTTCGCTCCATTGCGCCGGTGGTTTTGGACAGCTCCCCGAGCAGGACGGTTGCCTTGTGCTTGAAGTCGTCGGCCTTGCCTTTGGCGATGACGTGGTGATTGGTCAGCACCCAGCCGTCAGGATGGACGATGACGCCGCTGCCCAAACCTCCGGAGACACGAATGATGACCGTAGCCGGGGCGACGGTCTTGTAGATGTCCGTCGAGCTCTTCGGCGGTGGGGCCGACTTGGCCGTTTGGTCCAGGTTGTCGGCCGCGAGCGCGGTGGCGTGGCGGCGATCGACCAGTTTTGCGCTGCCGATCCGCGTGGCCTTGCCGTTGGGGTCCAAGTTGGGTGCTTCGCTCTTGGCTCCAGCATCAGCGCTGGCTGAGGCGGCGGGTATGGCGGGGCCCGGCTTGCTGGGCGGGCAGGCCATCAGCAGGGCCGTTGACACGACCAGCCACATCATCCGCCCCCCTCTTCGCAGGACCTTCTTGCTCTGTTCGCTTTGCTTCATGACCTCACCGCATTTCTCCCGAAACGGCCTCGGCGAGTAGAAAAGGCAATTGGGCCCCCTTTTGTCGCTTCGGCGGGTTCGCCCGTCCAAGGCTGAACGCTACATCGACGGCAGCTTTCTTTTCGCCGATTAGCGCATCACTATATAGCCCGGGGTGGCGGCCTTTTCACCAAACTTCGCTCCGCGCCGTGGTCGGTCTATCGTCTCGTTTCATGGCTGGTGCCGAGCTGTTGATGATGTTGACCGCGCTGCTCGCGCTGCTCGGTGCCGTCGAGCTGTTCTTGCATCGGCGCCGCCTGGCCCGAATCGGGGTACGCATCCATGTCAACGGAACGCGCGGCAAGAGCAGCGTGACCCGCTTGATCGCGGCTGGCTTACGGGCTGGGGGGATGAAAGTCTGTGCCAAGACGACGGGGGCCTTGGCGCGCATGATCCTGCCCGATGGGCGCGAGCTGCCCATCTATCGCCCCTCCGGCCCGAACATCATCGAGCAGAAGCGGATCGTCGGCGTCGCCGCCGCCTACGATGCCGAGGTGCTGGTCATCGAGTGCATGGCCTTGCAGCCCTCCCTACAATCGCTGTGTGAGCTCAAGCTGCTGCGCGCTACTCATAGCGTCATCACCAACGCCCGCCCTGACCACCTCGACGTGATGGGGCCTGGCGAAGCGGACGTCGCCCGGGCGCTGGCGGGCATGACGCCCGTCGACGCCAAGCTCTTCACCGCCGAGCAAAAGCACTTGTCGATTCTCCAGGAGGCAGCCGAGGACCGTGGCAGCGCGATCCACGTCGTGACCCAGCCCTCCGACATCGAAAAGCAGCTCGCTCGGTTTCGCTACACCGAACATGGCGACAACGTAGCGCTGGCCTTGGCGGTCTGCAGCGACTTGGGCGTTGACGAAGAAACAGCGCTCGAAGGCATGTGGAGTGCTCAGCCGGATCCGGGCGCGATGACCGTACGCGCCCTCGATTTCTTCGGCCGCAGGATCACCTTCGTCAATGGTTTTGCTGCCAACGATCCGGTGTCCACTGAGCAGATCTGGGACATGGCTCTGCAGCGCCATGGCGATCACGAGCGACGGGTGGCGGTGTTCAATTGCCGCGCGGACAGGCCAGACCGCTCGGCGTTGCTCGGAGCGGAGTTCGCCAAGTGGAGTCCGGCTGACCACGTGGTGCTGATGGGCAGCGGGACCTTCTTGTTCGCCCGCGCGGCGGTCAACAATGGGCTGGATGCCTCGAAGCTGGTGCTCGCCGAGGGATTATCGATCGAAGCAGTATTCGAACGGGTCATCGCCTTGGTCGGAACGTCGGCGCTCGTGATGGGCATGGGAAACACCGCTGAAGGTGGGCTCGAGCTCGCCGCCTATTTCAGCAATCGGGCTGCGCCCGAATCGGAGAATGGCTGAGATGTTGGAATTGCTCCCTCTGTCGGTTGGGCTGGGCCTAGTGGTCAGCCTGCTGTTCAGCGAGGTGTTTGCCATCGCAGCGGGCGGCATGATCGTGCCGGGCTACCTGGCGCTTCACCTGGCCCATCCGCTCAACGTAGCGCTCACGGCAGCGGCCGGTTTCGCGACCTTCGCGGTCGTGCACGCGCTGTCTTCTTTCGTGATCATCTACGGTCGCCGTCGCACGGTGATGATGATTCTGGTGGGCTACATCATGGGCATGTTGGTGCGCTGGTCACTGACGACTGTGGGCGCCCCGGACACCGCCGCCGATCTGCAGATCATCGGCTTCATCATCCCAGGGCTCATCGCAATATGGCTGGATCGGCAAGGGGTCGTCGAGACATTGGCCGCGATGGTCACCGCTTCAGTCGTGGTGCGCTTGATGCTCATTCTGATCGGCGTGGAGTGGGTAGCATGAAGAAGCTCTATTGGCGGCCGCCGTCGATCTCACGCACCGCCCTGGTGCTCGTGATGGTGGTCGCAGCAGGAGTGCTGGTAGCGGTCGAGAAGCTGCCGGTCGAGCGCAAGCAGAGCCATTATGGGCAAAAGATGGCAGCAACTCGTCTTGCCCAGAAGTGCATGGAGGCCATCAAGCATCGTAAGCAAGAGCTGGGACACAAAGTCGATCTGGCGGTCGATCCAGCCGCTACGGGAATGATTGGACAGAGCATCACGCCGGTCACTTCCAACACGGGATACCTCTCGGCCAAGCTCACGAGTACCAACCCAAACTT